>DUSK01000022.1 GCA_012842275.1 Syntrophaceticus sp. | reverse complement strand
TTTTGAGCATATATCCCTTTCAGATAAATCTTTCTTATTCACCAGCAGCACCACCCCATCACCAATGCTTAAATCCTTTTCGTTTATTAGTATTTTATCATAAATATGCTCGTTAACTGGAAACTGATCCAGTTTGATCAGTGGGAATGATTTAATCAACTGAAAGGATGAGCCGTTTTATTGAAGTGTAACTCCTTGCCCACCCTACCCCTGTCCCCCGAGCCCCTTCCATATAGTCCTACTCTCAGGCAAATCGATCTACATAGCCACACTTGTTTTTAAAAAGTCTATTGTTCACCTGACTACTCTATGCTATTATATAGAAGTACTCAATATTATTGATAACCAACGTTATTGAATACCTGAGGGGGTGGTTTTCTGGGGAACATGAGTGAAATGCTCAAAGGCGTTTTGGAAGGGATAGTGCTGGAAATCATAAGTCACGGCGAAATCTATGGTTATGAGATTGCTAAGAAATTACGCCTTTTGGGCTTTGAAGAGATTGCAGAGGCTACTGTGTATGCGCTGCTGTTACGGCTTGAAAAAAATAAATTAGTTCACATTACGAAAAGGCCTTCGGAAATAGGACCGCCAAGAAAGTTTTACACCCTGAATGAGCGGGGTTTTGAAGAGCTAGCTTCTTTTTGGGCAAGGTGGGATTTTTTGAGCGAGCGTATTCAAACATTAAGAGAATGGGGGATCAAAGATGAATCTGAGTGATGAGATCATGGAAGAAATTAAACGATTCGCAAAGGAACAATCACAGTACTATTTGGAGGAAGCTGAGATGACATACTTAGAAAAGCTGAGATTGAAAACAGGCCAGATCAAGAATAGCTTCACGGCAAAACTGGCAAAATTAAAGAGCCGTTCTGATCTGTCAATTGAGGCACAAAGCGATATGATCCTTTACATTTGTGACTATATGAAAGATTTAATGGAACAAGGGTTATCTGAGCAGGAGGCATTTGAACGGGCGAAAGAGGAGTTCAGGTTTCGTAGCAATACCGCTAAGTCTGCCGATTTGCAGGAAAGGTTTGCTGAGTACTATAAAAATAGGAATCCTGCCGATTATGAAGCTATCGGATTGTTTTACGCAGGGTTTTTGTTCTTTGGCCTTGCTATCGGGACCCTCATTGGTTTTTTAGACAGTGGCGGCCGGGACATGTTCTTATATGGTGGTTGGATTGATACGCTGATCGGTTTAGTTTTTGGCGGAGTCATCGGACTCGGGTCAGGGCTTATCAGCCATGCGATTATTGTCTTAAAGAATAAGGGCGCATCAAGGTGAAGAAAGCAACAAAATAAAATAATAGCCCCAACAGATTGTTACCAATATATACCACTTTTCTGATAAAATAGAACTATAATAGGCATCGATGTCAAGCTGGTCTGTTATGGCTTACGTGATGACTGATGAATACAAAAAGTGGGATAATGATAAGATTTCTTTTAAGGACAATACAGAGGGGTGATTATCAAATTGGAAAAAATCAAGATATTAGCTATTGTGGGTTCTCTCCGCAAAGAATCCTATAACCGTCAGCTGGCTTTAGCCGCGAAAGAAATACTTGGAGACCGGGTAGATTTCTCTATTCTAGATTATCAGGATGTTCCTTTCATGAATGAGGATATTGAGTTTCCTACACCTGAAGCAGTAAAAAGAGTGCGTGAGGAAGTAAAAACTGCAGATGGTATTTGGTTCTTTACCCCTGAGTACAATCACTTTTTCCCCGGGGTGCTGAAAAACCTGATTGACTGGTTGTCCCGCCCGGTCAGCGATAAAGAACCGCAGGTTCTTGCAGGGAAGCCTGCCGCCATCAGCGGGACTTTCTTAGAGAGACAGGCGAATGCATTTATTGATTTCATCAAAAAGCGAATGGATAAGAAATGCAATTAAATTGTGAACAGGGACATTGACAATGTCTGCTTACTTTTGAGAATAAAAATATGTACTGAGTGCCTGAAAAAGGGCATCTTTTTTTGTTTCCTCCTATCTAGTGGTTTCCTGTTTCTATCTTTCAATTCCGTGGCCAGATCGATGCCATTTAGGGGGTATAGTGGCTCCCTACAAGGGGTAACTGGTTCATAATACAGGTTTTATACTTGTCGTATTGATTGCAGCGATGCTATTATGATAGAAAATTTGCTGAAAAATAAAATGGCAAATATGATTTAACAATTAATTATGGTGGGGGAGGAGAAGTTTTGAAGCTTGTTTCATGGAATATTGATTCATTAAATGCAGTATTAACAGGTGCTTCCGCACGAGCCGAATTAAGCCGTAAAGTGATAAAGAC
>DUSK01000021.1 GCA_012842275.1 Syntrophaceticus sp. | reverse complement strand
TGTTTGAGAATTTTATTTTTAACCTTGTGGTATCCATGGCTCATTACAAAATACAGAATTTGTCCCTGGCATGTGAAGTGATGGGTTTGGGCTGCTGGGCTCACACCGGGTTTGCTCCTTTTGTTCTTCTGGGTGAAACTCCTTTATGCAGAGGATTGGGTGCAACATTTGTTCGTGGTAAGGATGGAATACCTAATCCGGTGGCATTGAAGAACCATTTGGAATCCTACTGCCCGCCAAACTATAAGAGCATGGATGAGGCGGTAGATGCTATTATCGCTGATCGCTGGGGTGAGAATGGAATTTTTGTTTCCGGCTATACCGGAAGCACCCCTATCAAAAAATGGAAAAACAAGGTGGACAATATCCCCAAGTATTCAGAACTGATATTACAGGTGGCAAAAGATTACTGCAACTATATTTTGGATGAGTACGGCAGGTTTCCTGCTTTTATCGATTCATTGTTGGTACCTGTAGGAGCCACTGTTCATCATGTGGATCTGGATTATTATAAGACTTATTATCCACCTGATGCCCTGACTGAACATTTCCATAACCATATGAAAATTTGGCATGAGGATTAACTTGTGTCAATCCCATATTTATGGGCTTTGCGCAGTAGTGTTGACTGGCTGATACCAAGGCTCTTTGCCGCCTCCCGAGTATTAGGTGCCTCTTTCAGCGCCCGTGATATGAGCAGTTTTTCCAGGTTCCCCACTGCCTCTTCTAAGGTGATACCGTCTTTATAACAGGAGTGGGCGATAGCTTCATCTAGGTTCTCAAAACCCAGATCGGAAAACTGGATGATATTTTTACTGGAACTGACAAAAAGCCTTTCAACCAGGTTTTTTAACTCTCTGACATTACCAGGCCAGGAATAACTGAGCATCCAGTCAACCAAACCCTGAGAAAACTGCTTGCGGATGCCGTATTTGATATTGAGTTCTTGTAAAAAGTGATCCGCCAGAATAGGGATATCTTCTGTTCGCTCCCGCAGCGGAGGAATATGGATTGGAATCACACATAAACGGTAATATAAATCAGCTCTGAACTTGCCTTCAGCTATCAATTTCTTTAAATCTTGATTTGTTGCGGAAATAACCCGGGCGGTTACTTTCAGATCACGGGTGCCCCCTACACGCCTAAAATTACCATCTTGCATCACCTGTAGCAGCTTCGATTGCATGTTGTAGGAGAGGTCCCCTATCTCATCTAAAAAGATTGTGCCGTTTTCAGCCATTTCAAAAAGGCCTGGTTTGCCATCCTTTTTAGCGCCGGTAAAAGCACCTGTTTCATAGCCGAATAACTCGCTTTCAAAAAGTGTTTCAGGAATGGAAGGACAGTTTACATGCACAAATTTCCCGGCGCGATTGCTCAATTCGTGGATCTTTCTGGCAATCACATCCTTGCCTGTTCCTGATTCTCCTGTGAGGATTATAGGGGAATCGGCCCAGCACACCTTGAGCATGGTGTTGAAGATGCTCTGCATTTTCTTGCTTTTATAAATGAATTCCGGTGATTGTTCTTGTTTGCCCCGGCGAGTAAATGCTGAAGGAATAGCCGCTCCCTTTTCGAGCACCAGTTTTAATTCTCTAAAATCATAAACATCCTGAAGGGTATAAAACCACCCAACAATATCCCGGGGTTCCTGCCAGATTATTTTGCCTGTTACCAGCAGCACACGATTATTTTTCGTCTGTATAAGCATATGTATGCTGTCTTTTGATCTCATCCAAGAAGTGAGTTCTGTGTAATAGCCCTCTTTATTAAGTTCAAATAAATTTTTACCTATTAATTCATCTTCTGCAAAATATTCCAATAGGGCGTGCCATTTATTAACCATGAGCACATTGTGCTCTAAGTCGGTAATCATAACCCCTTCTGGAAACAGGTCGATTACCTTTTTCAGTTCATCGGATAAAGAAAAAGCGCTGCTGAAGTTTACTTGATTTTTATCTTGATTTATCAAAACAGGAATAAAATCGTCGGGTTTTGCTTTTTTCCCTTTGGCCACAACAATCACCTCCTCAGTGCTCAAGCTATGCTGTTTTTTTTCTAACAATATGTTGGACTTTGGCATCCATGATCTTTGCAGCTGTCGTTTGTGCCCTAAAGCACATATTAACTATTTCTTTATTGATCGGTTCATTCCCTGCATGAGCGGCAATAACCTGATTCATTTTTGGTGCAATAAAAAAGTTCTTGTTTGCCGTGTAGTAGGCGGATTTTTGCGGATTTAGAGAGGTTTATCTGCGCAATAAAAGCCCTGTTTTTGCTTCAAAAATGGTGCAGTAATACAAAGAGCAACTGTTGTTGAAGGGGGGAGGACAGTTGGCATGATATTTGCAAATAGTTTGATATAAGCATTACATTAACATAGGAGGTATATGAAATGCCAGATCGGGAGCGTATTAACAAGTTGTTTGATTACCCTCTTTTCAAGTCACTGGCACACCGCAGAGGACGCCGTTTTGGACTAGGTTATAAGATCTCAGATGGTATTACTGACTATGTCTCTGAAAAGGAGCCTGTTCCCCTCAGTGATTTAGAAACAGCCATTTTGTGCTGGGCTGGTGACGGTGTTAACGGAGTTGCTCTTGGAGAACAGCAGCTTGTAACAGGAGTTATGTCCACCTGGAAAGGGAGAACAACTCCTTGTCCGTGTAACAATCAGAACACAGCATTTGCTTTTATCAACGATGATGGCATTTTCTTTTACAATCCTCCTGAGGCGGAAAAGGTTGTAGAGATCGAAACAGAAGAGGATCGTGATAAGATTCTTAAAATTTTCAAGGAGAATACAGTAAAGGTATTTGATGGCCGGCCACAGTTCCCTGCTGAGGCGTGGTTAAAATCAAACCAATGGTTTGTAAATGCTCCTGGCTCAACACTGTTTTTACCTGTTGTGGATTTAACCTCCGAATATATCAACTTCCTGCTATATGCATTTGAACATGAAGGATACTACATCCTGGATCAGATGAAAGGCAAACCGGCTGGTGTTCAGAAGTGGATCGATGCCGGTCGTTTTGACCAGGGATTTTCAGTGCCCCTGTTAATGTTTGAGACCTTTGTATTCAATGTAGTGGTTGCTATGGGACACTATAAAGTACAGAATATGGCACTTGCCTGTGAGGCTATGGGACTGGGCAATTTCGTTTGGGCCGGTTTTACACCATTGATCGTTTTGGGTGGTACTCCATTCTGCAGAGGTTTAGGCGCTACTTTCATTACAGGCAAAGATGGCCTGCCCAATCCGGTTGCCATCAAGGGACAATTAGCATCCTTCTGCCCGCCTAATTACAAGAACATGGATGAGGCAGTAGATGCCCTTGTCGCAGAACGGGAGGGTGAAAACGGCATCTTTACATCAAACTTTAAAGGTGTGACACCGTTTAAGAATTGGCAAGAGGCGCAAAAAGGTATACCAAAATACAGTAAAGAAACTGTCCAGATAACCAAGGATTTTTGCAACTATGTTTACGAAGAATACGGCCGTTTCCCGGCATTTTTCGATGCAATTTTCCTGCCGGTTGGAATTACTGTTCACCATCTTGACATCGATTTTTATGAAAAATACTATCCCAGTGAAGTTATCACTGAGGAGATTCGCAATCACATGAAAAATTGGCATGAGTAAATCTTATGGCTTATTTAAATGGCGCTTCATTAAGGAGTAGATAGTTATGCCGAGAATGGTTACACCAGCTGGAGATATGGAGGTTCAGGTATCTAAAGTAGAAGTTATAGATAACTCCATCGTAGCAACCGGAAAAATGGGTGTTTGGGATGCAAAAATATATGTCAGCCCTGATGATCTCAAACAAATAATTAAGATGACACCTATATTTAAGATGATAGGGCTTGTCCTGCGGCTGCCTTTCATCAAGTAAATGCAGACATACATGTCTATGTTTAGTAGCAAGGGTTGCTAGTAAGGGTGAATCATAGTAAACGAAGGAAGAACTCTATGTGTTTTACAGAGCAGTAACGGTAGTAAGGAATATCTAAACTATAAGGAATGACATGGTGATGATCAAAGAGAACAATATACAGCAAGTGATCGGCCAGGAATCTCCAATGAGATCAAGGGGCTGACACTAAATTTATAAAAGATTAACAAAAGACGGTTCTTGTCAAAAGGACATCAGAACCGTCTTTTTTTCTTGGAGCCGCGCGATCTGCTGGACAGGTGGGGTGCTTCTTTTAAATGTTAATCGCCACGCTGGCACCTTCTTCAATGGCGTCAATGGCTTTTCTCGGCTCGGAGGCATCACCTATCACATGCAGTTCAGGAACCTTTCCTTGCAGCTGTGGTTTTAAGTCATTTACCGGTTTGGCGCCAACGGCGATGATAATGTTGTCATAGCCAGTAAGCTGCAATTCCTGTCCGTCCTTTTCCGCCTTAACACCGTCTTGTAATATTTTTGTTACTCTGGTGTTTGTCTCAATCCGGACCTCATGCCTCTTTAAGCGCAGCAGCAGGAAGTGTTTTACCGATTCCTGCACATCTTCTGCGATTTCCGGTAGGGCTTCCACCAGGGTTACTTCATGCCCGTGTTCGCCCAAAAAGTCCGCTGTTTCACTCCCTACCAATCCGCCACCGATGATCAGGACTTTTTTGCCTACATCTATTTTACCCAGCAGCACATCATTGGCAGTTGCAACCTGTGGATTATCGATTCCGGGGATGTCCGGAATGCTCGGTTCCCCGCCCGTTGCCAGGATCACCACATCCGGTTTCTCTGCCAGGACTTGTTCTGCATCTGCCTTAGTGCCAAATCTGAAATCAACCCCGTATTTTTTACCCATATAGGTGTAGTAATTGATTGCTTTGGTTAAGTCCTGTTTTGCGGGTGCGATAGCTCCCACCCGGAATTGGCCACCAGGGGAATGCTCCTTTTCAAAGACCACTACTTTATGGCCCCGGGCCGCAGCTATCCATGCTGCTTCGAGGCCGCCCGGCCCAGCACCGACAATGACAACTTTTCTTGACTGGGCCGCAGGCTCAATTTTCATTTTATATTCTCTGCCGCAGAAGGGGTTAACCAGGCAAGAACACTTCATTTTATTGGGGTCAAAGATGTAGCCGATGCACCCCTGGTTGCAGGCGATACAGGGCTGTATTTCTTGGACGCGGCCTGCAGCAACCTTATTGGGCAGGTCCGGGTCTGCCAGTGATTGTCTGCCCCAGGCAAGGAGATCGGCCTGGCCGGTCTGGATGGCTTGTTTGGCCAGGACAGGGTCATTGATCCTGCCCACACCGATTACCGGTATGGAAACTGCTTTTTTGATTTCACCGGCAGCGGGCAGAATAAAACCAGGTGATACATCCGGAGGGGGGACGATATACTGCATGCTGGCATAAACACCGGTTGATATGTGAAGGGCATCTACACCTGCATTTTCAACAATACTGGCAACTGCTTTTGACTCCTCTATCTTTCTCCCGTCTACAACCCTTTCATCAGCGCTCATCCTGAAGATAATAGGGTAGGAGCCCCCAACTTTGCGGCGCACATTTCTGATAATTTCAACAGGGAACCTCATTCTGTTGTATAAGGAACCCCCGAACTCATCCACCCTTTTGTTGGTGTGCTGTGACATAAACTGAGCCACCATATAACCATGGGCTCCATGAATTTCTACAGCATCAAACCCCGCTTCCCGGGCTCGGGCTGCAGCATCGCCGAACTTTTCGATCAATTGATAAACCTCTTCTGTTGTCAGTTCTCGAGGTGTTTCCTGTGTGACAAAACAAGGGACAGGGGAGGGTGCCACTGGCTTTTCCCCTCCTAAGATCGCAGATGAGGTCTGACGGCCTGCATGGTGAATTTGTACCGCAATCTTTGCACCATAGCGGTGCACAGTGTCTACTAATTTTTTATAGCCGGGTATAAATTTATCATCCCATATGCCCAACTGGTAGGGAATAGCTTTGCCTAAAGGATCCACTGCAGCAATTTCTACGATGAGCAGCCCCCAACCGCCTTTTGCTCTGGCCTCCCAATAGGCAATCAGTTCTTCGCTCACCGTTCCGTCGGGGTTGGCCAGGTTGGTTCCCATAGGCGGAACAACGAACCTGTTGCTAACCTCCATAGTTCCTATTCTTATTGGAGAAAAAAGCAGCCTAAAATCCATTCACTTCACCTCAAATATAATTTCAAATATAGTTTTCGCTGTTATTATTCGTAAAAGATGAGATTTTATGCCCGACCGATCACCGGACCGATCACCGGGACAGGTTGGGTGATCGCGCGGCGTCGCGCGGCGGGACAGGTTGGCCGCGCGATCAGTGGGACAGTCCCGCCGCGCGATCAGGGGGACAGGTTGCCTCATCTGCGGCTGGCAGGCCGGTTGTCGGGACAGTCGCCCCGTACCGTGACCCCTGCGCAAACGGAACAGTCCCCTATGGCGACGCCCGATGCTTCGCCTCACAGTTTAACTTTTTCGAGAAGGAGTTTAATCTACAAAAACCGAAAATGCTAAAGAGCCGAAAAGTTTTTTATAGAAATGTGTCAAATTCTTTGCGGTGCTGCTTAGCCGGAGGCGGGATAAGGGAAACAGCTATATATAATCAAGCCCAGAATGCCTCCGGAAAGCTGTTGGTAAGTATAAATCGAACAGAGAAGCCTGGGCAGGAAGTAACTGGCCTTGAATAACTAGGCAGCAAATTACTGGCCAGAGGAATTATTAGGTATCAATAACAGACAAACTTTAAAACAGGAGAGAGGACAATGATAGATTTAAGAAGCGATACCATCACAAAACCGACACAAGAGATGCGAGAAGCTATGGCACAGGCGATAGTAGGGGACGATGTTTATGGTGAGGATCCCACAGTAAATGAACTTGAAAAAACAGCGGCAGAATTAGTTGGCAAAGAAAGTGCCCTTTTTGTTGCCAGCGGCACCATGGGAAACCAGGTCGCTATTCTGTCACACACTGAAAGAGGCGATGAAGTTATTGTGGACACAGCTGCCCATATTGCCAAATATGAGGTTGGGGCGCCGGCAATGTTTGCAGGTGTCCAGCTACGGCTTGTTGATGATCTGTTATTGGGTAATACCATCGATAAAATAAAAAAAGCCTACCGTGAGGAGAATATCCATTTTCCCGTCACCCGCTTGGTCTGCCTGGAAAACACTTTCAACAGTGGTGGCGGAACAATTATGCCAGCTGAGAAAATGAGAGAGGCATACCAGTTGGCCAAAGACTTGAACCTCAAGCTGCACCTGGATGGGGCAAGGATTTTTAACGCTGCGGTTGCCTGTCAATGTGATGTCAAGGAATTCACGAAATACTGTGATTCTGTAATGTTTTGTTTATCCAAAGGGCTGGGTGCTCCAGTGGGCTCTATACTGGCCGGTGACAAAGAATTTATAAAAAAGGCACGCAAATACCGGAAAGCAATGGGAGGCGGTATGCGCCAGGCCGGTATTCTGGCTGCAGCCGGGCTTATTGCCTTAAAATCAATTGACCGTTTGGCAGAGGATCACAGTAATGCCAGGTTGTTAGCAGAGGGGTTATCCCAGATAAAGGGTATAAAAGTGGATTTGGAACGAGTGCAGACAAACATGGTTTATGTTGAAGTTGATAATGCAGCAGCATTCGTTGCTGAACTTGAGAAAAACGGTGTTAAGGCAAATGCTATCGCTGCCAATGCAGTCAGATTTGTTACAAGCAGAGAAGTGACACGGGAAGATGTAGAAAAAGTGATTCAAATAGCTTCCCGCATTGCTGGCAATAAATAGACCGATCGGGGGGACAGCCCCTCCACCCGAGGGTGGCGATCGGGGGGAAGCGCGATCACCGGTCCGATCACCGCGATCACCGGGACGGGTTGACTGATCGGGCCGATCACCGGGACAGACCCTCCGCGCGATCAGGGGGGGCAGGTTGGCCCTACCGGACCGACCATGGGAACACGAAGCAAAAAGAACGTGCCCCTGCTTCCTCCGGCTGTGTGACAGGAACCCCGTCCCCTTGTCACAGTCACACCCGCGTGCCCCTGTCACGTGACGGACGTGACACGACCCCCGTCCCCCTGTCACGTTCCCCTGTCACGTGATGATTTCTTCATCATCCTCTCTCCACATGGGATCAACAATACAAAGGAATAATAATTCTCCATCTCCTGTATTCTCTAAATATTGCACTGCACCTGGAGGCACAAAAACCGCTTTGCCGGGATTAACCTCAGCAGATTCTTGGTTAATGTGTATTATCCCCTGTCCCTCAAGGAAATAGTAGACCTCCGCACTTTCTTTGAGTCTGTGTGGAACAGTGCTTTTTCCTGCGGGGAGGCGGGCATGGGCGATGCTGCAGTGGATGGGAATACTTCTCTTTTCCTTTAAGGGATGCAAAAGCTCACAGAGGATGCTGCCATCTCCAGCTATGAAGTACCTGCATTCTTGAATGTCTTTAACCAACACTTTAATACCCCTTTCCGTCACTCTGCCACTTGGTGCCTGGCCTCCATTATTTCTTTATTTAAATCAGTAAGTCATCTATTCAGACTTCTGACATCTGGCTTCTGACTACTGCGACCAACTCTTTTTCCGACATCAGACCTCTGGCATCTGACTTCCATTTTAGCCAGCCTTGCTTTGTCGTCTAATAGGATCGCCGGGACCGATCACCGCGAGTCAACGAGTCAAAGGGACTGAGACTTTGACTTACTGCTGTGCCATGTGTGTAATGTGACGCGACCCCCGTCCCCTTGTCACGCCCCTTGTCACGCCCGCGCGATCACCGGGACTGTCCCCCTGATCGGTCATGATCGGACCGATCAGACTTGTGCGCACAACCTAACGTCCCCATGCCCCATGCCACCTTCTTGGCCTCAGGCTGTGAGTTTCTCCAGTTCATCCAGCAAGCCGGAAAAACGGTTGATGGCATCCTGTACCGGCTGGGGACTGGTCATATCCACCCCTGCCTCCTGCAGCAGGTTTAGCGGATAGTCAGAGCATCCCTTTTTAAGGAAAGAAATGTAGCGCTCCACTGCAACTTCGCCTCTGGTGAGAATTTGGTGCACCAGAGATGCAGCTGCTGATAGGCCGGTGGCATATTTGTAAACATAAAATGCGTCATAAAAATGGGGGATGCGCGCCCATTCCATATCGATTTCACTATCTATGATCATCTCTTCCCCGTGATAAGCGGTGTTCAGTTTGCGGTATTCCTCTTTTAAGAATTGGGCTGTCAATATTTCGCCATTTTCCGCTCTATCGTGAATAATCTGTTCAAATTCAGCAAACATTGTCTGCCTAAACAGAGTGGTTCGATAAAGTTCGAGATAATAATTGACAAGGTAGATCTTTTTACGCGGATCTTTTGTGGTTTGCAACAGGTGCTCCATCAACAGGGATTCGTGGACTGTAGAAGCCACCTCAGCAGTGAAAATGGCGGGCTGGGAGTAGATAAAGGGCTGGTTTTTGTCGCTGTAATAAAAATGCATGGCATGTCCCATCTCATGAGCCAGTGTAAAGGCACTGTCCAAGTTGTTCTGGTAATTGAGGAGAATGAAGGGGTGCACACCATAGATGCAGTCACAGTAGGCACCGGCTGTTTTGCCCTTTCTCTCGTAAATGTCTACCCAGCTGGAATCCAAACCCTCTGCCAGCACCTTTCCATAGGAATCACCCAGAACTGCAACACCTTTTTTCAGTATTTCCACAGCCTCAGGGTAGGGGATCTGCCATTCTACATCAACCAGCGGCACATAGATGTCATACATATGCAGTTCATCGAGGCCGAGGATTTTTTTGCGCAGCTTCATATAACGGTGCATCTGCTTGAGGTTGGAGCGAACCGTTTGCACCAAACTGTCATAGACAGCAGAGGGGATGTTGTCTGCGAAAAGGGATGCAGTCCGGGCTGACTGATGCCGGTGCACCTCTGCATAAAAAATATCCCTTTTTACCCCTGCATTCAGCGCTGCGGCAAAAGTGTTCTCCAGTTTCCGGTATGTTCCGTAGAAGGCTTGGAAGGTTTCACGCCTTACCCTGCGGTTTTTATTCTGCATCAGGCTGATAAAGTTGCCTTTGGTAATCTCAATTTCATTTCCTTTATCATCACAGATAACCGGGAAAGTGAGATCCGCATTGTTCAGCATTTTGAAGATTTCATCAGGGGTGCGGGTGATCTCTCCTGCCCGGGCAACAACCTGCTCCTCAGCGCTGGAGAGGGTATGGGGTTTTTGACGAAGTATGTCCTCAAGGTAGTGCTTATAAAGGGAAAAGCGGTGCTCTTTTCTAAATATGGTAATTGTGTTACCGGAAAGCTCCATGATTTCCGGATTGATGAAGGAGAGAGCGGTATCCACCCGGTTCAGCAGGGTTGCCGCCCGTCCGAACAGAGCTTGAGCTGTGGGATTGGAATTGTCCTCATCCCGTCTCATCCTGGCATAGCAGTAAACCTTCTCTATAAGCTGTTGGATCTGAGAACTTAAATCCAGTGCAGTAAAAAACGTGTCTGCAGATTCGCCCAGCCTCCCCTGATATGCTTCCACCTTATCTATCAGGGTTTCGATTTGCCGGAAGTCAACCTCCCATTCTTCCTGGTTTTGATAAATATCTTCCAGCTTCCATGTATCTTTGTTCAATTAAATCACCTCAATATTGGGGAAAGTGGAGTGATGGCTGCACCCCAAATTCCGGGGTTAGTATGCTGGTGTGCTTAAAATATTTTATGGAGATATTATATATCTTTTCCAGTGGTCAGTGGAGCATCCAACTGAAACCGGGCGGCACTTAAAGTGGGCGGCTGACTGTTCCGGTCGCCAATCATAAGTTACCAACCGGTCATAAGTTACCAGCTGAGGCATATAAAGAATAAAGCATATTATTGAAGGTTTAAAAATTGGATGAAAAATTGGATGGAGTACCGGGATTTTTTACCCTAAGGCATATAGAGAATAGAGATATTTAATGAAGGTGGGCTGATGGAAAGGTTTCACTTGGTAGCGCTCCTCACTGCACTGATTCACTTAATTGGCACCCTCGTTTATGTGGCGCGCTTTTCCGGTGTCAGAACAAAGCGGCTGGCTACTGCTTTTTCCCTTTACCAGGTGATCTCGCTGGTGGCGATGACTGCCAACATGGTGCAGGCCCCACTCCTCTCCCTGACTGTGGAACAGGCGATCAGTACAGGGCGGATCTACCAACAATCCTATCTCTCTGATTTGGAACATCATATGCGCCTTATCATGCTGGCGGCAACAGGGGGAACAGCCCTCGCCGGCCTGTTTGGCCCCTTTTTCTTGTTTCTGTTCAGTCGGACGATCTTTTTGTTTGAAAGGATCGGATCACTGCCCGCTATGATACTGTCACTGCTTTCTCCTTTCAACTTTTTTCAAGTGATGCGGCAGTTGTGCCTTGCCATGGCATATCTGATCAAGTCTTATTCAAGGCGGTTCACTTTATTGAGGTTTACTTTGTTGAGCTTCACTTCACCTGCTGCCCGTTTTAAGCAGTGTTATTTTCCGGTTAAGCTTTTTGTTATTAACATTCTGGTGGTGGGTATCTGGACAACCGGTGTTTTATCATCACTCTATGCCGGGGCATTGACCCCCGCTTACCGGACAACAGCAACTGAACTGGCAGGAATAGTCAATTTGATTGCTGTTTTTCTTGACACTTTTCTGGTGGATCCAGTAACCGCTGTGGTAACAGACAATGCCCTACAGGGGGTTCGCCCGGAGAGTGAGATTTTGCACCTCACCTTTTGGCTGATTTTGAGCCGGCTATTGGGGACACTGTTTGCCCAACTCCTTTTCCTTCCTGCAGTCCAGCTGGTCAAATATGGCACACTGTTGCTAGCGCAATAATATATGTGTGTGACAAGGGGACGGGGTTCCTGTCACACAGCCGGAGGAAACAGGGGGACCTTTTTTTTGCTTCCTATTCCCATGATCTCTCCGGTAGGGCCAACCTGTCCCCCTGTTCGCGCGGAGGGTCTGTCCCGGTGATCGGTCCGATCGGTCGGTATGGCGCGAGGGACTATCCCCCGGATCGATCGGTTAATCCCTGCCAGCGCAGCGACCTGTGAAGGTTGTTACTTGCCCTTAACGAAGGAGCAGCTAACGACAACCGAAGCGAAACATGGATGTTGAGCTGGGCGACTATGCGCCACGGATGGCGTCATAGGAGCCGGTCGGCTGTCGTCTGCGAGGAGTCTTAGGGCAAGTTAAAGCGAAGCTTATGTCGCAAGCGGCAGGGATAAACGGAGTGAGTCAAAGTCACCGTCCCTCTGACTCACTGACTCACCCTCTGACTCACCCAACCTATCTCCCTGCTCGGTCCAACCGGTCGGTGATCGCAGGGCAATCGCGGTTGTGGTGAAAAGCTGATTGAACTCTGGTAAAATATAAGCGTATTTGCGGATGAAAACTGTTGTGAGGAGGAATTTCTGATTCTGGATATTGTAAAAACTGTGGCTGGGGAGCTGGGGCTTCCCGAGAAAAGTGTAGAAAATACAGTAAAGCTTCTGGATGATGGCAATACGGTCCCCTTTATCGCCAGATACCGGAAGGAAATGACCGGGGAACTGGATGAGACCCAGATCCGCCGGATTGAGGAGCAGGTTGGTTATTACCGCAACCTGGAACAGCGCAAAGAGGAAGTAATCCGCCTCATCGATGAACAGGGGAAACTGACCGAGGAGCTCAAAGAGCAGATCAACCAGGCTCTTAAACTTAGTGAAGTTGAGGATATCTACCGCCCCTTCAGGCCGAAGCGCAAAACCAGAGGGAGCATCGCCCGGGAAAAGGGGCTGGAACCCCTGGCCGGCTACCTTCTTTCCTTTCCGGCTGAGGGTTCACCTGATACTGAAGCGGCAAAATATCTGTCAGAAGAGGTGCCCACAGTTGAAGAGGCTCTGCAAGGGGCGATGGACATTATCGCTGAGGATACAGCAGATGATCCCAAGGTGCGCGGTTGGGTGCGGGATTATACCAGGAAGAACGGTCACCTGGTGACCAGAGCCAAAGACCCTGATCAGGATTCTGTTTACAGGATGTACTACGACTTCAAAGAGCCGGTGGCGAAAGTGCCCTCTCACCGGGTGCTGGCTATCAACCGTGGTGAGCGGGAGGAGTTTTTGCAGGTTTCAATAGATGTGGAAACTGAACCGGTGATTTCCTGGCTGAACGAAAATTATGCGAAAGAAGGGTCTGTTACTTCAGATCTTGTTCAAAAGGCGCTTGCTGATGCCTACAAGCGGCTGATCGCTCCTGCTGTGGAGCGGGACCTGCGGGGAGAGCTGACCGAGATGGCTCACGAGCAAGCGATCAAAGTTTTCTCCAAAAACCTCCGCAATCTCCTGCTGCAACCCCCGGTCCGCGGGAAGATAGTGCTGGGGGTTGACCCTGCTTACAGGACAGGGTGTAAGTGGGCGGTTGTAGACCAAACCGGTAAACTGCTGGAAGTGGGGGTTGTGTATCCGACACCTCCTCAGGAGAGGATTGAAGAAGCAGAGCAGGAATTTACCCGTGTGATCAAACAGTATAAGATCGATGTGATTGCTATCGGTAATGGCACCGCCTCCCGGGAGACCGAACAGTTTGTGGCGGGCCTCATCCAGAAGCTCAATAAAACAGGGCTCAATCTGGCCTATGTGATCGTCAGTGAGGCTGGGGCAAGTGTTTATTCCGCTTCCAAGCTGGCCGTAAAAGAATTCCCAGATCTGGATGTCTCCCAGCGAAGCGCAGTCTCCATTGCCCGCCGGCTGCAGGACCCCCTGGCTGAGCTGGTTAAAATCGAACCGAAGTCCATCGGTGTAGGGCAGTACCAGCATGACATCCCTGCCAAGCAGCTTAATGAAAGTTTGGCCAAAGTGGTAGAGTCAGCTGTAAATTATGTGGGGGTTGATTTGAACACAGCTTCTGCACCTTTGCTCAGCTATGTTTCAGGAATTAATGCCACAGTTGCAGAAAACATTGTTCATTATCGTGAAAAGAACGGCGCTTTTAAGAACAGGAATCAGCTGACCGATGTGCCGCGCCTGGGGCCAAAGGCCTTTGAACAGTGTGCCGGATTCCTGCGGATTAATGATGGGGACAACCTGTTGGACTCCACCCCCATCCATCCAGAATCCTATGAATTGACCTATCAACTGCTGGATCTGCTGGGAGTTGGTCTTGATGAGGTCGGGACCGATGCTCTGCGCAGCAAGCTGTCAGGGCTGGATGTGGAAAAGACTGCGGAAAAACTGGGTGCGGGTGTGCCCACACTGAGGGATATTATTGAAGCCCTCTTGCGGCCTGGCCGGGACCCCAGGGAGGACCTCCCACAGCCTGTTTTTAGGACAGATGTGCTCAGTATTGAAGACCTCAAACCCGGTATGCAGTTAAAAGGGGTTGTGCGCAATGTGGTGGATTTCGGAGCGTTTGTGGATATCGGTGTGAAAAATGACGGGCTGGTCCATATCTCCGAATTGAGCGAAAAATATATTAAAAATCCGCTAGATGCGGTTGCTGTAGGGGATGTGGTGACAGTGAGGGTGCTCTCTGTAGATGCTGAAAAGGGAAGAATAGCGCTGTCGATGAAGGGCATTCCTCAAGAGGTTTAACCTCCCGATCAACGGGACTGTCCCACCGCCCGTTCAGTCGCGCGGAGGGACAGGTTGACCGCGCGATCAGCGGGACAGGTTGACTGATCGGGCCGATCAGGGGGACTGTCCCTCCGCGCGAACCCGCGCGATCAGGGGGACAGGTTGGCACTACCGGACCGATCATGGGAATAGGAAGCAAAAAGAACGTCCCTCTGCTTCCGTGACGTGACCCCCGTCCCCGTGTCACCCCGTGTCACATGCCCGTGTCACATGCGCCAACGACGGTGACGCGACCCCCGTCCCCGTGTCACACTCCCACACTGGACTGGAGAGGGTACAGTTGTTGAAGTTATTCAGATTCTTAAAACCATATATACCATCGATAGTGGCTGTTTTTTTTCTTACTTTTTTCCAGGCTATTTCGGAGCTGTATCTGCCTACCTTGATGTCAGATATAGTTGATAACGGTATTGTCAATGGAGATACAGATTACATTTTAACAGTGGGTGGGCAGATGCTGGTTATCGCCCTGTTAGGCATGGTCTGTGCTGTATTTTCCAGTCTACTGTCTTCAAGGGCTTCGTCAGGATTCGGTAAATTACTGCGCGGCAAGGTTTTCACCCGGGTTGAAAGCTTTTCCCTGCAGGAATTTGAAAGGTTTGGGACTGCATCACTTATTACCAGAACCACCAATGATATTACGCAGCTGCAGCATGTTGTAATGATGATGATGCGCATGATGCTGCGGGCACCCATGATGTGCATCGGCGGGATAATTATGGCGGTATCCAAGGACCCGGAATTGTCGTTGGGTATTTTCGTGGCGATCCCACTGCTGGTAATGGTGATCTTGTTAGTTAGCAGAAAGGGTATGCCTCTTTTTAGAGCGATGCAGCTCAAACTGGATAGATTAAATTTGGTGCTGCGGGAAAGGCTGACCGGCATCAGGGTGATACGTGCCTTTAACCGCACAGATTACGAGAAAAGAAGGTTTAATGAGGCAAACCGTGACCTGACAGATACCGCAGTGAGGGTCAACAAGATCATGGCTCTTTTGATGCCGGCAATGAGCCTTATTTTGAACTATACAATTATTGCGATTATCTGGTTCGGCAGTATCCGCATTGATCATGGCCATATGCAGGTCGGCGATCTGATGGCCTTTATTCAGTATGTAGGGATGATCATGTTCTCCATGCTGATGCTGTCTATGATATTTGTCATGATCCCCCGTGCCTCTGTGTCGGCTGCCAGGATCAGTGAAGTGCTGGAAACGGAGTGCAGTATCAAGGATCCGCTGTATACCGGAGGGAGCGGTGCAGGCGCCTGTGCAGGTACGAGGACAGCAGCTCAGACAACAGCTCAAACGGATCATGCTGTTCAATCAATGTCCGCCTCCGGGCAGGGGACTCCTGTGGTTGGTGCCGGTGCTGCCCCTGAAAAGCCCGGTTTTGTCCGCTTTGATAATGTAACCTTCTGCTACCCAGGGGCAGAGAAACCTGCTGTCAGCAGTGTGTCATTCTGTGCAAAACCCGGTGAGGTTACTGCTATAATCGGCGGTACCGGATCGGGAAAATCCACCCTTTTAAAACTTTTGTTGCGTTTTTATGATGTGGGCAGCGGCAGAATTCTGATAGACAACCAGGATATCAGGGAGATGCCCATTCAGGCTCTGCGGGCAAAAATCGGTTATGTTCCCCAACAGTCTGTCCTCTTTACCGGAACCATCGCAGAGAATCTCCGCTATGGGAAGGAAGACGCCTCAACTGAAGAGATTAAGAGAGCGATAGAGATTGCCCAGGCAGATGAATTTGTTTCACAAATGCCAGATGGCATAGATTCATTTATTGAACAGGGTGGAATCAATGTTTCAGGTGGACAAAAACAGCGGCTTTCGATCGCACGGGCGCTGATTAAAAAGCCTGAAATCTATCTGTTTGACGACTGCTTTTCAGCCCTTGATTTCAAAACAGATGCCAGGCTGAGGAAGGCCATCAAAAAAGAAACTGCCAGCTCAACAATGATCATTGTCGCTCAAAGGGTAAGCACTGTCATTGATGCAGACCAGATTGTGGTTTTGGATGAGGGGAAGGTTGTGGGGACCGGCAAACATAGAGAACTATTAGAAAAGTGCAGGGTTTACCGGGAGATTGTTTCTTCACAGATGTCGCTGGAGGAATTAGCATGAAAGATGTGCCAGAGGGAAAGAGCAGCAGGCCTGCAGCTGAAATGAATATTAGAGAAATGCGCAGGCATATGCCTTTGGGAAGGCCAGGGGGCGGCCCGCACAGGATGGTACAGCCGGCGCCGAAGGTCAAAGATTTTAAAGGTACAGCAAAAAGGCTGCTTACCTATTTAAGGCCTTACAAGTTGCAGTTTTCAGTGGTATTTATCTTGGCTGCTCTCAGCACTCTTTTTAATATTGTCAGCCCGAAGATCATGGGACAGGCCACAACCGAGCTGTTTGAAGGGATGATGCAAAAGCTGCAGGGTGTGCCGGGTGCCGGGGTGGATTTTGGGTTTATAAAATACATTCTCATCATTTTAGGTGTGCTTTATCTGATCAGCGCATTATTCAGCTATTTACAGCAGTTCATCATGGCCGGTGTTGTGCAGAAGATAGTTTACGATATGCGGAAAGACATTAACGAAAAACTCTCCCGTTTGCCGCTAAAATATTTCGATGCTCATGCCCATGGTGATATTTTGAGCCGTGTGACCAATGATGTTGATAACATCAGCAGCACACTGCAGCAGAGTGTTACTCAATTGGTCACAGCAGCAGTGATGCTGGTCGGGATCATTGTTATGATGCTGAGCATTAGCCCGTTTATGACCCTTTTAGTATGTCTGGTCATTTTACCCCTTTCTTTTATAGTGACCAAGTTTATAACTGGTCGTTCGCAGAAGTACTTTGTAGGGCAGCAGGCGGTGCTCGGTGAACTGAACGGGCATGTGGAGGAGATGTACGGGGGTCATGTGATAGTCAAGGCATTTGGGCGGGAGCGGCAGTCCATCGAGAAATTCAATGAGATTAATGAAAGGCTTTATGAAACCGGCTGGAAGGCTCAGTTTTTGTCAGGCTTGATCATGCCTTTAATGCATCTCATCAACAACCTGGGGTATGTGCTTGTTTGTGTTGTTGGCGCGATTTTTGTGATGAGGCGGGCGATCCAGATCGGTGATGTGCAGGCATTTATGCAGTATGCCACTCATTTTACACACCCGATTACTCAGACCGCCAGTATAGCAAACATCTTTCAGTCAATAATTGCATCTGCAGAGCGGGTTTTTGAGATCCTTGACGAGCCTGAGGAGATCCCGGATAAGCCTGATGCCAGGGTGATTGAGCTCCCTAGGGGTAATGTTCAATTTCAGAATGTTAAATTCAGCTATAAGAAAGATGTTCCTTTAATAGAGGATATGAATATTGATGTGAAACAAGGGCAGACAATTGCTGTGGTTGGTCCGACCGGTGCAGGTAAGACCACTCTGGTTAATTTGCTGATGCGCTTTTATGAAATAGACGGGGGGAGAATAACCGTTGATGGTGTCGATATCAGGGATATTAAGCGGGGCAACCTGCGCAGCGTTTTCGGCATGGTGCTGCAGGATACATGGCTTTTCCACGGCACCATCAGGGAGAACATAGCCTATGGCAATGAGCATGCCACAATGGATGAGATTATTGAGGCGGCAAAGGCTGCCCATGCGGATCACTTTATCAGAACCCTTCCCGATGGTTATGATACTGTAATCAATGAAGATGCCTCCAATATTTCACAGGGGCAGAAACAGCTGATCACCATTGCTCGGGCGATCCTTGCAGACCCGGCAATCCTGATCTTGGATGAGGCTACCAGCAATGTGGATTCAAGAACCGAGTGGCTCATCCAGCGGGCAATGGCCCGCCTGATGGAAGGGAGAACCAGTTTTGTTATCGCCCACAGGTTGTCGACCATACGGGACGCTGACCTGATTCTGGTGATGAATGAAGGCAGAATAATTGAAAAAGGCACCCACAATGAACTGCTGGCCAAGGGCGGGTTTTATGCAGAGCTCTATAACAGCCAGTTCACAAACCGGGCGGTGTAATGTAGCGTGACAAGGGGACGGGGGTCGCGTCATGTGACAAGGGGACGGGGGTCGCGTCACTGTTGTTGGCGTTGGTTATTAGTGGGCGGCAACCTGTCCCCCTGATCGGCTCCTGATCAGTCAGGCTGGTACAAAGTGTATGAGAAGGAAGTTTTGGATTTGCAGAGAAATTTTATATATAATTTGCCGCCCTCCTGATCGCGCGGAGTCGGGCGGAGGGACAGTCCCGGGCTGCTACGAGTGGGGCAACTACAGCGGCACCGCTGTGCATCTGGCACCGCTACGCCGGCAGGGGCGGTCCGATCAGTCAACCTGTCCCGGTGATCGCGCCGCTGTTCGCGCTGACCGGTTTGAAGGAGTATTGCTGTGCAGAAAATACAAAATGCAAAAACTAACCCAAACCATTATTTATTGAGCCTTTTGTTGACCCTAGTGGGCACATTGCTCTTTTTGGTGAATGCCCGGGGTTTAAG
>DUSK01000020.1 GCA_012842275.1 Syntrophaceticus sp. | reverse complement strand
TGGCGCGCCCAGAGGGAGTTGAACCCCCAACCTACAGATCCGAAGTCTGTCGCTCTATCCAATTGAGCTATGGGCGCAAACAAAAATGGCGGAGAGAGTGGGATTCGAACCCACGAGGCGAGGTTTATTCCCCGCCTACTCGATTTCCAGTCGAGCGCCTTCGACCAACTCAGCCATCTCTCCGCGCTGTTCTCAGCTATTTATTATATCATGTTTTCAGACACAAGCAAAGAAGCTAAAAAGCAATTATCTTTCACTGCAGCGCACACAAGAATACAAGAAAAACAGCTATCTGTCAAGGGCATTTTATTTTTTCCACACATTAACACACCTTGTTTCTTTAACCAATAAAATTGCGAACATCGCGATAGATACTGCCGCAAACATGATCAAAAAACCATTGCGGTAAAGAGAGGTTATTGTTAATACATCACCATAGCGGTCAAAATAGACCCCCATCAAAATGGGCAAAACTGCAGCCCCTAAAAAGCCGCCGGTATTAACGATAGAGGTAGACACCCCAGCCAGCTGTGGGGGGTTGACCTCTTTGGCCACAGCAAAGGAGAGAATAAAAGTGGCACAACTGAAGCCCATCAGGAAAAAGAGGGGATAGAGAATCCCCAGAGGGGGTTTGCCCCCTCCTACAAAAACCAGCACGGCCCAGCTGGCCAGATAGCAGATACCGAAGCAGATCATGGGCATTTTCCGCTGTCTGATCCTGTCCGAAATCCCACCGATGGCTATGCTCCCCAGCATCAAGCCCAGTGTAGCCACCATAGGGTAATTGGCAGCCGCGCTCTTAGGCAGACCGTAGATATCCATCATATAGGAAACCCCCCAGGTCCCTGAAAAAGCGATATAGGCACCAAAAAAGCCGGCAAACACGAAGAACCCAGGCCAGGTGTGGGGGTTGGTCAGAACCGCAACCAGAGACTGGAGAAAAGGAGCCTTTTCAGCCTTTGTGGAAACTGTACCCGCTGCAGCCATCTCCCCAGGAGTGTTACGAATAATCAGGTAACAGAGAATCGCTATCAGGAGGGAGGCCACACCGATCACAGCAAAGGTGTGCCTCCAGGTCAAAACAGCAACCATGAATACAAGCGGTGTCTGTGCCAACAGCCCTCCCAGATTGCCGATAAAAGATGTAACACCTGACATAGTGCTGAACTCCTGGGGCCGGTACCACTGGTCCAGTATTTTCAGGATGCAGACAAAAACCACTGATACCCCGATCCCCACCAACAGCCTCCCCAGAAAGGCCCATCCCACAGATGGGGCATAGCCGAAGACAATGGAACCGGCAGCTGCTAAGAGCATCCCGGCAGTCACCGTTTTTCTAGCCCCCCAGGTATCAGCCAACACCCCTGTAGGAAACTGCATCAGCATATAAGCATAAAAATAGGCAGCACCCAAATTGGCAAAGGTTGTGCTGGAAATATTAAAAGCGGTGACCAGATCATCCTTAACCACCCCAGCTGCCATGCGGTGAAAAAATACCACCAGATAGGCAACAGCCATAATACCCCATACCAGCCAACGGTAACTGCTCTGTTTTGCCAGATCGGAACTACCCATAATCTTCTCCCCCAATATTCATCCCCGTTCTCTGTTGTTCACTAAAACCGCTTTACAGTTCTCGCCTTCTCAAGCTTAACCCCTGAAGTTTCCGTCTGTTTGAGTGGCAGGATGTTAATCTTTGACAAATACTTTTTGTTATATTAACAGAAGATCAGCTTGAATGCAATTACAACAACACATGTAAAAAATATTGGTTCAATTGGTGCGACACTGAATTCATTTGCAGAAACATAGGGACCTGCAAAAATGTCAGTCTTAAAAAAAGAGCATTGATATCAGCAGGCCCGAAAATAATGCAGTTAGCTGTATAATTATAAGCAAAAGGAAACATAATCTATCCCACTGATCATAAATTTCTGGTATAATTACAGGGCATAGAATTACATATGCTTTAACCTCCTACCCCCAGTTTGTATGATTTTTTGTATATTCTTGTATATCTTAATTATCATTATCCGCACAAGCGGTTTTATTATCATTTTTATTAATAAATCAACTTATCAAGGAGGTAGAAATTACAGTCATGAAAGTAGGAGAGGATTACGCACTGGAGCGCACACCACTCGAAGCACGAAGGCCGATGTGGGAGGTTTTTTTGATACGTTTCGGCACTGTTGCTACCCTATCTCAACTTATTCTGGGAGCATCATTGGGTTACGGGATGACCACCAGAGATGCTGTACTGGCCACAATCGTTGGCTGCGTGCTCCTGGAAATTGTAAGTTTCCTGATCGGTGTTGCCGGCTGTAGAGAAGGGTTATCTACCAGTGTCCTCACCAGATGGACTGGTTTCGGTCGCCTTGGGTCCAGCCTGATAGGTTTTATCATCGCTATTTCCTGTATCGGATGGTTCGGAATTCAAAACTCTGTTTTCGCGGAAGGGATTGTACAGGCCTTAGGAGGGTCTGTCAACCTGCAGCTGATGATGGTCATCACAGGATTGGCGGTCACCCTCTTGGTGGTGTACGGCTATAAGACAATCAGCTGGACTGCTAATATCGCAGTACCCGGTTTTTTGATCGCCATGGCCTTTGCCACCTATAAAATGCTAACTGATTACAATCTCAGCGATCTGATCAATATGGCACCTCCCGGTGCTGTCATGCCTTTCGGGGTGGCTGTCACCATGGTTGCCG
>DUSK01000019.1 GCA_012842275.1 Syntrophaceticus sp. | reverse complement strand
CCGTCTCTCTAACCACCAGCAGGAAATGAAAAGGCCTGTGCAGGTAGTTATTATCGACCTCTCCGGATCCCAGCCTGTTGTTGAAAAGATCAAGCTGAAAAGCGCTCCACCGGGTAGTGATGTCCTGGACAGGTCCCGTCTTGAGGAAGCCGCTTTCCGGGAACAGAAGTTGGCAGGGTATATGGCAGAGGTGAAGGCGGCAGGGAGTTACCAGCGGACAGATGTGCGGGTTCTGCTGGAAGAGATCGCCAAGGCAGAAAAACTGCCGGTTAAAGTCATAAAGGAGGCAGTGCGCAGAATTGCTCTGGCAGAGGAGTCTCTTGCCCAGGGGGATGATCAGTTATGACCAACATCAAAAAAATTATTATCGACAACTTTCAGTCCCATGAACACACTGAAATAGAATTCGGGCCCGGGCTGAATGTCATTGTCGGCCCCTCAGATTACGGCAAATCTGCGGTGGTAAGAGCACTGCGGTGGGTTCTCTATAATGAGCCCCGGGGAAGCAGTTTTATCAGAGCCGGTGCCAAGGTCTGTAAGGCAACTATCGAATTGAATGATGGAACACTGATCACCCGCCTGCGGAGCACAACAGGGAAGAACCAGTACCTGTTAAGAAAACCCGATGGGGAAGAACTGGTTTTTGAGGGGTTTGGCAATGAGATCCCCGCCGAAATCATTCAGGCTTCCGGTGTCAGGAAGGTTATTATTGATGAAAACAACAAGGTGGAATTGAATTTCGGCGCCCAACTGGAAGGGCCGTTTCTGCTTGCTGAGAATGGGGCGGTCAGAGCCAAGGTGATCGGACAGCTGGGGGGAGTCCATATTATCGATTTAGCCCAGCGGTCTGTGAACACTGATCTAAGGCGCCTGGCAGAGCAGGAGAAGCGGTGCCAGGAGGAACTGCAGCAGATCACAGAAGCCTTGACAGCATACGAACACCTGCCGGAGCTGGAGAAGAGAATCGAAAAAATTGAGGGTTTACTTCAGCGCATAGAAAATACTTCTCAGATGATTGAAAAACTGACCTCACTTCAGAGTGAATGGGAGGAGAATAAGGCTGCATTAGACAAAAACCAGGAGCTGTTGGCTGCCATTACCGGTCTTGATGGGGCTGAGGCAGAATACGGGGAGCTGAAAAATGTTTTTGATGAGTATAAAACCCTTATTTCGCTGGATATGGAGATAAAAGAGGTCAACCTGCAGTTAAAACGCTGCCTGCGGGTGATTGCTGAAACAGCACAGGTGCCGGTGGCTGATGATTATCTAAAGAAGGCCGATCCGCTTTTTCAGGAGTGGAAGGAGCTCAGCCGGGTTCAGGTTGATCTGGAAAATATAGACCGCGCAATAAAGAAAATAGTGTATATTACAGAACGAACAAAAGAATTGGAAAAGGTGAAAAATAATCTCGAAGAAGCAGAGAAAAAGTGGAGCAGATTGGCAGATTATCGAAAGATTCGACAGGAGTGGCTGGAATTAGAAAAGGCCTACCAGGGGGCATGTCTGGCGGCAGAGCGCTATCAAAAGGAAATCAACGAGAATTTGGAGAAATTCAGGAAGTTCTTGCTGAAGATAGGGAGATGTCCGGTTTGTTATGGAGAACTGGATCAGGAAGCTGTGGAGAGAGTCCTAGATGAATATAGATAGGGGGGGGAAGATATGGCAGAATCCAAAGAGCAAGCTCTCTATGAAGAGCAGATCAGCCGGCTGAAAGAGGCTTTGAACAACTCCCGTGTCTTGAGGGAGCGAGCTTTAAGTAAAAAGGAACTGCTGGAACAGCAGAGGGAAAAGCTCTACCAGAAAGCAGCTGAGTATGGGGTAAAACCAGAGGAATTAGAGGACAAAATAGCCAGCTTAAAGCTGGAGATGGATCAGCTGCTGAAGGAAGCAAATAAGCTGATTCCATGGGAGCTGCTGGAAAAGGAGCGTTCCCGGTGAGCGGTGACATCGAACTTCTGAAAAGGAATTTTGAACAGCTGAAAGAGGTATATCACAGACAGCGGGGGGAACAAGCCAAACTTTTGGAAAAAGAGGCCTCCCTGAAACAGAAACTGGAAATGGTCCGTCAGGATGAGGAGTGTTTGGAACAGGTGCGCCTCCTGCTGCTTGAAGCGGCCAAACATGCCAGGGAGCAGGGTCGCCGCCAGGTGGAACTAATGGTTACTCAGGCACTGCAGTTTGTCTTTGGAGCTGATATAGAATTCAAGGTAATAATAGAGGAGAAGCGTGATCGACCTGAAGCGGAGTTTTATGTATGTTCCAACTATGGTGATTACCGGGTAGAAACTGCTCCCCAGGATGCCCGGGGGGGAGGGGTTGTGGATGTCATCTCTCTCGCTCTGCGGCTTGCTTTGCTGCATGCCTTCCCAACACCGGTGGGTGGACCTGCAGTCTTGGATGAACCCGGTAAGCATGTTTCAGAAGAATACGCCCCACAGTTAGCGCAATTTCTCAAGAGTTTCAGCCAATCACTGGGGCGGCAGGTAATCATGGTTTCCCACAACCAGCATCTGGCCGATTCTGCAGATATTGCATATCTGATGGAAATGCACCAGGGAAAAAGCAGTGTGCGGCGTATTCGTTAGCAGTAACAGATTAAGAAATATATTTTTATATATGACAGGAGGTAGTTTTTGTGACAATTTGGCAAGCAGTGGTGATGGGTTTAGTACAGGGCTTAGGTGAGTTTTTACCCATCTCCAGTTCAGCACACCTGATCTTAGTTCCCTGGCTATTCAAGTGGCATGATCCGGGTCTGACCTTTGATATTGCTTTGCATATTGGAACACTGATAGCTGTTATTGCTTACTTTTGGAGAGACTGGATCAAATTGATTCTGGGAGCTTTTCAGGGTACTAAAACCAATGAGGGCCGTCTATTCTGGTATCTGGTTCTTGCAACCATTCCAGGAGCTATCATGGGCCTTCTTCTGGAGGAAAAGGCGGAAACGGTTTTCCGCAATCCTCTATTAATTGCGGTTATGCTGATTGTATTGGGTGTTATACTCTATTGGGCGGATCGAAAGGGAAGAAAGCTTACTGAGATAAATAAGATTTCTCTGGGGCAGAGTCTGATGATCGGTGTTTCCCAGGCCCTGGCTATTATACCAGGTGTTTCCCGGTCAGGGATCACCATGACCACTGGTCTTTTTCTCGGGCTTACCAGGGAGGGTGCTGCACGCTTTTCTTTTTTACTGTCAGCACCGGTCATTTTCGGTGCAGGGTTGATCAAAGTGCCTGATATTCTGGCAAACCCAGGGATGGTTGATGCTCCATTTTTAGTTGGAATGCTGGTTTCTGCGCTGTCTGGAGCGGCAAGTATTGGCTTTTTATTAAAGTATGTGCAAAAGAAAAACTTTCTTCCCTTTGTCTGGTACCGCTTTTTACTGGGTGCTGTAGTGCTGCTAGTGGCACTGATGCGCTGGTTGTAAAACTGTTATTTGACACGCCACAGATAGGCAGGGTGTTTAGACTCAAGGAGTTCTGCTTTGGATTCCAGTTCTCTCTGGATCTCGTTGTAGATATGTTTTGTAAAACCGGCTGCGGCAAAATCGGTGCCCCTTCCGGGGTATAAATGTACATTGAGGGATTGAAAATACCTTTTCCAGATGTGAAGGGGCAGGTCTTTGCTATCAGCTCTGCTGATCCGTATTGTAACGGTTTCGCAATCAAAGGCGCTTCCCAATACCACCAAAGGGAAACAAAGCACTGCTACCCGTGGGAAATGCCAGTGAGGGCAGGTAGGGAAGCTGTACTGTTTGGAAATGCTGAAATAGTATGGTGAACAGCTATCCCATGTGTGCAGCAGGGATTCTATGATATATTCACTGATCTTTTCTATGGTGTCCGGATGAACAAACCTGTCCCCCGGAAGGACGGTCGCACCGGTGCCCCTTGTAGTTGAGTAGCGCTGAAAATGTGGAAGCGGTGCCAGTAATCCCGTGATCAGTTCCTGTCTGATCCGGTTGACAAGCTGCTGGGGTATGGGCTCTTTCAGTTTGCGCAATGAAGAGGCATTGGGAGTGATCACAGGCAGGAACCAAGCAAAGAGTACTGCTTTAAGAGATTCATCTTTCAATATGTAATGCTGAAGAGGGTGCCGGTTGCGAATTTTTTCTAAATGTAATGGATCGCTGGCGACCTTTAATGCCCAGCGGGCATGTTGGTTGCTGCACTGTTTATGTAAGGGGTTTTCCTCCAGCCAGTCTGAAAAATCTTCCTGGTCAAAGGGGACCAAAACAATCCAGGCACCAAAGTGGTCTTCCTGTAACTGTTGGAACTTACGCTGTCGAGCCAGCAGGAAATCTTTATAATCACTTAGGCTGCCACCCCAGATAGTTTGATAATCTTCGAAACTATAAGTTATATAAATAAGCCGCTGTCCGTCATAATAAAACCCATTTTCTCCCTTTTCAACCAATAATCACACCTCCAAGAACCATTATACAGGAAGCATTGATAATAAAGTGTCTGTTCAGGTCGAAGGGTATTACAAAAAATCTCGAAAAATAGAGCTTTTCCGGAGGAGAGACAAATTCACAGCGCTTTATCATGTTGAAATGGGAATCTATGTTTTTTTACGGGCAAAAGGGGGTAATAGCAAAGAGAATTCAATTTGGGAAGAGAACTATAGAGCTTGACTGTCGAAAGAAAAAGAAGTAAAATGGTAAACGGACAGTTCGGGATGTAGCTCAGTTTGGCTAGAGCGCACGGTTCGGGACCGTGAGGTCGCTGGTTCAAATCCAGTCATCCCGACCAAATCACCCAAACCATTGATACTCCCTAATACATTCTCATAAAAAAACCTACCACTCACAGTAATAAATGCCCCTTGGTTCTAGAGGGGTTTTTTTACTGCTGGGCCAGGGGAACTTGTTTCTAAATGAGGCTTGTGTTAGACTACTGGAAGAGAATTACTGGGGATTATTATAACTCCCGCCGGAACTGATGAAAGATACCGGGGGAACCGCTCTACTTCCCATATTTTGAGATTGATGAATGGAGAAATAGAACATGATTTCAGATTTTGTTCACCTTCATGTACATAGTGAATACAGCCTTTTGGATGGTGCATCCCGTATCAAGGACCTGGTACAGAAGGCGGTAGAACTGGAGATGCCTTCGCTTGCCCTTACTGATCATGGTGTGATGTACGGTGTTGTAGATTTTTATAAACTGGCTAAAAAAGCGGGTATTCACCCGGTTATCGGTTGTGAGGTCTATGTGGCTCCGCGCAGCCGTTTTGATAAAGAAGCACATATAGATGATTCCCCACATCACCTGGTTCTTCTTGCCGAAAATGAGCTTGGATATAAAAATTTGCTTAAAATAGTGTCCAACGCCTTTCTGGATGGGTTCTATTATAAACCCAGAGCTGATAAGGAACTGCTGGCAAAGCACAGCAAAGGATTGATCGGGTTAAGCGCCTGTTTGGCAGGAGAAATCCCCAGATTAATCCTTGACAGGGACTATGATAAAGCTCGCCAAACCGCCATGGAATACCGGGAGATCTTTGGTAAAGATAATTTTTTCCTGGAGTTGATGGATCACCATCTGCCTGAGCAGCAACTGGTAAATGAAGCACTGCGCAAACTCTCATCTGAGACCGGGATTCCCCTGGTTGTTACCAATGACTCCCATTACATCCATAGAAATGATGCAAAGATCCACGATATTCTGCTCTGCATCCAGACCGGGAAGACCATACAGGATGAAGACCGTTTGCGTTTTGATGGGCAGGAGTACTACCTGAAATCTGCATCGGAAATGGCTTCCCTTTTCCCCAATGATCTGGATGCTTTGAGGATAACCAGGGAAATTGCTGAACGCTGCCAGCTGGAGTTTGATTTCAGCCAGATGCACCTACCCCAGTTTCAGGTTCCTGAGGGGTATGACCTGGATTCTTATTTGCGTAAACTTTGCGAGGAAGGGATCGTTCAGCGCTTTTCCGGTAATGTCCCACAGCTAGCCAGGGAAAGGTTGGATCATGAACTGCGCGTGATTCAGCAGATGGGTTTTTCCGGCTATTTCCTGATTGTTCAAGATTTTGTTAACTGGGCGCGCAGAAAGGGGATATTAGTAGGACCAGGCCGCGGTTCTGCGGCAGGTTCGCTGGTGGCATATGTATTGGGGATCACCAATATCAATCCACTGGAATACGGCCTCCTTTTTGAACGGTTTCTCAATCCTGATCGCATTACCATGCCTGATATTGATATCGATTTTTGTTATGAGCGCCGGGAAGAAGTAATCGATTATGTGGTTTCCAAATATGGAAAGGATCATGTTGCTCAGATCATTACCTTTGGTACAATGATGGCCCGAGCGGCTATCCGTGATGTGGGTAGGGTTTTAAACCTCCCTCTGTCAGAGGTGGACAGGATCGCTAAACTGGTTCCTGAAGAACTGGGAGTCACCCTTGATAAAGCCATCCAGACCCCGGAACTGAAACAGCTTTATGACAGTGATCCAGAGGTCAAGCAGCTTATAGATCTTGCTCGTGCTATCGAAGGAATGCCACGCCATGCATCAACTCATGCCGCAGGTATTGTGATCTCCGGGGAACCGCTGGTAAACTTTTTACCCCTCCAGAGAAATGGTGATGCAGTGATCACTCAGTTTCCCAAGGAGACCGTTGAGGAAATCGGGTTATTGAAGATGGACTTTCTGGGCTTGCGCACACTGACTGTGATCGGAGATACACTGAAGATTATCGAGTCCAGGAAACAGGTCAAGCTTGACCCTGACGATTTTCCTTTAGATGACCCAAAAACATATGATCTGTTGGGGTCCGGGGAAACCACCGGTGTATTCCAATTAGAGAGCACAGGGATGCGTCACCTATTAAGAAATATGAAACCCCAGCGTTTTGAGGATTTAATAGCTTTGGTTGCTCTCTACCGTCCTGGCCCACTGGGCAGTGGAATGGTGGATGATTTCATCAGCAGGAAAAATGGGCAGACCAAAGTAGAGTATCTTTATCCGACCTTAGAACCGATACTGAAAGAAACCTATGGGGTTATTCTTTATCAGGAACAGGTTATGCAGATTTCCTGTGAACTGGCTGGATTCTCTATGGCTGAGGCGGATAATATGCGCAGGGCTATGGGTAAGAAAAAACCGGAAGTCCTTGCTTCAATGAGAAAGAGCTTTATTGAGGGCGCTCAAAAGAATAAAGTTAGCCCGCGTGTAGCTGGGGAGATTTTCGATCTGATGGAACACTTCGCCGGTTATGGTTTTAATAAAAGCCATTCTGCGGCCTATGCACTGATTGCTTATCAGACAGCCTATTTGAAGGCTCATTATCCTGTAGAATTTATGGCGGCCACACTGACCAGTTTCAGAAACAATTCGGACAAGGTTTCTTATTATATCCAGGAATGCCGCAGGTTGAAGATCGATATTTTACCGCCTGATGTTAATGAATCCCTGGAATACTTTACAGTTGCAGGGGACAGCATCAGATTTGGATTGGCGGCTGTTAAGAATGTAGGTGAAGGGGCTGTCCAGGCAATTATTGAAGCCCGCAGGCAGGGAGGAGTTTTTCTATCCCTAGATGATTTTTGCCAGCGAGTGGATCTGCATCAGGTGAATAAACGGGTAATAGAAAGCCTGATACTGTGTGGGGCCTTTGATTCACTGGGGGCACACAGGTCGCAGTTGATGGCGATCATAGATGAGTGTATGGAAAATGCCCAGGCAGCCAGGAGGGACAGGGACCTTCAGCTGACCGGGCAGATATCATTACTGGATATGCTGGATGAACCGGTGAAAGAGGTTAATCAGCATACTCTTCCTCAGATACCTGAGTTTCCTAAGTGTGAACTGTTAGCACGGGAAAAAGAGGTGTTGGGTTTTTATGTAAGCGGTCATCCTCTGGAGGGCTATGAGCGTATTCTTTCTAGGAAAACAAGCACTGGTATTGGAGAATTGGGACGTTACCGGGATGGGGATCATATCAAAATAGGTGGCATGATCACCTCATTAAAACGCAGCACAACTAAAAAAGGCAACAGTGTAATCTATTTTACTGTAGAAGATAAAAGGGGTAGTGTGGATGTTATCTTTTTCCCTAAGAACAGCATTGATGAAATCTCATATCTGAGGGAGGATGCCCTGGTGCTGGTAGAGGGGCGTTTAAGTATACAGGATGAGTCATACCGCATCTTCGGAGAGGGGGTAAAACCCTTGGAAACTGTAGCTGTCAACCCTGAACACTATTTATATATAAGGATTAATTCCTATGCTGTTACTCCAGAAGTGCTAGAGAAACTGAGGGTCCTTTTGGCTCAGCATCAGGGGATTAACCCGGTCTTACTGTATTTTGTTGAAGACCGGACTTTGGTACAGGCCGGATCATCCTTTGGAGTAGATAAAGATCAGAGATTAATTTACTTAATTGAAGAATTGTGTGGTCCAGGTTCCTGCTATTATCTGAGCAAAGACTCAGCTTATTTGGCTGGAATTGATCATCAAGAAACGGCCTGATTTCTACCTGTATGGAGAAAGGGGGGTTGCTGATGGATGATTGTAGTAGTGTTGTGCAGGCAGAGTATATAGCAATCAAGGCATTGGAAAATGGTGTGACGATTATTGGACTTACTCGAGGCAAGGATACCAGATTCCATCACACCGAAAAACTGGACAAGGGGGAAGTGATGGTAGCGCAGTTTACTGAAAATACCTCAGCCATCAAGGTGCGGGGTAAAGCTGAGATCTATACAAGGCACGGGATTATCAACACTATGTCTGAATAGTTTTATTAATTGTGTTTATTAATTAAAAGAAAGAAAAAGAAAGAATATATTGGCATAGGCCGGATTAAGATCGATCTGCGAGATTTTGGAGGGGGGACCAAAATCAATGTGGACAGTGATTTATATTGCGCCTAACCGGGAGCGAGCAGAATCGCTGATGAACATGCTGATGGGTGAGGGTGTGTTGGCTACGCTTCGTCCTGCTGGTGTATCACAAAATGGTAATGGGGGGTCTATAGAAATTCTTGTTCCTGAGTCAGAAGCTGAAGAAGCTCATGAAATCTTAGCGAGCAATATTGCATTTTGATGATGATTTTATCCAGCTTTATTACTTTTTTATCACCTGCAGCTATCTGACTGCAGGTTTTTTTGCTATTCAGCCTGCTTACCGTTATCTAATCAGCCCTGGCATAGGGGAAGGGAACGAGGGAAAAATAGTTATATGATTTGGAAAAGGTGTTGGTGTTATGTATGAGGTAAATCGCATCGGTGTGCTTACCAGTGGCGGTGATGCACCCGGAATGAATGCAGCTATCAGAGCAGTGGTCCGGATGAGCATTTTTCATGGTTTACAGGTTACGGGGATCAAAAGAGGGTATTTGGGGCTTTTGAAAAAGGAATTTGTCAAATTTTCGCTGGGGTCAGTGGCTGATATTATTCATCGAGGGGGCACTATTCTACGCACAGCCAGGTGTGAGGAATTCAAAACTGAGGATGGTCAGCGACAGGCCATAAAGAATCTGCAGGAGGAAGGGATTGATGCTTTAGTTGTGATCGGTGGGGAGGGATCATTGCGTGGTGCCCTCGCTCTGGCCAACTACGGAATCCCGGTAGTGGGAATACCGGCAACAATTGACAATGATCTGGCAGGTACTGAACTTTCCATCGGTTTTGATACTGCAGTAAACAATGTGGTAGATGCCATCAATAAGATCCGGGATACCGCCACTTCTCATGAACGAGTTTTTATTATTGAGGTGATGGGGCGAAAATCAGGTCAGATTGCCCTTTATGCTGGTCTTGCCGGTGGGGCGGAATCCATTCTGCTTCCGGAGATAGAAGTGGATATGAATGAAGTGATCTTCAAGTTAGAGAGAGGCATAAACCGCGGTAAACTCCACAGTATAATCATCGTTGCTGAGGGCGCAGCCAGCGCTCTAGAGGTTGGGGATGATATTAGAAAAAGAACAGGCCTGGAAACCCGCATTACTATTCTGGGCCATCTACAGCGTGGTGGCACGCCTACTGCTATGGATCGAATGCTAGCCAGCCGCATGGGAGCGAAGGCAGTTGAGCTCTTATTACAGGGAGCAAATAGAAAGATGGTAGGGATTGCTGCAGGGGAATTGTTGGCTTTGGATTTGGAAGATGTTTTGAGTCGAGAAAAGGTATTGGACCGAAGTATTTGGGAGTTGGCTGCTGTTCTGGCCATTTAGAATGGAGGTGTTTAACAATGAGAAAAACTAAGATTGTTTGCACTATTGGTCCTGCCAGTGATTCGCTGGATATGATGAAAAAAATGATAGAAGCGGGTATGGATGTAGCGCGCTTAAATTTTTCTCACGGTACTCATGAAGAACATGAGGCACGTATTAATAGACTGCGCCAGGCAATGGAAGTAACTGGCAAGAGCATTGCCTTGATGCTTGATACCAAAGGGCCTGAGATCCGTACTGGCTATGTCAGGGGAGGTCAGGTAACTTTAAAGGAGGGGAGCCAGGTTGTCATCACCACAGAAGATATATTAGGTGATGAAAAACGGTTCTCCATCACCAATCGCACGCTGCCGAGCATTGTGGTACCAGGTAATACCATTATGATAGCTGACGGCATGCTGCAACTGGAGGTTATCTCTACAACAGATACGGAAATTCTTTGTAAGGTGATCATAGGGGGAGAACTGGGAAATCAGAAAAATGTCAATGTTCCGGGTGTTTCCCTTGACCTTCCTTCATTAACTGAGAAAGATATCGATGATATCAACTTTGGCATTGAACAGGGTGTAGATTTTATAGCAGCATCTTTTGTCAGACGCTCCAGTGATGTATTGGCTATCAGGCGCCTGTTGGAATCTCGGGATGCTGATATTCATATTATCTCCAAAATCGAAAATGAGGAAGGGGTCAATAATATTGATGATATCATCAAAGTATCCAATGGCATTATGGTTGCCAGAGGGGATATGGGGGTTGTTATACCAGCACAGGATGTCCCTTTAATTCAGAAAACTATCATCAAAAAGTGCAACCGTGCTGGGAAACCGGTGATTACCGCTACCCAGATGCTGGATTCTATGATCCGTAACCCGCGCCCCACCAGGGCTGAGGCCAGTGATGTGGCTAATGCTATTCTTGATGGGACAGATGCTGTTATGCTGTCTGGAGAGACAGCTGCAGGTAAATACCCACTAGAAGCGCTCCGTATGATGGCCAGGATCGCTGAACGGACTGAAGAATCACTGGATTATGCAAACATACTTTTACAAAGAACAGCAGAGAGACCTAATACTACCACAGATGCTATCAGCCATGCCTCCTGCACCATTGCCCAAGATCTGGGAGCAGCCGCCATCATAACTTCCACCAAATCAGGTTTCACAGCCAGGTCCGTTTCTAAATATCGTCCACGAGCACCGGTCATTGCGGTGTGTCCAGATGAAAGGGTGCGCCGCAAGCTATGTTTGGTATGGGGGGTGCAAACCCTGCCCACAGAAGACATAAACAACACTGATGAGATGATTAAAAAAGCGGTTGATACCAGTTTAAATGAAGGATTGATTAAATGTGGTGATCTGATTGTGATCACTGCCGGTGTTCCAGCAGGGGTTCCCGGCACTACCAATTTGATCAAAGTGCATATCGTAGGGGAGGTGCTGGCCAGAGGACAGGGCATTGGGAATCGAGCGGTGATCGGTAAGGTGCGCATTTGTGCAACACCTGATGAAGCTGTGGAGAAAGTTAAAGTAGGCGATATACTGGTTGCTGTCAGCACTGACCGGGATTATGTCCCTGCATTGCAGAAGGCAGGAGCGGTTATTACAGAGGAAGGAGGTCTTACCTCTCATGCTGCCATTGTAGCTTTGAACCTGGGTATCCCTGCAATAGTTGGTGTTGATGGGGCAACTAAAATATTGAGGGATGGCGGAACCATTACAGTTGATAGTATGAGAGGGTTAATTTACCGGGGTGCTACCAGTGTTCTTTAAGTTGTTTTAATCATGTATAATAAAGGGAATTTGATGTTTTTTTTAGAGTTTATACTAGAATTCCTACCATAGCGGAAGGATTTTGGCTTTAAATAAAGAAAACATAGGTGTTGTGTAAATTAGGTACTTTTTTAAGTGAGGGAGGCAGCAATGCTAAGAGTAGAAGATCTTTATGTTGCAGTGGGAGGGAAAACCATATTAAGGGGAGTAAATCTCCACATTAAACCAGGAGAAACACATGTGCTTTTCGGGCCTAACGGTTCTGGCAAATCAACACTGCTGGGAGCGATCATGGGATTTGATAGATATCAAGTAACAAATGGAAAGATCTTTTTTAAGGGAAAGGATATCACATCCCTATCGGTTACCGAAAGGGCGAAACTGGGGATAGGAATTTCTTTTCAGCGACCTCCTGTCCTGAGAGGGGTATCTCTGAGTGATTTGCTTCATGCAACCGATGATGAAAAAAATAATATTAATGAATTGGCAGAGCCTCTTAACCTGCTTTCCTTTCTTGAGCGGGATGTCAACTACGGTTTTTCGGGTGGGGAGGTTAAGCGCTCAGAAATGCTCCAGCTTCTGGTGCAGAACCCGGATCTGGTTTTGCTTGATGAACCTGAATCCGGGGTTGATCTGGAGAATATCGCCATCATAGGGGATGCTGTCAACCGTTTGCTGCAGAAAGATGGCTACCACAAACCGGTATGTTCGCGGCGAGAAGCCAAGGAAAGCCGGAAAAAAGCAGGACTGATCATTACCCATACCGGTTATATCCTTGATTATGTTGCTGCAGATATTGGACATGTTCTCTATCATGGTGAGCTGTCCTGTACCGGTTTAAACCCCCGGGAATTACTGGGGTGTATTCAAAAATACGGATATGCTGACTGCACCAGATGTCTGGCATAAGGAGGGAATGAAGATGAAGGAGGAACTGCGCCAAAAAGCATTAAAGGCACTTAATAATGCTCCTAGCGAAGAAGAAATAGATATAGCAAGTTTTGAGGCAGGGGGAAAGGAGCATCCTTATTTAGAGAACATCCAGGAACTCCCTGAAGAAGAGAAAAAAGATATGCTTGTTGCTGGGGTAGATACAACAGAAAAGGAAAGAACAGGGACTTTTATCCTGCAAGATAATTCAGTGATCCATGCCAGCGTGTTTCAGGAAGGGCTGGAGGTGATGGACACAGCAGAGGCCCTGGAAAAATATGATTGGCTCCATGACCTCTATTGGAATTTAGTAGAGGTTGATAGGGACAAGTACACTGCAAAAGCAGCATTGGAGGGAAACAGGGGTTACTTTGTCAGGGCACTGCCGGGGACTAAGGCGATTTACCCCCTTCAGGCATGTATGTTCATCGGTCGAGAGGGCTTGCTGCAGAGCGCCCATAATATCATTATTGCTGAAGAGGGTTCAGACCTGAACATCATTACAGGCTGCACAACGGCAAGGCATATCGGGTCTGGAATGCATATCGGGATCACAGAGATTTATGTGAGGAAAAACGCTAAACTGACTTTTACAATGATACACAACTGGGGTGAAGAGGTTGTTGTGCGGCCCCGCACAGGATCGGTAGTTGAGGATGGGGGCACTTTCCTTTCCAACTATATCAGTATGACACCGGTCAGAACCGTCCAGATGTATCCAACCACCTATTTAAAGGGAAAGAACAGTGTGGCCAGGTATCACTCGATCATTGTCGGCTACCCCAATTCCAATATAGATGTTGGTTCCCAGGTGGTACTGCAGGGAGAAGGCAGCAGGGCGGAGATCATCGCCAGGTCTCTTACCAGGGGTGGGCGGATCGTTAACCGCGGCCGTCTGGTGGGTGAACGGGAAGGAGCCAAAGGACATCTGGAATGCCGCGGCTTGATGCTCTCTCCTGAGGGCGTGATCTATGCTGTTCCTGAACTGGAGGCACGAGTGGATGGTGTGGAACTCTCCCATGAGGCTGCTGTGGGCAAGATCGCCCAGGAGGAGATTGAGTACCTGATGGCACGGGGACTTACTGAGGATGAGGCTACAGCGATGATTGTGCGCGGTTTCCTCAATGTGAAGATCATGGGGTTACCTGAGGAACTGGATGCAGAAGTGCAGAAGGCCATCGCCATGAGTGATGAATCTAATTTCTGATTTGCAACCAGAGCAGGATGGTGTTATAATTATAAGACTTGAGAAGTGAATAGTTGGAGGCAAGCAGTCTGGGTGATCGCGCGTACCAGAAGCTGAAAAGCGGTGCGTGAGGAAAGTCCGGGCTCCACAGGGCAGGGTGCTGGGTAACACCCAGTGGGGGTAACCCTAAGGAAAGTGCCACAGAAATGTAAACCGCCCAGCAGCGCTGGGTAAGGGTGGAACGGTGCGGTAAGAGCGCACCGGCGGTCAGGTGACTGGCCGGCCAGGTAAACCCCACCCGGAGCAAGACCGAAT
>DUSK01000170.1 GCA_012842275.1 Syntrophaceticus sp. | reverse complement strand
CGGCATGAGAAAAAACCTTGTGCATATACTCTTTTGTCCAAGGTTCAGGAGGGGTATCTCCGACCACTACATCAAACTTTCTTTGTAGTTTTTTGACTATTCCTAGAAGTTCATCTCCTGTAAACTGCCTGGTCATTACTTCTGTAGGCCCCGGCAAGACCCATAAGTTGTCCGATGCTTTAATTAAAACTGAATCTACATCTTCAAACGCCTTCTCTATCCCATAGGATGGTTTTAAACGAAAGAATGTGGCTATATCAGGCGCGGCCACATTAAAGTCGCAGATAACAGTCTTTAAGCCACTGCCTGCAAGGACTACAGTTATACTGACAGCAGTTGTTGTTTTACCTACTCCGCCTTTATTGGCGTATGTAACAAGAAACGGTTTCTTGTTGGACTCAGCCTGACGCTCTTGCTTAGGGGCATTTTCTTCAATCACTTTCAATGCTTCTTCAGTTGATTTTGCAAATTTGGCGTCAGGTCTTTTCTGCCGCGCTGTCCAATCCGCAACCGTTCCTGTGCCTAACACAATAAGAGGCACTTCTTCTGGAGCAAATTCGCAGGTCATAATATCAGAGACAGCCACATCAGGGCTGTCTCCGGGATCAAGTGTGATTTTGTGTCCTTTGCTGGTTATAAGTGATGAAAGGACACGAGCATCACCTAACAATAATACCCTCATAGGACCCCTCCCCTTATGCCAACTGTTCTGTTAAGACACCTATATCAGTAATAACAATATCTCCGTAAGCCTTTTTATATTTCCCATAATTTTGTTTATTCGATACTACAGCATCCAGCCTCCAACTAGAACGCCAGGCATCAATGGCTAATTTGCCCTTCTCGTAATCACCAACAACATGTACGATCTTATCAGCTTTTTTATAAATGCTGTCCACTAGTTTTGGAGATGAAGCAAGGATACTAGTATCAATCTCCACTACTAACCAATCGGTTTCCACAAAACTCCCTTTTGTCATTGTCTTTCCATCACATGTTATATATTTGCCTGTGGCAACCGCATCTTCGATTGTGTTCCCATATAAGCAATAGGAACACTGTTTATTTGCCAGTTCCGCATGGACACCATTCAGACTGGTAGCTAAATCATAAGCAGCCTTCCCGCTTTCGGCATCAGGTGTAGCTTTAAATACAACCACGATTCTTTTGGCAATATCAAGAATACCTTCTGCCGGATTATGTAATGGGATTACATTCTTTTTTTCCTTTACACTGTTCTTTTCTACGGTGCTGATTACCGGCTCAATAGTTGGTTCAGATTCAATCCAAACCAGCGGTTCGGGACAGAGTTTATTTTTTAGGGCATATTCTGCAGCTTTTACAACTGCCCTTACCCCTATCCCCCCGCCTACTGTTTCAGCTATCTTTTTGCCGTCTGCGGTAACTACACTGTTATTCTGTTTTGTTAAAATACAGGATTCAGGAATGAAATATTTTGTGGCCTGCTCCACACACTCCCTATCATTACCTGCGACCACTACAACAGGAACTCCAAACTGAATTGCTGTTGATATATCTTTTTCAAATGAGTTTCCCTGAACAACTACAGCCACAGCATCCCTGTCAGATGTTGATTCCAGGGGTCTAAATTCCACTCCGGTTGCTCTTTTGAAGGTTTCTAATGATGTTTTTGAAGTATTAATTAAAATTTGCAAACAGGACACTCCTTTCGTATTACGGACTTTTGCCTCTAAAAAAACAAATAACCTGGTGACATCCAGGTTGTGGTAACTTTGATGAATTTCCTTACTTGCTCTCTAATCTCCTGAAACATACCCTAATGCAGCATACAAAAAAATATTGGTTTATACTATATATGCTATAAAAGTTATAACGTGGAAGGAATACCTATTTTTTTGTCGTATAATGTACTACATATAACGTAGAGTTCGAACCATTCTCACAAGCAAGCCCGCACTTTTCCAGGATATCATACAAACGACTTTCGAAACCTTCCACACGAAAACGACATGCATATTCAATTGAAGTCTGTCAGTTGTGAAATTAGTAAGTAAATAGTTCGATGCCTATCTGTAATTAGCTACCATGATATCATTTAAGGGGTATAGATTTAAATATCAATACACAGTTCATTTATATCTAACTAGATTTAACAGCATAAGCTTGTTATTTGACCTAGTGAAAAGGAAATACACGTTCTAAAACATAAATGGCGAGTGCTTTTATTAGGCATTCCAGCATACTTACCATCATATTTGTTGTTTTTGCTTTTTAAGTTTGATCGATACTGTTAAGTAGGAGATACCTTTGATTGCTTCTTACATTATAAGAAAGGAGATGTTAATCATGGGCTATGATTACTTTCAAGAATTTCTCAAGATTAAGGAAATGGATAATGGCTCAAGGTTCTGGAAAGTTGACTTGCATCTTCATTCTCCAGCTTCACATTTTGATTTTAAGAATAAAGATATCAATGAATATGAGTATGTAAAAAAATTGATAGATTTTGGTTATGACATGGTTGCGATCACTGATCATGCGACGGGTGAATGGATTGACAAACTTAAAACGGCAGCGAAAGCATTTAAAAATAGAGGTAAAGGAAAAATCGTTATCCTCCCGGGTGTGGAAGTAACAGTAAATGGGATACATCTACTGATTATTTTCCCCGAGGATAAATGTACGAAAGATATTGATCATTTTCTTTCTAAAATAGATATCCCCCCTGATGTTCGAGGAAGAGACATTTCTCATACAACAAAGAGTCTTGTCGATGTCATTGATATTGCACACGAACTAGATGGGTCTGTCATTGGAGCACATGCTCATTCCAATAGCGGAGCTGTAAATGGACTTAGTGGACAACCACGACTTGATGTGTTATCGAGAATTGACGCTTTGGAAATCAAGGTCGATCAAGAAAATCCAGATAAAACAATTAAATATGTTCGCGAGGATTTAGGATTTTCTTCCATGCCCTTTGTTCGAGGTTCTGATGCTCATGACATTGACAACTTAGCAGTCGTTCCTATGTGGCTTCGCATGGGTTTTTGTGGGTTCGATGCATTAACGCAAATTAAGATGGAACCTTACCTACGAATTAAATTTCATGAACCAGATGACCTATTATATCCCGCAATTCTTGGTCTTTCAACTTCTGGGGGCATTTTCAAAGGTACTACATTTGTTTTTAACGAGAACTTTAACATAATAATCGGTCCGAGAGCTTCGGGGAAATCGGCTCTGATCGACCTAATCAGGTGGTCACTAGATATTAAGTCATTGGATCCTGATGGAGAGAAAAATTTAGCGCATAGAATAGTTTGTTTTTTAGAGGGTGGTCATACAGTAAGACTTTATGTGAGGGGCAAAGATAAACGCTACTATATAATCGAGCGCACCTTAGATTACAATAAAGATTCCCATGGAAAGATCAGTTTTATCCAAAAGCCGCGCATCCTTGAAATAATAGAAGACTGCAATGAAATAATAGAATCAAATAAATGCCTGTCAGACGTATTTGAACTAGAAGTATTTGGGCAAGGTGAAGTTCTTGAATTAACTAAACGTGCCGAGAATCAACTTAAATTGATTGATGAATATATAGGTGCCTCAAACTTAAAAAGTGAGGAGCAATCTTTACTTAAAGAACTTTGCGATAATTCAACCTGTATAGTTGAGTTAAAAGAAAAAATTGAACAATTAAATCAAGAACTAGAAAATCGCGAACCGTTAGAAAAGCGAAAAAAATATTTAGAAGAGCATCTAGAGCATGAAATTTTTAAAACTCATGAGTTTTGGCAAAGAGAAAAAACTTTTCTTGAGGATGTCAAAAACATTTTGAACCAATGGGAGGAAGTAGTCAATAGTCAAGATTATTATCTTCCTGAATTAAACGACTGGGATATAAAAAATACACCTAATCCACCCACAATAGATAAAGCAAAAAATATTTTAAATACTACCAAAGATCAACTAATTAATTATAAAATTAAACAAAAGGAAATTCTTGACAATTCTTTGATAGAATTGCAAAAACTGATTGTACCTTGGGAACAAAAATTCAAAATCGCCGATGACAACTATCATAATAAGTTGCAAGAATTAGGATTTACCAATTATAAATCTTTAGCAAACGAACTAACTAAAATTAAAACTAAAATAAGTACATTGAATAGTAAAACATTGCCTCTTCGCAATAAATATTTAGAAGAATACAAATGTTTACAAAAAGAGCGTGCTGAGTTGTTAGAAAAATTAAAACATATTCGTAAACAATTGAGTAATAAGAGAAAAGAACTAGCCGAGAGATTAACCAATGAACTAGAAAATATCAAGATCGAGATTTCAGAGGCCGCCAATAAAGAAACATATTTTTCTTTTCTCGAACAACTCTATGCGGGTTCCGGCATCTCTAACAGAATTGAACAATTACAAAAAATATCAAATACAATTTCGCCACAAGAACTCGCTAAGTTAATCATTGATCGTAACATTGAAGAAATCATCAAGCTTACTTCTGTAACAGAAAAAACTGCCGAGAAAATTGTAAACTATCCGTCTTTTGAAAGGATATTGGAGCTGGAAACCATTGCACTTGATGATAATCCAAGGATAATGCTAAAAAAAGTAGACGAGTATGATTACACTGAATTAGAAAGCCTATCATACGGAGAAAAATGTAGTGCGATTCTTTCAATTGCTCTCTTGAATAAAGGAAAACCGCTTATTATTGATCAACCAGAAGATGAAGTAGATTATAATTTTGTGAGTAACGACATTGTTGGCAGTATATGCAAGATGAAAGATACCCGTCAGCTATTCTTCTCAACATACAACGCGAATATTCCGGTTCTCGGAGATGCGGATTTAGTTTTTAAACTAAAAAAATGCCCAGGGCAAATTCTTTGTAAAGTTGAAGCCCAGGGAGCGATAGAAGAACCTGATATTATTAAACACCTAATGATGCTTGAGGGAGGCCCGGAGGCTTTTAAAAAAAGAAGCAAAAAATATGGTAAAACTTTATAAGAAGAATATGCTTCTGTTTTTTCACACAGAAGATGCATAAAATACCCCGGCACACGTGTACCGGGGTTTTATTTTACCTGAATCCTCCCCCGCCCCCAGTTTTGACTTGAATCCGGGAACTTTTATATTAACATAAGATAGAATAGCTCATGAAAAAGCATAATGAACAGATTGCAAAATCTTATAAATTTAATTCAAAAAAGAAAACGCTATAATATAAATCAACGGAGTAAAATGAAGCTCGTTGGGAACAGCAGTCTTAATAATAGGTAATTCGTATTCGTATAATATCTACCCCTATTGTAAACCTTATCATTTCACCTAAGAGAACCGAAACAAATTACTAAGACCAATAAAATCGGTGCTATGGCAAAAAAGCTAACAAGGAGGAGCCACATATCTAAATCCTGCGTTTCAGCCACTTATTCAGCCACTTATCGAATTCTTTATCTGCACACTCAGGGCAATGAGTTAATGTAAGCATGGGTGCAATTAAACGTAATTCTGGAACAAAATCTTTCTTACATTTAACACAAATTCTTTTATTTGTAACATCTTTTGCTTTAATGTTATGATATTTAAAACCTTTATCTTCTCTTCTCAATCACATCTACCTCCTTGAACATATTTTACCAAAGAGAAGAGGTAAAGGGCACATAATCTCTACATCATAATATAGTAGTTGGTATTTAGGGTATTTATATTAAGTTAACTGATTAAGTTCCCCGAACGCCAGCTTTGTTATTAATAACCCCGAAACTCATTGATTACTACCGCTCATCGTCTTACATTGTTAATTAGAAGGTAAACATAATGGCAAAAGAAACAAAAAAGGAAACAAATAAAGAGGTTATCAAAACTATTTTCTGGTTTGCCTTAGTCATCATTTCTTGGTATATCGCCTTGAATTATCACATTGTTTTTGTTCCTAGAAACCAACAACCCTCTTCACAAGCACCGGCAACCAATCAAGCACAGAAAAAAAGCACCAGGCGAACCGGAAATAATTGGTCCGCCTGAGTTTCAGCAGGAAGTCAAAGAAGCCATTGCTGTAATAAAGGAGAAAGCACCTAAACCCTCATGGAAACGATCATGTTATTATCTGCTCAAATGATTGCTATGAATACCTCGGTCCACATGTACCGGGGTGTTCTTTACCTGAATCCTCCCCCGCCCCCTAGCTCTCCTTTGAATCCGGGCACTTCACCTTTGGGGGGATCAACTGGAGTGAATATTTCACTATATTGAGGCAAGTACACTGTCTTATACCATACAGTGCCATTGGATATGTGCCACATCCTGCCTATGCCGCTGGTGTATTCTGTAGGCGGTTGCAGCACATGGACATATAGATGCCACGGCTCAGTCTTTGCTCCGCTGCCCATTGGCAGGGGATTGCCGTTTTCGTCTTTTTCCCGACTCAATCCGCGATAAACTAGGATTTGATTTATGGGAAGCGCATTAAACTCATTATCGAGGATCGGATTTTCGCCTTGAGCTGAAATGGTTTCTTGAACTCTATCATCGTCCCAAGGATAAGTTATCCAATTACGATCCTCCATACGCTTCGTAGGATTAAAAGCATCCATAGCAAAATTTATATTTGTATAATCTTCTCCAAATAACGTGTACCCTAAATATCTATTTTCGCCGTTTCGTTTTGTGCCATGAGGATCGCCGTAGGCAAACACACTGTAATTGTATTTTTTCCAGGTATTTGCATTAAGTGGTAAATTGTTTTTGTTCTTGCTTATATAGAATGTGCCTTTGTATTTATATCTTGCTGAAATATCAGAGTTTGCATATTTTATTGCTGTATTAAAATCTGTAGTAATCGGACTGGCAAAAGCAACAGTAGGAAATACGACAAGCAACATCAATGACATTATGATAATCAGTTTTCTTTTCAACTTAAACACCACCTTTACTTATCCCAACTTTGAAAAGTAATGTAATTACTATTAAAAGATGAACTAACCTTTATTTTTTTACTTTCTGTTTTCCACCATCTGTCCAAAACAACACTAGGGCTGGTTTTTGTCTTTACATAAGCAACTATTTCCTCTGCTGTTTTTGTACCTAAAATGGGTTCGATAATATTATTAAGTTCTTGCAACTGTTCTTGAAAATTTGTTCCACGGTCTATAGTTATTACCAGTTTAGCTTTGTGTTTGTCATTCAGATCGACTGACCCATGAATATCATAGAAGTGATGACTTTTTGGAATAGAATAGCCACTTGTTTCTGGCGGAGCTGTCTTAATTGGTACTTCTTCAAATAAACTAGGATCATAAACAATTGTGCCTGAGGCGTTCAATGAAGTATTACGACTGTTGGTGCTGGAATTATTGCTACCTTTGGATTGGTCAGCAGTTTTGAATTGATCGGTTTCTTCAGATTGATTTGCTTCTACTGTACCAGAGGGTATTTCTCTCCGTTCTATGCTCTGCGTTTGAAAACCTGCTGAAGCAACAGAGTTACTAGATCGATTATGTAAAACAACCGCAAAAATCGCAGTAATAAGAACAGCTGCAATTACCGAAACAATAATTATCTGCTTTTTGGTCATTAAAATTCACCTCCCTCTAAAAAATATAGGGCAGAGTCGTTGCTCTGCCCCAGTTAATTAAGTTATATTATTGTCGCCTACTGACAAAACAGACAATACCACTCCCCCAAGTTGAGCCAATCTCAAGTTTCCTGTCGCCCACAGGCCATGTTCTAGTCTTCAGTTCTTTATGAGCTTCGGTTTTAGTTCTTGCATAGTCTACAATCTCTTTTGCTATACTGGAACCTGTAACCGGAACAATAGTGCTGTAAAGCTCACTTAATTGTATTTCGTAATCTTCCCATATACTCATAGATATAGAGATATCCGGTTTATGTATCTCTGAAATAGGATATATCCTTACACTATAAAAATGGTTTGAACTCGGCACAGCATAAGCAACAGGCTTTGGTGTTGGTTTCGGCTTTGGCTTTGGAGTTGGCTTTGGTTCTGGCTTCGGTTCTGGTTTCGGAGCTGGTTTTGGTTTTGGCTTCGGTTCTGGTTTCGGAGCTGGTTTTGGTTTTGGCTTCGGTGCTGACTCAGATTTCTTTTCTTGTTTGTTGGTATTATTTGCAATTGGAACCCGTTTAGATTTTGTTTCTTTTTCAGATGAATTTTTATTCTCTACAGGCTCTTTTTTATTCTGTTCCTCCTTCTCTTGTTTGCTTGCTGTTTCACTAGTTTTTACATCAGCTTTGCTATCACTATTTTCACTAGCTTTATTAACATTAGTTCTGCCATCAATCTTGCTGTCGTTTACCGTATTCTCCTGAGCAATCTTACCTGGCTCTGCACTGGCTTCAGGCATCAAAGGGTATTTAAGGTTGAACAATAATGCCCCAAAAAATAGGAGCGTAGTAACTAGAATAATGACATTCCTTTTCTTTTTAGACAAACTATCCTTCCTTTCTTGGTTTGTTTTGCTTATTGTGTAATTATATCAAAACAGAATAGGTGATTGTGCCTAACTTGTATCTCGTATTGAACCTTCTGCTTAAACTTGAAAGGAATACCTTATTGCAATGGTGAACGGTTGTTATTAAGAAGGTCCGCTATACCCTAACTTTTATCCAACAACATATTGATAATTTTCTCCCCGACTCTACACAGCGATTCTACATGAGAAGAAAACTGCTCAAAAGGAGCCGTGAAAGGTGTCTTGTTGTCAATGTCAGCGTTTTCCTTCATGTAATTGATCCGGCTAATTATGCAGTCTGAATATGTGAAAAAGACTTCAACAAGCTTCTCAACAACTTGATCTTTACTCTCTACCATAACCTCACCTCCTTGTTTTAATATTTAGAAAGGGGGTGTTGCTTTGGAAAGTTATGCATCCTACTGCCCGTGTGACATACTCCCACCACCTACGCTAATGCTTAGAGGTGGGGGCTTCCTGGGAAGTACCAGCTACTGCTGGTATATTTACCAGGCTATCCCCGTTTGCCCAACGGTTCCTGTGAAAACTATTGACATACACTCCACGCCGAGAGCATGTCAATTTAACGAACCATAACAAGAAGTCTCCACCTTCTACAAGGTGGAGATGAATTGCTGGGTAATGTAATTATTGTTTCTGCAAATTAGAACTAGCTCGCTAGGATTTATTTGCTTGTACTTGTCTGACAGTTGCAGGTAGTTGCCATCTATATCCTGCACGTATACCCACTTGCCAGTAAATCCTGAAATAAACCCTATTTCACCTGTTGTTATCTTCACCTTATCCCATAAACACCATTTACCGCTTTTTGTCACTATCTCCTTTACGTTTTTATTGTTCCTTTTTGCCTCTCGGTTCGGTTTGTTCCTGCCCTTGCGTGGTATTTCTTCATGCAGACTCCGCTTCTTCTTCCTCACCTGTCTAATACAATACCATACGTTATCCTGCCATCTTGGTTTTATCCCTGCTATCGCTATTGCATCGTTGATATACGACTTTTCAAGTCTCCATTCCTTTCGTCTCCTTCTAGTTACGTAACCAAATGTGTACTTCGTTGGTGCTAACTCTTGCAGTCTCGGTACTAAATGTTCCATCAGTACGTTCATAAACACCGTTGGACGAAAATCTCTTATACTGGTTGGTTCATGCCCAGTAAACTCCTTGTACGACATGTTGCCTTTTGCCATGTTGTGCATCTCACAACAACATACCAAGTTGGTTGGATTGTCTGTTCCACCCCTGCTTCTGGGTATGATATGGTCCACAGTCAACTTCCCTGAACATGGTATGTCCGGTCTCAAATTCACGTAGTGACATTGGAAGTTGTCTCTTATTTTCACGTACTCTTTGACACTGTCGAATCCTTTCAATTCGCCATTCTGGTACTCTTCGCCTTGAATGTCCGGGTTAATTATTGCTTGTACGTCGAATTGCCCTACTTCTACTACAATCTCCTTGATGGGCATGATACTGCATATCTTCTTAACAATGTTGTAGTGTGCATCTATTCTGGCTCTAATCGAAGGTGGCAACCAACCATTTCTCCACTTGCTGGTAAAGGTTTTGGGTTTTCTGTATCTTGTTTTTCTATAGCGTCTGGCACGTCTCAGTCTACGTCGTGTCTCGATATTCTCTCTTATATCTTGTCGAAGTGTTGCTTGAGCTTTATAGATTACCCTGCCATCTTCTATTGTTACTACTAAACCTATATTTTTGCTGCCCGCATCAATGCCTAAAACACACTTTTGCTTGTATCCGCTACTGCCATAGAGTAGTTGAATTGTGAAAGGTTCATACTTTACTATTTTTGCTTTGCCCTGCTTTAGTAATTTCCTTGCTTTTGATGGTTTGCATGGCATAAGTGGCCTTCCATGTTTATTAAGTACGTACACTAACAAAAAGTGTACCTCCTTTCGGAGTAATTTGCCCTTCGCCAATGTTAGGTGGGCTTGTTATGTGTAGACCACTATCCCTACCCCTCAGGACTGTTTAGGCCTACACGACAGCGTTTGGGACTAGGGCATCATCCCAACCTGTCATCACCACACCTAACGTAGCCCCGTCGGCTCTTCGCCGGTGGCTGAGGCTAGTCAACTAGGACCTGAGATCTTCACAACCTCAAGCCCCCACCTCTACAGGTGGTGGGTAGTTGACGGTACTGCTTACCGGCGGCTCAAATTCCTTGAAGACATATTCAATGCAGGAATGCCTGAAGTACAGGATCTCCTGGCCACAATACCAGGCCCGCCAGTAAGATACGTAAGGATCTTTTTCCATAGGAAACTCTTCAGAATAACCGAGATTTTCTTCCAGTTCTTTTAAGTCGTCTTGTGAGACACGGGAGACAAATTCTTCCCGGGTGATTTCTTCTGCTGTGTCGAGAATATGCTCGAGCTCATCGAGATCCGGTGGATTGATACAATTATAGACATATTGCATTGATTTCCCTCCCCTAAAATAGAAAAGCCCCTTGCCGGGGACTTCCTTTACCGGATATTAGTTTTTTGATTTCTTGGTGCCGGGACGATGCTGTTTCTGATCGAGTTTTAATCCTGTTTCTTTGATATAATCCCGTGGAGATAAGGATAGATGCAGGTGCTTTGCAATATCGGACAATTTGACTGTTTTAATAATCATGGTTTGGCCTCCTTTGAATATTGCTGGAATATCTTCAGGATTTCCACGTCCCTCTTGGTCACGTATTCTAAAGGTTTGTAAAGAACCTTTTTGGTGACCAAATAGGTACTGAGATACATGTAAGCCATGCCGAAGCATAACAGAAAGAATGTTAACAGTAGAAACTGGCTTGCCGGTTCGGCTAGTTTTCCGATCAGCAACAGCCTCAATTCCAGAACGGTGGCTGCTGTCAGAGTAGCAATACTGCAGTACTTCTTAAATTTCAGCGTCTTTATAACGTCTTTCCTGGCGATCAAGAATTCTTCTTTCAGTTCCTCGGTCTGAACCTCTTGAAGCACTTCTTTGATCAATGCCTTGAGTTCATATTTTTTTATGCAACTCCTCCTTTTAATTGGGCTTGACCCAGAATTTTAGACTGGGGGTTGTCCCCAGAAATTAGACAAGGGCTTGTGCCTTGTTGAATATTTTTCTTAAGTATAAAGAGCAAGGAGCAGCCGTAACTGTTCCTTGGTTTATTTCCTGATTTTGATATCAGCCTTCTGTACCAGTTCTTCAATGTAATTGTCAATGTTTTCAATGTTCTCCAAATGCTTGGCAATAATCAGCTGCTCCCTGATGTCTTTTAAAAGCTCTTCCTTCGTAAAGCCATATTTCTGCAGGTCCTGTAAAAGCGCTTGCTCCGAAGCGTAGGTTTCTAGTAGTGCCTCGTATTGTTGCTCTACTTCGGATTCTGAAACCGTGATATTTTTAGCTCTTTGGAGAATAAGTTTGTCCACAATCATGTCCTCGAGCAGATATTTTTTTAGGTCGTTTTCTTCAGTCTCTGGATAGTACTGTTTTAGTTGTGCCAAGTTTCGGTTGAAATCTCGTACCAAGATCTTTTCTCCGTTTACAATGGCAATGTAGTTGGGTTCGCTGCAGCTTGATAGGAAGAGCACGAGTAGGACTGCTATCAGTATACTAATCGTTATACGCATACTCGATCTCTCCTATTAATTTCCTGATTTCGGAAGCGTGCAGGGTTTCTTTCTCAATGAGGGCGTTTGCCAACAAATCGAGTTTAGCTCTGAATCGTGCCAGCAAAATTTTGGTTTCTTCATAGCAAGAGTTGATAGTGTACAATATCTCGCTATCTATTTTCTTGGCCATGTCTTCACTGAAGCCGGGACGGAAAGTATTGTCGTCTTCAAAAATCACTGGCCCAAAACTACTCATGCCGTATTTGGTAATTATGTTTTTCACCAGTTCTGTGCTCCTCTTTAAGTCATCCTGGGCTCCCGTGGTTACTTCATTGAAAATAAGCTCTTCGGCAGCCCGACCAGCTAAAAGAACCTTTACCGTGTTCAAAATATGGGTCTTGGACATATACGGGTTCTCATCGGGTAATACCATGGTGAACCCGCCGGCCTTGCCTCTTGGTATGATGGAAACTTTATGGAGATTTCCGGTTAATATATGAGCAACCAGCGCATGGCCGCTTTCGTGATAAGCAACCAGTTTCTTTTCCGTGTCTTTAATGACCTTGTTGGGTTTTTCCGTGCCAGCAATAACCCGGTCAATAGCCTGTTCGAAATGTTTCATGGTAATGAAGTTTTCACTGTCACGGATGGCCGCCAGTGCCGCTTCATTTACCACATTGGCCAGATCAGCCCCGGTAAAACCGGGAGTTTGCTTGGCAATCAGGCTGAGGTCTACATCTTTTATGGGCTTGTCTTTGGTATGAACTTTGAGGATCTCTTCCCTGCCTTTAATATCAGGCAGGCCAATGTAAATCTGACGATCAAAGCGACCCGGTCTTAAAAGTGCCGGATCCAAGATATCCGGCCTGTTGGTAGCAGCCAGCACAATGATGCCCTCGACAGAGCTAAAACCGTCCATTTCAACCAATAATTGATTAAGGGTGTTTTCCCTCTCGTCGTTGTTAACAAAGCTGCCTCTTTTGCGGCCAATGGAATCGATCTCGTCGATGAAAATAATGCACGGAGCGTTCTTTTTGGCATCTTCAAAAAGCTTGCGTACTCTGGCAGGGCCAACACCTACAAACATCTCTGCAAAACTAGAACCGCTGGTAGAATAAAAAGGTACTCCTGCTTCACCGGCCACCGCCTTGGCAAGCAAAGTCTTTCCTGTTCCGGCAGGACCAACTAGGAGTACTCCTCTGGGTATGCGGGCTCTCATGTGGTAAAATTTTTCAGGATTCTTTAAATAAGTCACTATTTCCTCCAATTCCCTTTTCTCCTCATCAATGCCGGCTACGTGGCTGAAGTTAATGTCGGTGGAATGCTTTTTGCCGCTAGGCGCATTTTCGCTCATGTTATAGCTCGTCTTGTTATGAAGAGAATTGAAGACCGTTACGATTAATCCTATCAGGACTACCGAGGTCAGCAAAGAGAGAAAAGAGGTTGGATCGGTTTCCGGTTTTACCGTCAATGGTATTTCATGCTCAATCAGCAGCTGTGTTATATCCACCTCTGCCGGCTTGTATGTTCTGATAGATTTGCCGTCTTGTAAGACAGCATAAATGCGATTGCCACTGATCCGAGCCGATTGAACTTGGCCATTTTCGACACAGTTGATGAAGGTCGGGTAATAGCTCACCTCTGTTATGAAATTATTGTTCATATAAGAAAAAACAAGCCATGCAATAACCAACAAGGCAAAAAGCGGTAGCATTTTCTTCATGGGCTATTCCTCCTTATGTATAAAAGGGCCTGGAGGCCCTTTATTCTACTAATATTGGGTTGCCTAATCCGTTAGGATTAGGGGATGGTGGCGGATTTTCAGGAGCGAATTTAGCAATTACCGTTTTATCACCGTCAATATAGACCCAGGTGGTTAGACTTGTACCGGACGCATCCCCAAACCAACCGACAAACCTTGAATTAGGTCCAGGGAATGCTTCAATTTTAATAAGAGTTCCTGCGTCCACAGTATAAACACCGGGTCTTGGATCAGTCGTACCGCCCTGCGGAGGATCGGCGATAATGGTCAATTTATATTGCAATCGGGTAAATTCGGCTATTACCGTCTTACTTTCATCCATTACGATTTCCGTAACCTGTTCTGTGGTGTTAATAGCACCTTTCCAGCGGACGAACTTCCAGTTGTTGTTCGGTTTAGCTTCCAACCGTACTTTGGTACCACGATCTACAATATAGGTGCCCGGTTCTGGATCGGTGGTGCCAACAGAAATCAGGTCGGGTTCTTTCTTTATCGTCAGTGTTACTTGACCACTCAGAACGGTAAGTTCAATCACATTGTCGGGCGGATAAGCATCTTCTAAGGTTTCTCCGGGTTTAGGTACGGATAAAGTAGGAACGGAAGGCCAAATTTCTGCCTGAAGCTTAGAATCTTGTAATTCAATACCGGACCACTCGAATTCAAAGGTCTTGGTTTCACCGAGCTCAAAAGGAACGTTTCTCTTTTCAAAAATAATTTGGCCGTTGTGCTTGATAAAGATATCTGCTTCGTGAGGCCAGAAGTAGCCTTCTTCTTTTAGTCTGAAAGTTGCTTTGCCATGATGTATTTTGTCGGGGTGGGAGTATTCTGTTCCGGGATCAAGGGATACTGCTTCAAAATCAGGCTTGGCGTCCTTTTCGTAGAAAAAGTAAACATCAAAATCGCCTAATGGGTAGAGATACCTTATGTCTTCAGGAGCAAGCCTGTTTATCAGAGAATAATTGTAGCGAGGATATCCGTAAATGGTACGTGGTCCTGGATAAGCAGCGTAATACATGTCAAAGTAATTAAGCGAGCTGTTCTTGTCCAGGAATGAAGGAATAGCGCTGGATATAAACTTGTAGCCTTTTAGTATTTCAGGGTCTTCTACAGCAGCTACTACCCACGCACTAGGATTGTTCCCCAGTCCCGTATCTATGCCGCTGTGTATTACTAGAGGGTTTGATTGTAAGTTATTTGGCACGTCTGGTAAGACAATTTTTCTTGTGCTTATTTCTTCTTTGGCTTCATACCTCTTACCGTCCCTGTTTACAGATAGAGGCGGGTCGTAGGTCATTGTCTCATCGGAAGACGCTGTTGACCCAACAGCTTCGACTTCAATAGCATGGATTGTTATGACAATCGGCGGCACATCGACATTGATGGTTTGGAAACGTGACTGCATGTCTTGAATGGTCTGAGATGTAAACATTAATCCCGTCTTATTATAGATATTGTCAAAAGTAACTTCTTCTCTTTGATTGAAGGTACCTTTGTGAATTGGTTCTTCCTTAGCATAATCCCAACCATAGATTTCGATATCAGCCCGCATATTGATTTCGGGTTTAAATTTTCTACCGTACGGGTAATCTATGATTTCTCTTACTGCCTGTTCATCCAGGTTGGGCAGCCTTGGATCCTGATAATGTTGTAGTTGTAACCGTGTTTTTAACAGATTTCCGTCAATAGTATAAATGTGTGGTACTGTTACTCCCGGCGCTACCTTTTCCCATAATTCATGCCACCATTCGTAAGTGATACGATGCTCCATGTCCAGGGTTACAGTAATGTCAGGTACGTCACCGGAAGCTGATGGGATATCAAAATATAGGTGCTTACCTAAAGCCCAAAATTCTTCGCTGGCTTTCTTGGTACTGCTTACTAAGAAGTTTAATTGTTTGATTGTCGTTCCCGGTGTGAAAACGGGACCCAAATCGGTGTTTTCCAATTGCTCCATCAGGTCTTGCATATATTCATCAAACGAACGGTCAAATGGGTCTTTGTAGTTTTTTCGTTGCTCTACCGTGGGTAGTTTACTTAACATTTCTGCAAACTTCATAGCAAGCTGAACTCTTTCATCTTCCGTCATACGTTCCACGTAACTCTGGAATACTTGTTTCTGCTGAACCTCCGGCAGGTCCTTAAATGCTTCAGCCGGAAATTCCGGGAAAATTTCAATCAGATCATCCATATTGAGCCAATCAAATATCGTATCTGCATAAGCCGCAATTGGTAATAGTATAGTTATGATTAATATACATAAAACCAGCACAAGGCGCTTGCTTAACCGGTTCATCTTTCCGCATTCACCTCCTTGCTGTCTTATTACTATGTAAATAAAAAAAGCGGCCATAGGCCGCATTTGGATACGACCTTAGATACTACCTATAATCATCTATAGTGTAATGGATTCCATCAACACCTGTGTAATCTTCTGGTACCATTGGGCCTCCACAGTTTT
>DUSK01000018.1 GCA_012842275.1 Syntrophaceticus sp. | reverse complement strand
GAGGCTTGGGGAACAATTGCCTCTTATATGGATTATTATACAATGATCACTGCTGCGGTTTTAGTGATTCTTGTATTAGTATTCGCAGTCTATTTCATTAAAAAAAGATTTATAGGACCTTGAGTTGATGGGGCAGCAACAAAAATGCTGAACAACTAATGATCAAAGGCACAGTTACTGTGCTTTTTTTGTACAAAGTTGGGAGCAGTTGAGGGGTATATATGAATTTGTCCATATGATAAACTTAGTATTAGGGGTAGGAGTCAAGTAACTGGAGAGAAAGGGGAGAAAAGATGGAGGAGATTCAACCGATCCGCCTGGTAATTGTAACAGGGCTTTCCGGTGCAGGTAAAACCCAGGCTATCAGATGTCTAGAGGATTTAGGCTTTTTCTGTGTAGATAATCTGCCACCGATGCTGATTCCCAAAATAACAGAACTCTGCCAGCAGTCAATGGGCAAAGTAAACCGCGTAGCACTGGTAATGGATGTGCGGGGCACCCTCTTTTTTGATTCTTTGGGTGAAGAACTGCGAAAATTATCAGAACAGGGGATTAAGTATGAGCTATTGTTTCTTGAGGCTTCTGATGCAGTTCTGGTCAGGCGCTACAAAGAGTCACGCCGGCAGCATCCCCTGGAGGAGGACCGTTCCGTACTGGATGCTATCCGTTCTGAGCGCGAGCGACTGGAGGAACTGAGGGGTGCAGCCAACATTATTCTGGACACATCTGAGATGACCGTCCATGACCTGAAGAGGAAGCTCAAAGAAAAATTTTCAGATCAGGATAATGGTGCCCTGTTTACAATTACTCTGATTTCTTTTGGTTATAAATACGGGATACCCCTTGATGCGGATCTGGTAATGGATGTCCGCTTTCTTCCCAATCCAAATTATGTTGAAGAATTAAAATACTGTACAGGACAGGATCAGAGGGTTGTTGAATATCTTTTTGAACATGAGGAAACCAAAAGCTTCCTCCGCCTTTACAGCGATCTTTTGCTCTTTCTGCTGCCCTTATATATCAATGAAGGGAAAACCCATTTGGTGGTGGCTATCGGTTGCACCGGTGGACAACACAGATCTGTGGTTCTCACCGAGAGTCTGGCTGAGAAATTGGAAGCTGAAAAATACCATGTATTTGTTCATCACCGGGATCTCCCCAGGGCAAAGGTTGATAGATTATGATGAAACTAGGGGATGTGGCCGGCTTCTTCACTGGGTTTTTCCGCAGCCAGTCCTTGAAACGTGGACCCCGTATCGCCGCTCTTGGGGGTGGCACAGGGCTTCCTGTTCTGCTGCGTGGGTTGAAAAAATATACTTCCAATATTACTGCTATTGTGACTGTGGCTGATGATGGGGGCAGTTCAGGGAGGCTCAGGGGAGAATTTGGTATACTGCCGCCGGGGGATATTCGCAACTGTCTGGTGGCTTTATCAGAAACAGAGTCTCTCATGGAAAAGCTGTTTAATTACCGTTTTGGTCAGGGAAAAGGGCTGGCGGGACACAGCCTGGGAAATCTCCTGATCACAGCGATGGTTGATATAACCGGTGATTTTCAGACAGCTATCCAGGAGATCAGCCATGTCCTTAATGTCTGTGGGCAGGTTGTGCCTTCTACTCTGGATCATGTGACACTGAATGCAGAACTGGTTGATGGCACACATGTGTTTGGACAGAGCAGAATAGCTAAGGTTAATACCCCGATCAAAAGAGTTTTTCTAAGCCCTGCCAGCTGCCAGGCAGTACCAGAGGCGGCTGCGGCTATTAGGCAGGCTGATATGATCCTATTAGGCCCAGGAAGTCTCTTTACCAGT
>DUSK01000017.1 GCA_012842275.1 Syntrophaceticus sp. | reverse complement strand
TTCATTTTCGGCATTGTTTAGTCTCCTTTCACCTGTTCCTGGGTTTTGGGCGCCAGAATCATAATCATATTACGCCCTTCAACTTTGGGTTCCTTTTCCATAACCGCCAAATCTTCCAATTCATTATAAAACTTCAGGCAAAGATCATGTCCTAGGCTGGCATGTGTAATTTCCCGGCCCCTGAACATCAAGGTTACTTTCACCTTATCTCCATCACTTAAAAACCTCCGGGCGTTTTTCACCTTCACCTGAAAGTCATGGTTCTCAATCCTTGGTCTGATTTTGACTTCTTTAACATTGATAACACGCTGTTTTTTTCGAGCATCACGCTCACGTTTACTCTGTTCGTACTTATATTTGCCGTAGTCCATTATCCGGCAAACCGGTGGTTTAGCCTGGGGCGCCACCTCTACGAGATCAAGCCCCTGCTCAGCAGCAATGCGCAGCCCTTCCTTGATCGGCATAATCCCAAGCTGCTGGCCGTTGCTGTCTATCACCCGGGCTTCCCGAACACGGATCTCCTCATTGACCCGCAGATCCTTAATAATTATACGCCACCTCCTTAATAATCTATGAAAAACATTAAAAAGCGGGTTGGCAAAGACCACCCGCTTTTATACACAGAATACCCCTAAAATAACCCTAGCAGCTGTTTTCGCCCTAAGGTGAGAAGCGAGCGGCTTCTACTTGCACTAAAAAAGTATAGCATATCTATTTTTCCACTGTCAATGGGGGACAAAGGGAATAAGGGAACTGCAAAACAACTGGCGCCTGCTAGTTAATTAGCAGGAATTACTTTATTAACCACGAATTATAATATAAGATTATTTTTGGGGGCCTAAACATTTATATGCGAAGATTCCTAATATTTCTTTGCCTTTTCCTCTTATCTTTTTCCTGCTTATCCAACAGCGCCTGGGCTGTAAGTTCAGTTTCCTACCGTGCGTTAGAAAAAGAGATCATTGATTTTATAGATCAGAAACAGGGGACCTACGGGGTATATGTGATGGACCTTAATACAGGGCAGATCTGCGGTGTGAATGAGGATACTGTTTTTTCACGCCGCCAGCACATTTAAGGTCCCTGTTATTATGTATCTGTTTCAGCAAATAGCAGAGGGCAAGATCAACCCGCACAAAAAACTAATTTATCAAGAAAGACACTATGAGGGCGGTACAGGTATCCTGCAGTACAAAAAGCACGGTTCCACATACACAATTCAGGAACTTGCTAAATACTCCATCGTTTACAGTGATAATGTGGCCACCAATATGCTTTTAGAGCTTCTGGGACGAAAAAATGTGAAAAAAATGATGGCAGATCTGGGAGGGCAGATTGTAGACTATTCAAAGAATACCACCTGCCCTCGCGATATGGCCATCTATCTGAAAGCCCTGCTGCAATTCAATGAGGAGCATCCTGATCAAGGAGCATTATTATTACATTATCTAAAAAACACTGTTTTTAATGACCGCATCCCCCCACTGCTACCGGAAGGCACTGAGGTGGCACACAAGATCGGAAACTGGCCTGCACAGGGCAGTTATCATGATGTGGGGATTGTATATCACCCCAGCCATCCTTATATTATTTCGCTGTTCAGTAAAGATGCACCAAGCAGTGATTATGCTTACAAGGTATTGCAGCAGATTTCCCGTTTGGTTTATGATGCCCAATCCGCCATCACTGAAATGGAACTAGTGGTCAATGGAGAACCCCTTGACACAGAAATCCCGCCGG
>DUSK01000016.1 GCA_012842275.1 Syntrophaceticus sp. | reverse complement strand
CGGAAATCTCACAGATGCAGACCCCTGTGAATTGAGCCGGGATGAAAAACGGGACAGGTCTTTGCTATGTGTTGTGGAATGGCCCAGGGATATAATAGCCTTTGAGCGCACCGGTGAGTTTAACGGTTTGTACCATGTACTCCATGGGGTTCTTTCCCCGATGGATGGCATCGGGCCAGATGATCTAAAAATTGCTGAACTGTTAAAGCGGGTGAGCAAGGGGGATATTAAAGAGGTGATCCTGGCCACCAATCCCAATGTGGAGGGGGAGGCTACTGCTCTTTATCTGGCTCAGCTGCTCAAACCCATAGTTCCCAAGGTAACCAGGATTGCCCATGGACTCCCTGTGGGAGGGGATTTGGAGTTTGCCGATACCGCTACTTTGAGCAGGTCCCTGTTGGGCAGGCAGGTTATTTAATGTAAATTTTTCCTCCTGCGGGCAATTTTTTGGGATTATAGTCATAGACTATAAGGAGACTTCAAAAAAATTGCTCAGGGGGAATTACTTTATGACTGGCTGGTTGGCAAACCAAACCCGTAACATCGTTAAGGCCTTCCAGGGTGAAGAGCGGAATGAGCTTAATGATGATCATATAGCTCTGGCGGAAGCCCACCGTGAATGGCAGGCAGCTCGGGAATTTTTCGAACAGGCAACGGACCCCGACCTGGTGGATTATGCCATCCTTTCCTTAAAGGCAGCGGAAAAACGCTATGTCTATTTATGGAAGAAGATACGCGCCCGGAAGGGTTAGGGAGGAAAAACAATGGCCGGTAGTGTTATAGGGGTGCTGTTTGGCCTTTTTTTGTTATTTTTAGTGGGACAAGCTTTTTGGAAGCAGATACGCTTTCTTCTCACTGTCGGGCTGAGGATGGTTTTGGGTGGCTTGTTTCTTTTATTGGTTAATTATTGTGCCGGGCCAATGGGTTTTACAATAGGTGTCAATCCGGCCAGCATCTTGACTTTAGGACTGCTGGGTTTCCCGGGTTTTTTGCTGCTGGCTGCTCTAAAATTTTTAGTGTGATTATGCTTGTAAGTTCTTGACCTACCTCCCTTCTTTTGCATATAATCAATTTATATTCCGGAGTCAGTAGTTGTTCTACTACAACGGAGCACCAAACCGGTGCTCCTCAAATTTAGAGGTATTCTCCATGAACCCGGAAGAACTGCCGAAACGTGTGCTAGAGGCGTATATTGGTGAGTATGCCAGTGGGAAAAGTGAGAACGCTGTCAACCGCGCCTTAGAACTTGCTCGTCTGGGGCGTAAGGTGACCCTGGTAGACCTGGACCTAGTGGAGCCCTGTTACACCTTGAGACCGCTGAAGCGGAAGTTGGGGGAAGAAGGGGTTACTGTACTGGCCTGGGATACCGGTGAAATGATCGGCCTGGGGGAAACAGGCAATATTTTAAAACCGGAGGTTCGTTTTTGCCTCCGGCACCCAGGTGATGTGATCCTTGATATCGGATATGGCTCTTTCGGCGCCCAGGTACTTAATCTAGTGGAGGGTGCAGCAGAGGAGCAGGAACTCAAGATATATGCGGTCATCAATATCGCCAGACCAATGACCGGGACCGTTGCCGATATAGTTGATCATGTTCGGTCCTTAGGAAGGGTTGATGGATTGATCAACAACTCCCACCTGGGAGAGGATACAGATTTGGATTTTATCAAACAGGGGGCTCTGATAGTAAAAGAAGCTGCTGCTATTTTAGGGCTGCCTGTAATAGCCACCTCAGTGATGGAAGAACTGGCACCATCCCTTGGCAAAACAGATTGGTATGGGCATCCGGTGCGTGTAATCAAAAGGTATTTACCCCAGGCTTTTTGGTAGTGGTAAATACTGTTTATTTTTATTTTCTGAAACTTTGAGAAAGATACTAGGGGGTGTTAATGAAATGGGTATTATTGAAGGAGAAAAAAAGGCTTTTATGACCGGCAATGAGGCTGTGGCTTGGGCTGCGCTTGTTGCCGGAGCGGAGATCATGTATGGCTATCCCATCACTCCGCAGAATGAGATTATGCAGTACTGGACACGGCTTGCCCCGAAACATGGAAGAAAATTTCTGCAGACAGAGGACGAGCTGTCCGCCGGGTTTACCACTATAGGAGGGGTATTGACCGGAAAGAGGGCTTTTACAGCCACCGCGGGGCCTGGGAATGTGCTGATGCAGGAACCGATGTCCATGGCGGAAGCCATGCGCATTCCGACAGTTGTTGTGGTGCAGCAGAGGGGAGGCCCTTCTACTGCAACAGTGATCTATTCTCAGCAGGAAGTTACCTTGACCTGTTTTGGCGGCAATGGAGAGGGACTGCGGGTAGTGTATTCCACATCTTCTCACCAGGAACTGTATGATTATACCATCAAGGCCTTTAATACAGCCTGGAAGTACCGCTTCCCTACTTTTGTGTTAGCTGACGGCTATCAGGCAAAAATGCGGGAGTCCTTAGTACTTTATGACCCCGAGGAGCGAGGCATCGAAATGGTTCCCACAGAGCCCTTTGTGGGGAAACCGGGGATGCCCGGGGAAGACCGCCCACCCGCTCATCTGCGCAACACCTATAATATTGAAGAAGAACTGGAGGAAGTCCTGAAAAAGGACATCCAGGAGTATGAGCAGATGGCGCCGGAGATAATCGAATACGATGAATTCAATACAGATGGAGCAGATGTATTGGTCATAGCCCATGGAGTTGTTTTTCGTTCCGCAGCCATGGCGGTCAGGAAGCTGGCTGATGAGGGGCTGAAAGTTGGTTACTTCCGTCCCATCACACTGAGACCCTTCCCGCAAGAACAGTTGCGTCAGGCAGCAGCGAAGGCAAAACAGCTTATGGTTGTGGAATCGGCCTACGGCCAGTTGCTGAAGCTCGTCAAAGACAACCTCTATGGTATGGATCTGCCGATTCACACACACCTGCGGCCAGGTGTGGGTGTCACACCTGAAGAGGTTGTGGCAGACCTGAGAACAGTATTAGAGGGAAGGGAGGACTAGTGATGGATATACAGCCGAAAATGCCGAAAAGCTGGAATGCAGCGACCAAACCCCATAAATTCTGCCCTGGGTGTGGGCATGGACTGATTTTGAAAGCACTGGGGCAGGTGATCGATGAAATGGGGATCCAGGACCGGGTGGTGTTTGGATGTGACATCGGGTGCTCCCTCCTATCCTGGGATTTCTTCAATGTGGATACAGTACAGACCCACCACGGGAGAACCACACCGGTGATGGTGGGCATTAAAAAAGCAAGACCTGATAGGATAGTTATCGCCTATATGGGTGATGGTGGCGGGTATGCCATCGGGTCCCAGCACCTGGTCAATGCTGCCACCAGAGATGATAAAATCACAGTGATCTTGGTCAACAACACTGTTTATGCCATGACCGGAGGGCAGATGGCCCCTACCACTATGCCCGGCCAAAAGACAGAAACCACTCCTTTTGGCAGGGATGTAGAGCAGGCCGGTTACCCCATGATGGGGCCTGAGATGGTAGCGGCCATAACCCAGGAGGGCGCTTATGTTGCCCGGGGGAGTGTGGCCAAATTCCGGAAACTGAAAGAATACATCAGGAAGGCTTTAGAGAACCAGATAGCCATGAGAGGGTTTTCCTTTGTCGAAGCCCTATCCACCTGCCCCACCAACTGGCGTACCAATGCCGAAAAGACATGGGAGTTTGTCGAGAAAATAATGCCCGAGCAATACCCTCTCGGCGAACTGAAAGTCCCTGTGATCAAGGAGGGATAAGCGATGGGTGAAGCTGTCAGAATAGCGATTGCAGGCGAAGGCGGCCAGGGAGTCCAGTCAGTGGCCATGATCCTGACCGAGGCGGCAGCCTTGGATGGAAAAGAGTTTCTGTATATTCCCAACTTTGGTGTAGAACAGAGGGGTGGGGTATCGATCGCCTTTGTCCAGATCGGTGATGAAAAGATCGGCGCACCGAAGTTCAAGACCGGTGATATTGTGATCGCCCTCAGCGACCGGGCGGTCAGGAGAATGGGTATGCATGTGGGCAGTGAAACCCTGTTTATCTATGATGCCAGTATCAAGGATGTTGAGGATGACCTGCCGAAAAACGCCAAGAAAATCATGGCAATCCCCGCACTGGAAACAGCGAATAAAGAACTGCACCCGCGGGTTTTCAATGTGTTGATCATGGGCGCGGTGATCGGGGTCACCAAGGTGGTTAGTTTAGAAAAAGCAAAAGAAGCTATTGAGAAAAAGCTCGGCTATAAATTCGAACAGAACCCTGAACTGAGGGAACTGAACTTCAAAGCCCTGGAGAGGGGTTACCAATTGGTAGCAGAAATGGGGGTGGCCTGAAGATGAAGAAGGCCGCATTAAAAGCAATAAGCAAAGATGTGCATAAAGGGAAAGCAGTATTCAGCATCTTCCCCGGTTTGTGTAAGGGATGCGGGCTTTGCCGGGAAAAGTGCCCGGAAGGAGCTTTAAGCTGGTCTGAAGAACTGGGGGTTTACGGCACCCCAACAGTGATTCCTGATCCGGAAAAATGCAAGGCCTGCCGCACCTGTGAGCGGGTTTGTCCGGATTGTGCGATAGCTATTACCCGTAAAACCGGTGAAGATAAAGATTAAACTGTGAAACTGATCCAGATAGCTGCAGCCGGCTGTGCCGACAGCCGGCTTCTTTGTTCTTTGAAAGAAACACCCTGCTTTTTTGTCAACTTACAGGGGATTTTTTCTGTTGGTGTTTAATCCTGTTCTTCTCTTTTGATATGATGTATTATATTAGCGGGCAGTACATATTATAACCAATATTGATTATTTATTTTAATTTTTCCCTTATCTAGCAGGAATTTCGGGAAATAACCCGAATATATCCTGATAAAAAGATAAAGGACTTAAATCTGAGGAGGATAGTCGATGAGCACCTGGGACTTTTCGCCTTAGTATCTAGGATTGGAGGGATGGGAGTGAAGAAAGGCTTACATGAGGTTTGCTATGCCTGTGGAAGTAAGCATGCCCGTCCAAGAAACATCGGAGGAACAAGATATTTTCTGTGTGATCAGTGTTTTGCTCACCATGTCTGGGCCAACCATATAGCAGTGGAATATTTGAGGAACAAGGTGTCCGACAATGGTGCTGCCGATAGGAAGAAACAAGAATGTGAAGCGGCTACCGTGATTTAAGCCCTTTATCTATGCAATTTTACATAAAATGGAACTAGTTCTGTGAAGAAAACAGGATCTAATATAGTATTCTCTGTCCAATAGGGGATGGGATATGCCTTTTCTGCGTATAATAGTAGAAGATACGCAGGGAGGGGAAATGATGGTCCAGAAGGGAATCAGGAAAAAACCCACGGGAAGAAAAGGTGTATTACTGCCTATCTGTATGATCTGCGAACAGACACCTCCCCGAGGTATTGCAGGGGGAATTGTGGTTTCAGGCTGTTTTCTTTGCACTGGCTGTGAAAAGGAAATTGTGGAAACAAGGGTAGGGGACAGCCGCTATGGTGATATAAAAGAGAAGATTAAAAGGATTTGGCATCATGGAGTGCGATAAGCCACCAATATAAACTCGACTGGACTGCGCAAGTTCAACTTGCGTTTTTTATTTTTCTGTGGTGCAGGACGATGGGGATTTTGCTGGCATCACTGAAGGGATATGGTAAAATAACTAATGATAGCAGTCCTTTTATGCAGCAGGGAACTTAGGTGGTGGGGGATATAGGGTTAGAAAAGATGCCCCTGCTGGCAGCGCTTGCCAGCCACGCAGGGGAAGGGTATATCAGTTTTCATACACCAGGGCACAAACAGGGAGCAGGCGCTTTTCCGGAGTGGTACAAGCTGTTAGGTGATATGGTTTTTCAGCTGGACCTTACAGAGCTTCCGGGGCTGGATAACCTTCAGGACCCTCAAGGGGTTATTGCAGAGGCCCAAGCTCGAGCAGCCTCCTATTTTGGAGCAGCTGAGACCTTTTTTCTGATAAACGGCACTACCGCTGGCATTCTTGCTGTTATGCTGGCTGTGAGCGGTCCCGGCAAAAAGGTTGTGCTGCCCCGGGTCAGCCATCAGTCAGTGATCAATGGTTTGATCTTGAGCGGGGCAAAGCCTGTGTATTTACCTGTTGAGTATTCTCCCGATTTAGGGCTGCCAGGCCAGGTTGCTACCTGCCGGCTGGAGAAGGTTTTGACTGGGGAAGACAATGGGGAAAAACCGCTGCTTGTGCTGCTGCACCCCAATTACTACGGATTGGCCGGAGATCTGGGGCAGCAGGTTAAAACTGCACAGCGGGAGGGGTGTGTGGTGCTGGTTGATGAGGCCCATGGAGCCCATTTTATAACCAGTGAACTCTTTCCGGTGACTGCGCTCCGGGCAGGTGCGGATTTTGCGGCACAGGGTGCCCATAAGGTGTTAGGGGCCTTTACCCAGGCGGCCTTTCTCCACTGCAGGGAGAAGGGTGGCCAGCGGATCAGGGCTGCCCTGCGGATGGTTCAGTCCAGCAGCCCCTCCTATCTGTTGATGGCCTCTTTGGATGTTGCCCGCTGTCAGTGTGAGCAGGAGGAGGAGCAGTGGGAGGCTGTGGCTCATCTAGGCCACAGGCTGCGTTTGCAGATCTCCCGGATTCCAGGGCTTCTTGCCCCGGGGAGCGAACTGCTGGAGGTGCCCGGTGTGTGTGAGTATGACCCCTCCCGGCTGATCGTCAATGTGAGAGGGCTGGGGATTACGGGTTTTGAGGCTGCAGACTGGCTGTACAGGCAGAAAAAAATTTTGGTAGAGATGGCTGATCTTGATAATATTGTTCTTATTCTGAGCCCGGCCAGTTTAGAAAAGGCTGATCTTCTGATGGATGGTTTTTCCTCACTGTCTGCTGCTTGCTCTACAAGCAGTGGGAAAAGCTGCTCTTTTCCTGATTTCAGGGGGTTGCCCCTTCCCCAGCAGCTGCTGACACCAAGGGAGGCCTTTTTCGCAGATTCCTCCCTGGTCCCCTTGGACAGTGCACTTGGCAAGATCGCTGCTGAAGTGATCAGCCCTTATCCGCCGGGAGTGCCTGTGCTCTGCCCGGGGGAGCGGATCGATGGTGAGCTGCTGGAGTTTTTACATGACTGGGAAAGGGCCGGGGGCAGTTGGCCAGGCAGGAAAAAAGGTTTGATCAAAATTGTTGCAGGGAGTTGAGCTGGTGGAATACTCAGGAAAGCTGGTAGTTTTTGAGGGACCGGATGGAGCGGGAAAAACCACACAGGTGAAGCTGGCTGCGGAACGGCTGCAGAAGATGGGCTATTCTGTGGTGATGACCAGAGAACCCGGGGGAACACGGCTGTCAGAGGAGATCAGACAGCTTTTGCTGGATCCCGCTAACAGGGAGATGTCCCCGGTGACTGAAGCACTGCTTTATGCAGGTGCCCGTTCCCAACTGGTGGCTGAGGTGATCCTCCCGGCATTGGCTTCAGGAAAGATTGTCCTTTGTGACCGGTTTGTGGACTCCAGCCTCGCTTATCAGGGTTTTGGACGGGGTCTTGATTTGGAAATGCTGCGGCAGGTTAACCGTTTTGCGTTAGATAGATTGGGAAGGTTCTGCACCATTTTGCTTGACCTCCCCCCTGAAGAGGGCCTGGAGAGGGGAAAGAAAAGGGAAAAGGACCGGCTGGAACAGGAGGATATCTCTTTCCACAGGAGGGTGTGGGAGGGTTACCACTTTTTAATAAAGGAATACCCGGAGAGGATCAGGGTTGTAGATGCATCTTCCCAGCCTGAGATTGTTCACCAGCAGGTCTGGAAGCATCTATCAGCATTTATCAATGGGAGCGATCAAGGAGGGGTTTTTTAAGGGGGTTGAAGAGTTGAAACTCCGGGGTGACGGCCTGGTGAGGGACCAGCTTAAGGAGGATCTAAAGAAGGGATCCATCGCCCATGCTTACCTTATGGCTGGCCGCTCTTCAGAAGAGAAAAAAGAGATCGTGATGTGGTTTGTGCAGGGCTTACTCTGCCTGGAACCGGAGGATGGTCACCCCTGTAATGCTTGCATATCCTGCCAGGCCTGGCTGCAACAGCTGCATCCCGATTTCCATTACCTGCAGCCTGAGGGCAGTTCTCTTAAAATGGATCAGCTGCGTTTATGGAGTTCCTTTTTCAGGTACAGGCCCAATTTAGGCAGGCATCAGGTGTTTTTTCTGGAACAGCCGGAATTGTTGACTGCGCCAGCAGCCAACAGTTTGCTGAAAGTTCTTGAAGAACCTCTTCCAGGCACGGTTTTTCTGCTGGCCACAGAGGATGAACGCTCTCTGTTGCCCACAATTGTATCCCGCTGCAGGGTGGTTTACTTCAGGGGCGGTGGAGAAAAACTAGGGTCAGAGGAGGAGAAGCAGAAGGCTGACAGCTTTTTCAGGATTCTGAAAGATGGCACTCCCGCAGAACTGCTCAAAGAGCTGCGTCTTTTGGGAACAGACCGGGGGGCTGCCCGCAATTTGCTGCAGGCTGTTTTATCTGTTTTGGAACGGGAATACCGGTTGGAGCGAAAAAGCTCTTTGGCTGACTGTTTGTGCCTGTTGCTGGAGGGGATGAGGCAGCTGGAGGATAACGCTTCTGTACCACTGGTGTTAAGTCTGACCCTTTATCAGGTACAGAAAAGATTGCAATGCGGCAGCACTAATGTTTTGGAAAGTAGGGATGAAAATGGATGAATACCAAGAGTTTTGTGATTTCAAAGAGGATAAAGAGGAAAATGATACAATTGTAGAACTGCCTGAGAGCGGTACTGTTACTGTTGTAGGTGTGCGCTTCCGCCCCGCTGGGAAGATATACTATTTTAAGGTAGGGGAAGAAGAGCTTAAAGTGAATGATGTGGTCATTGTGCAGACCATAAGAGGGGTCGAGGCCGGTACTGTTGTCATAGGCCCACGGGAAAAGCCTGTGGAAGAGATTGTCGCCCCTTTGCGTGAGGTGATCCGTAAGGCCACTGAAGATGATCTGAAAACCGTTGAGGAAAACAAAAAGCGTGCCCGGGAGGCCTTTGCTATTTGTGAAAAGAAGATCGCGGAACACGGGCTGCCCATGAAGCTGATCGATGTGGAATTTACTCTGGATGTAGGAAAAATACTGTTTTATTTCACTGCAGAGGGAAGAGTGGATTTTCGGGAATTGGTCAAGGACTTGGCAGCCATTTTCAAAACCCGTATTGAGCTGCGGCAGATCGGTGTCAGGGATGAGGCCAAATTCCTGGGTGGCATCGGCCCCTGCGGCAGGGAAATCTGCTGCTGTACCTGGCTGGGGGACTTTGAACCGGTCTCCATCCGTATGGCCAAGGGGCAGAATCTCTCTTTAAACCCCAGTAAAATCAGCGGGCTCTGCGGCCGTTTGATGTGTTGCCTGAAATATGAGAATGAATGCTATGGCTGTCAGGAAACTACGGCAGAGGATGGAGAAGAGGAAGTTGATGAGATAATAGAGAAGGATGATGAGATAATAGAGATGGAGGAAGAATAAATGGGCAGGCTTTATCTCTGTGCAACACCTTTGGGGAACCTGGATGATATCACCCTGCGTGCCCTTGAGGTGTTGAAACAGGTTGATCTTGTTGCTGCCGAAGATACCCGTCATACCCGCAAACTCCTCGACCACTATGGAATAACCACCAAAACCACAAGCTATCATCAGCATAATGAGCGGGGAAAGGCATCTTCCCTGCTGGCTGAACTGGATAAGGGGAAAGAGATTGCCCTGGTGAGCGATGCAGGCACACCAGGGGTATCTGATCCGGGGTATATTTTGGTGCAGCAGGCCTTGGAAGCCGGCCATGAGGTAACAGTTCTGCCTGGCCCCTCTGCTGTTATTGCTGCACTGGTTATTTCCGGTTTTAAACCTTATCCTTTTTATTTTTTCGGCTTTTTGCCGCGTAAAAAAGGGGAGCGGCAACAGCTGCTCAAGGAGCTGGAGGAAAATCCTTGGACAGGTGTTTATTATGAGGCACCCCACCGGCTGCAGGAAACACTGCAGGATTTTTGCGCTATTTGGGGTGCTGAAAGAAGAGTGGCGGTGGCCCGGGAGATCACAAAACACTTTGAGGAGGTTTATAGGGGTTCTTTTACCGGTGCACTGGAGCATTTCTCTGCAGCACCGCCTAAGGGGGAGATCACCCTGGTTGTGGAGGGAAAAACCGAAAGGGCAGCGGATTCTCTGTCAGCAGATGGTGAGCTCGTCAGGGAAGCGGTGAATGCTCTCACCAGAGCAGGTGCGGATCTGCATCAGGCCTGCCGGGCCGTTGGGAAAGCTCTGAATATGAGCAAAAGCCAGGTATACCGCATCTACCATGAATAATCATAAAAAATAAAACCCCTTTGGAGGGGTTTTATCAGAATCGGGGTATGGTCATGTAAGAGGTGTTGGAATCAACCTGCTTCACGAGCCATTTCTTTTAAGCATTCCTGGCAGATGTTTTTCCCGCGGAAATGGGTTATGTTGTCAGCATTTCCGCAGAAGATGCAGGCTGGCTCATATTTTTTCAGGATGATCTTTTCGTGATCAACATAGATTTCCAGTGCATCTTTTTCTGCGATGCCTAAAGTGCGCCGCAGCTCAATAGGGATTACTACCCTGCCGAGCTCGTCCACTTTACGTACGACACCTGTTGACTTCATGCTCCTCCCCCTCTCCCGTATATTATTCGACAAGATTCGCTAAGGAAAGCATACCAGCTTTACCATTAACAGTCAACCCCTTTTTTCAAAAAAATATATAAATTTTTAGATCTTGTAAGAATTGGCCGTCAGAGTACTTTTTTGGTATAATAACTCTTTAAAGATATTCACCATGAAAGGAGTTAAACCTGTGTTAGAAGAAAAGGCATCAGCAGGTGAAACTATGAATGATCGAGTTTTTTATGTAACAACACCGATCTATTACCCCAGTGATAAACTGCATATCGGCCATGCCTATACAACAGTTGCGGCAGATTGCATGGCCCGCTATAAGCGGATGCGGGGTTATGATGTGTTCTTTTTGACAGGATCTGACGAACACGGTCAGAAAATAGAGAGGAAGGCTGCGGAGCGGGGTATGGACCCGCAAAGTTATGTAGATAAGATTGTTGCCTCCTTTCAACAATTGTGGGAAAGACTGCTGATCACCAATAATGATTTTATCCGTACCACTGAACCACGCCATGAAAAGGCTGTTCAGGCTCTTTTTCAAAAGCTGTATGAGCAAGGGGATATTTACAAGTCCTATTATGAGGGCTTATACTGCACCCCCTGTGAGGCCTTCTGGCTGGAACGGCAGCTTGTTGATGGTAACTGCCCGGACTGCGGGCGGCCGGTAGAGCATGTTAAGGAAGAGAGTTATTTTTTCAGGCTTTCCAAGTATCAGGACCGCCTGCTGCAATATATAGAGGAGAATCCGGGCTTTATCCAACCGGCTTCCCGGCGTAATGAAATGATCAATTTTATCAAGAGCGGGCTGGAGGACCTCTGTGTTTCCAGGACAAGCTTTAAATGGGGTGTTCCGGTTCCCTTTGCACCTGATCATGTAGTTTATGTCTGGTTTGACGCCCTGGTCAACTATTTATCAGCTCTGGGATGGCAGGATGGGGATCAGCGTTTTGACCATTACTGGCCCCATGCGGTTCATCTTATGGCAAAGGATATTGTCCGCTTTCATTCAGTGATCTGGCCGATCATTCTCATGGCTGCCGGGCTTCCCCTGCCGCGCACCATTTTTGGCCACGGCTGGTTGCTGCTGGAGGGAGGCAAGATCTCCAAATCAAAGGGGAATGTGGTTGACCCCATGATCTTAATCGACCGCTATGGTGTGGATGCGGTGCGCTACTACCTTTTGCGGGAACTCCCCTATGGGGCAGACAGCTACTACAGTGAGGATGACCTGATCAACAGGATCAATACGGACCTGGCCAATGATCTGGGGAACCTGATCAGCCGCACCCTGGGCATGGTCAAAAAATACCAGGGCGGTGTTTTGGCTGCACCTGGCCCTGCTGAGGGCCCTGATGGTGATCTGATCAACTGTGCCCGGGAAGTGAAAGTGGAGTTGGAGCAGCAGCTGGAGCGGATGGACTTCAGCAGCGCCCTGGCTGCCATCTGGAAGCTGGTGCGCCGTGCCAACCGCTATGTTGATGAAACAACTCCCTGGGTTTTGGCCCGGGACCCTGATCAAAAAGAGAGGCTGGCGACCGTTCTCTATAACCTCAGTGAAGCGGTGCGCATCCTGACCATCTGGTGTTCGCCTTTTATGCCTGTATTTCCTGAGCGCGTGTTTGCCCAGTTCGGGATCGCCGACCAGCCTGAACTGCACAGTTGGGACAGCACTGAGGATTGGGGCAGAATGCCTGTCAATCTGAGAATGGAACCTGGCCCGGGTATATTCCCGCGCATCATGGTGGAAAGTGAAGCAGAATCCCAGAGCGAAAAAGAAGGGAAAACAGCTGAGAAGAAACCGGCAAAAGAGAGCAAAGAAAAGGCTCCAGAAGAAAAGCCGCAGATCACCATAGATGAATTCGCCCGGCTGGACCTGCGGGTCGCCTTGGTCAAGAGTGCTGAAAAGATTAAAGGGGCTGACCGGCTGCTTAAGCTGGAAGTTGAGCTGGGAGAGGAAACAAGGACCATTGTGGCAGGCATTGCCCAGCACTACACCCCCGAATCCCTGGTCGGAAAATCTGTAGTGGTTGTTGCCAACTTAGCACCGGTCAAACTGCGGGGTGTCACCTCTTATGGCATGATTTTAGCTGCCAGCGAAGGGGAAGCCCTAGGGATCCTGACTGTGGACCGGGAGGTTCCCCCGGGCAGCCGTGTAAAATAGTTGCATAAAGGCGAAAAATGCGGTTCAGATGGCCGCTGTTTGCGGCAGAGATGTTAAACCGGCCGGTCGGAAGAGTTTTCCACCGCCGGTTTTGATATTAATTACAACTGGGGGTAGCAAAATGTCTTATCACCTAATCGATACTCATGCTCATCTGGATGACGCCAAGTTTTCCGCTGATTTGAATGATGTTTTGGCAAGGGCGCAGGATAAGGGTGTTTCTCAAATGATCACTGTGGGAAGCGATTTCAGTTCCTCCCGCCGGGCGGTTGCCCTGGCGAAGGAGCACGAACAGATATATGCTGCTGTGGGGGTCCATCCCCATGATGCCAAAGACGCGGTGCCCCGCACTTGGGATGGGCTGCGCCTCCTGTGCGAAAGCAGCAGGGTAGTAGCCTGGGGGGAGATCGGCCTGGATTACCATTACAATTTCTCTCCACCGGAATGCCAGGTAGATGTTTTTAGAAAACAGCTGGAAATCGCCGGAGAATTGAACCTTCCTGTGATCATCCATGACCGGGAGGCACACCATGAAGTCCTTTCCATTTTAAAAGACTTCACAGGGCTGGCAGGGGTAGTGTTCCACTGCTTTTCCGGGGACCGGCGGATAGCGGACATCTGCCTGGAAAGGGGATATTATCTGGGAATTGGTGGAACACTGACCTACCCGAAGAACAACGAACTGAGGGAGGTTGTGTCCAATACCCCACTGGAGCGCATTTTTTTGGAAACAGACTGCCCTTACCTGGCCCCCCAACCCTGGCGAGGCAAGAGGAATGAACCCTCCTACCTGACCGCGGTGGTAGAGGAGATCTCCAGGATTAAAGATGTTTCCCCAGAAGAAGTGGCAGCAGTTACAACCAATAGTGCAAAGAGTTTTTTCAAAATCTGATTTTAATTTGTACTCCCTGCTAGCGCAGCGACCTGCGAAGGTTGTTACTTGCCCTTGGCGAAGGAGCAGTTTACGACAGCTGAAGCTCAACATGGATGTTGAGCTAGGCGACTATGCGCCATGGATGGCGTCATAGGAGCCGGTCGGCTGGCGTCTGCGACGAGTTTTAGGGCAAGTTCAACCGGAGCTTATGTCGCAAGCGGCAGGGATTAACAAACTAATGGGACAGGTTTAACCAATCACCGAAATTGTTACCCCCTTTTTTAAGCCCAACCGCATTATTTCTCTCCGATCATGTTTAAAACCCCCTGTAAGGGAAATAATGGTAACACTACCATTTCACTTACAGGGGGAGGTTATTGTGACAAAACTAGAGGTATTGGAACTGGCAGAAGTAAAAAAACGCCGCAGATCAAAGGGTGCTGCTATCTGCACAGCAGCGGCAATATTTATGCTGGTGCTTTTTGTTCAGTTCAGCGGAGCTTTGACAGAGCCTGGGGCTGCCTATGGAGCCATCTGGCAGGACTTTTTTGTTAACCCGGTAGCGACAGAAAACAAAAATGCTATTCGTTTCACTGTGGGCTACAGAAAGGGTGAGGGGTTGTTTGTGCAGACTTTGGAGGAAACCCCCATCAAAGTTGTAGTTGATGGGACTTCGGTAGTTTCCAGGACCACTTTGCCTCGCCTGGAGGATATTCTTCAGGACGCAGGTGTGGAGTTGGGGCCAAAGGACAGGGTAGAGGTCAGGTTTGACACCAGCTCTGACAAAATGCCAGAGTTGGTGGTGGTGCGGGTGAACACTCGGATCGTGACTGAAGAAGAAAAGATCCCTTTTCAGGTGAAAAGTGTACAGGATCCCAGTCTTGCTCCAGGCAGCACCCGCATTAAGCAGGCTGGCCAAGAGGGGGTTTTATTAAAGAAATATGAGGTAACCACAGAAAATGGTGAGGTTGTCCAGAAAAAGAAGTTAGGCAGTGAGGTGATCAAGGAACCGGTAACCCAGATCACTGCTGTTGGTGTGAGGTCCAAAACAAAGCTGGCTTCACGCGGTGTTTCCCTGCACAACAAGCGGGTGCTGAAAATGATCGCAACAGCCTATACCCATACGGGAAACCCTACTGCTTCAGGGGTCATGCCTTATGTGGGAGGGGTAGCTGTAGACCCCAAAGTGATCCCGCTGGGTACCGAACTCTATGTGGAGGGGTATGGTTATGCTAAAGCTGTGGATACCGGTGGGCTGATCAAAGGAAACAGGATCGATGTCTTTCTGGAAACAGCAAAAGAGTGCTATCAATGGGGCAGGCGTGAGGTGAAGGTTTATATACTGGATTAGGCCTGCCAATCTGTGCAAGGGAAAGGTTCCGCTGTAAAGAATATAGGCGCCACTAATGACCGAACCCCGTATTTTATACGAGGGTGACTTGATAGGCGTTAGGGCGCTGATTTTTTTGGTAGTACCAGGTGATCGGTTTAGTGGTTGTTTATTTGGTGCTTGTTAGAAAAGGCAAGTTTTGCTATGATGATAAAAAAGCTGTATTGGGGGCTGAGTGTTTTGAATTATTGGTCCGATTTGTTTAGCAGGTTTGCTATGTTTCGCCTTTTTGAATCATTATTCGCCCTGTTGTCCCGCAGCGGTATTTCATCTGAAATTCCATCTGAACGGCTGGGCAGCGGCGGTGTGGAAAAAAAGGGGAAGCAGTCTTTCAGTGAGATCATCAAACGGGCCAGTGAAAAGTATTCTGTTGATGAGCGCCTAATCAGTGCTGTTATCAAACATGAATCATCATTCAACCCCCGGGCTGTTTCTCCATGTGGTGCTCAAGGTTTGATGCAGCTGATGCCGGCTACTGCCAGAGCACTGGGTGTTACTGATCCTTTTGATGCAGAGCAGAATATAATGGCCGGCACCCGTTATCTCAGGCAAAAAATTGATGAATTTGACGGAAATTTGCAGCTGGCTTTAGCTGCTTATAATGCCGGTAGCGGAGCTGTGCGCAGGTATGGGGGGATACCCCCTTATCCAGAAACACAGACCTATGTCAGGAGAGTAATGAAATCTTATTTGGCTTAACTGCCCTCTTTTTTGTCTAAAAGTACCCCTTTGCTGCGCTCACCGAGATGCCTTTCAACACAATATGCCATATTAAAAAAGAGGAATATTTCACCTTAATGTTTAATATATATCTGTGTCTTTTTCGCCAACCGCATGTTATATGATAAGATGTCTGTTATTTGATGGTAGTGGAAAAGTGAGGTGACCAAGGTGAGCGGTGAGCAAAAGAGAGGGCAGCAATTTTCCAGGAAAAAGCTTTTCCTCGGAATAGTGTTTGTGATCACCTTGATCGGTATATTGTCTGGGGGAGCTGTGGTTTATGCCATAGATGAAATCAGGATCAGTGTTGATGGAAAAGAATTGCGGCATAAAACCCTTAAAGGTACTGTGGAGGAGGCCTTGGCTGAGGCTGGCATAGAGGTCAAACCCCATGACCAGGTGACCCCTGGATTAAAATCAGAGGTTAAAGATGGCATGCTGGTGGTTGTAGAGCGTGCTTTTCCTGTGCAGTTGGTGGCAGATGGTGATACTAAAACCATCTATACGACTGCTACTAATGTGCAGGATGTTTTAAAAAAGGCTTCTCTGACTTTGGGAGAGCTTGATCGTGTAAGTCCGGAGCTTGATGCTGAGGTTGAGCCCGGCTGTGAAATCAGGGTAACCCGGGTCAGGGAAGAGGTGATCACAGAGAAGTATGATATTCCTGCAAAAACGGAAAGGAAACCTGACTCAACCCTCAATAAAGGGCAGCAGAAGGTAGTGCGTGAGGGTTCACCAGGTGAGGGAGTGCGTCAGGTCAAGGTTGTATATGAAGATGGCAAAGAGGTGTCCAGAAAAACCATAAAGGATCAGGTCGTGCGCTCCCCGGTGAACAGGATTATTGCCTATGGGACAATTTCCACCATTTCACGTGGCGGTGATGTTATTCGCTACCGTAAGGTTATACGAGCGAGAGCCACTGCTTATGGCCCCAGCACAGGCAAGTATACGGCAACTGGGCATAAGGTAGCCCGTGGGGTGGTTGCGGTGGATCCCAGGGTGATCCCCTTGGGTTCACGCCTTTATATCGATGGTTATGGTTATGGGAGAGCACTGGATGTTGGAGGAGCAATCAAAGGGAATACCGTTGATCTCTTCTTCCCCTCTGATGCTGAGTGCTACAGATGGGGAGTGCGTTATGTGAATGTGTATATACTGCAGTAATCGATGGTTTATCCATCAGATTAAGACCCGGCATCAAGCCGGGTTTTTATGTTCGCCCATTATGAGTCAAGTGAGTCAAGGGATCAACGGAGTGAGTCAAAGTCACCGTCCCCCTGACTCACTCACTGCTTAGTGTAAATTTACTGTAGGAGTTTTTGGAGGAGATCGGGGAGAGCGAAAAGAAAAGAGACCTCACCGTCCCAAGATCGGACGAGCAGTTGTAGAACAACCACTCTTTAAAGGAACGTGAGGTCTCTATGAACATTGTAAAGCAAGTTTGGGAAAAATTCCAGAGGGTGACGGAACTAACGCTGGAGATGCTGGAAACCGGGAT
>DUSK01000015.1 GCA_012842275.1 Syntrophaceticus sp. | reverse complement strand
GTTAATAAGGTAGCGTTCAGTATAAGAATGCAGGTGAGGAGAAATAAAAAGCCCCACCCTGAAACCCGCTTCTTCCAGTATGCGGGCCGTCATCATCGCAGTCGAACCCTTGCCATTGGTGCCCCCTACATGAATCACCCGCAGGGAGCGTTCAGGGTTTCCCAATAGAGAAAGGAGGTGCTCGATTCTCCCCAGTCCAAAATTGAAGCCAAATTTCGTGAGATTTGTTAAAAAGTCAAGTGCCTCAATATAATTCATATCTGCCCGCTCTACCCCCAAAAAACTGATCTTATGTTAAACAAAAAAGGCGGAAAAATACAGGAGGTAAAACGCAGGCTCACCTTCTTTCTTGAACCTATTTTCACTAAGATCTTTGGACTTATTCGACAAAAATTATTAACATCCTGCATAGAGAAAACAACATTAAAATAAAAAACCCCTCTAAAAAGAAGAGGGGAGAACTGAGAGGAAGATTATTGCTTCTTATTCAAATTCTTTAAACATTTTTTCGAATTCTTCTATCGGTTCCAGTATATGATAAACATGTTGATCTGTGGGGAATTCCCCGTTCCGCACTTCTTCAGCATACTGTTTAAAGGCATTAATCGTTATTTCAGCTATATTTGCATATTTTTTTACGAACTTAGGTGTAAATGCCTGGAACAGGCCCAACATATCACCACATATTATCAACTGCCCGTCTGCCGGGCCAGCACCAATACTGTAAACAGGAATGTCTAACTTCTTTTGAATAAATTTAGTCACTTCAGGAGGTACAGCTTCCACTAACAAAGCATAAGCCCCGGCCTCTTGTACTGCCAGTGCATCTTTAATCAGTAAGCGAGCGTTTTTTACATCCCTGCCTTGGGCTTTAAATCCACCTAATTGACCTGAGCTCTGGGGGGTTAGCCCTATGTGTCCCATTACTAATATTCCAGCATCAGCAATTGCTTTAATGCGGCTGGCGACTCTTACACCACCCTCCAATTTGACACAATCAACCTCTGCTTCTTTAATAAACCGTCCTGCATTTGCCACCGCATCCTCATCAGAAATCTGGTATGACATAAAAGGCATATCGCCAACTATCCATGTGTTAGGCGCACCTCTGCGCACAGCCTTACAATGAGAAATACAGTCATCCATTGTTACCGGATTAGTGCTGCTGTATCCTAAAACAACCATTCCCAACGAATCCCCGACTAAGATCATATCAATACCGGCTTGTTCAGCAAATGATGCTGTAGGATAATCATATGCTGTTATCCATGTAACCTGTTCGCCCTCTTTTTTCATTCTCATAAAATCTACAACTGTTTTCTTTTTAGCCATTCCATATTCCTCCCTTTTTCCATTTGTTGTTTTGTGTTTTACCGTAATAAAAAGCCGTCTTTTAATGGGTCATCAGTATTAATAACAAGATTGCCAATACCGGTTATATAACCCCTGCTTTTGATCAAAGGGATTATCGCCTTAAAATCTCCTACTGTAGTTTCACCAGCGATTCTGCCTTCGAAAACAGTTCCGATAATGCTCTCATGATAAAAAACATCATCTTTTTTTAATTGGCCCTTGCAGTAAAGAGCCCCCATGCGAGCACAGGTTCCTGTTCCACAAGGTGAACGATCTATCTGCGCCTCACCCAAGAAAACCAAACTCTTATAGGTATCACCGGGGAAGGCAGGGTCATCTACAAAGAGAATGTCATCTACTGTTGTTATATGCTGCCGGGTAGGATGCTGAATGTGGAGTAGATTGGCCTGTTTCCTGATCTCTTTACCATATCTAATAAATTGATCGAGATATTCCCTGCTGTGTTTTAAGTTCAATTGTTTCATATCTACCATTGCAAAAAAATTGCCGCCGAAAACAATATCAACCAATATCTTTTGATCAAATACTTCGATTTCCACATCAGTCATATAAAGAAATGATGGTACTCCTTGCAGAGTCGCTCCTACAGTTCTGCCATCCTGAACATCAACTTTAACTGTAACCAGCCCTGCACCTGTTTCCAGCACAACATCTGTAACCGGTTCTTGAGCAGTCACATATCCCATCTCCACTGCAATAGTGGCAATTGCAATGGAACCATGGCCACACATGGCGTTATATAATGCGCTATCAATAAAGATAATTCCCAGATCAGCTTTTGGGTCAGTGGGCTCGGTGAGATAAGCGCCGTACATATCAGCATGGCCACGGGGCTCCAGCATTGCTGCTTTTCTGATAAAATCATAATTCTTTTTCATGTATTCAGTTTTTTCAACCAGTGTTTTTCCTTTTAGCTTGGGGCCACTGGTGATGAGCCTCAAAGGTTCCCCTGCTACATGAGCATCTATGTATGAAAGAATGTATTGGCCCATTATTAGCCCTCCTCTTCAAAACTTGTTGCTATCATTTGAGGTAGAAGCTAAGTTAGAAGCGGCCCGAAACCGGGCCGCGCAAAACTACTGAGCTTTCCTTGCCTCTGCCTCATCCACCAGCTCCTGAAGTTTCTGTAAAATATCATCAGGTAACTTTTCAGGCTGGCTTTCCTGTAACATTTGCTTAGCCCTGGCTTTCAATCTTTCTTTATAGGTCGTTTTCCCCTTGCTGGACCACTGCCGATAGTTATCCCTATTGATGTCCCGGGGGATCCAAAATTCCTTTTTAAAGTTTTTAAAAGTATGTTCTTCTGTCAGGAAATTGCCACCTGGGCCAACTTTATCTATAAGATCCACAGCCAGACTCTCATCATCAATCCTGACTCCTTTAACAATATTACGCACCATACCAATAATCTCATCAGCCATAACCAGAGCTTCAAGAGAGCCTGACATCCCTGTTTCCAGGAAACCACAATCATGTACCAGGTTAGCCCCACTCAATGCCGCGCTGTATATGGAAAGGGTATATTCAATGGCAGCTTGCTCATCTAAGACTTTAGAATCTGCACAACCAGCG
>DUSK01000164.1 GCA_012842275.1 Syntrophaceticus sp. | reverse complement strand
TTGCTGGCTTTTTCTCAGAAGTGAAGGAGTTTGCATGTGTTTAAAAAAAGTTAATAAGAATTTGATCAAACGATGTTGACGTAAAGGAAAAGGGATGTTATAATCATGGAGCGAGAGGCGATGGGGCGATTAGCTCAGCTGGTAAGAGCGCCTGCCTTACAAGCAGGAGGTCGGCAGTTCGAGCCTGTCATCGCCCACCAGATATCGATCATTGATAGAATAGATTAATTTTACGGAACTGTGGTGTAGCTGGTCTAACACACCGGCCTGTCAAGCCGGAGATCGCGGGTTCGAGTCCCGTCAGTTCCGCCAATAAAAGGCTCGGTAGCTCAGTTGGTAGAGCAGCGGACTGAAAATCCGCGTGTCGGCGGTTCGATTCCGCCCTGAGCCACCATAGCAAGCGGAAGTAGCTCAGCGGTAGAGCATCGCCTTGCCAAGGCGAGGGCCGAGGGTTCGAATCCCTTCTTCCGCTCCATGAATATCAGACCCCGCAAGGAATTGCGGGGTTTTTTGATTCTTCCCTATAGTTTTGCAAGTTAAATTAGGAATACAACTGTTATGCAAGATAAGCCTCTTGACCCTGCGAGAATCGGGGGCTTTTTATATTTGGCATAGATAAAGATTGCCATAATTAACATAATTTAGCAATCTGCATATTTTATATTACTAGTTTAATGAGTTCACAGCAAAGGGGGGAATCAGATGGATTGGGGTAAAAAGAGACAAGAATGTAATTGTTGCTTAGAAGTGAAAGATAGTCTTGTGATAATAATCTGTCGTGATTTGGATGAGAATGATTTGTGCGCAAGCTATAAAACGTTTATCGATATTAAAGGCAATGATAAAGCGAACAGTTAATGACCAAAGAAAAACGCGGCAAACCCCCGGATATCCGGGGGTTTATCTATTTTGTTTTCATGATGATAAATATACCAACATTAACAAAAATTAACAATCTGCATATTTTATATTGTGGCCTGATGAATCCATAAGAAAGGAGGGAATCTGATGGGTTGGGATAAGGATAGAGAATGCAATTGCTGCATAAGAGTTGATGACAGTCTTGTTGTGATAGTTTGCGGTGAAATGGATGCAGCTCAATTGCGGGAAAATTACAAAACATATATTGAGATTAATGGCAACAATCAAGTTGTGAAAAATGACTAAAGCACATAATATGGGATAAAAACGGTGTCAGGAAGAAACCCCTGCTACTGCTCTGCTGCAGTACCAGGGGTTTTAATTTCTGCCGAGGATGTCATCCAACAATTATAGGTAAATGAAAAAACAACTTGTTTGTTCAGAGGAAAAAGATATAATGAGATAAGCAATCAAAATCGGAGGTTAAATATGAAAAAAATCGCTCTGGTAACAGATAGCACCGCAGATCTCACAGAAGAACTTAAGAAAGAATACGGCATCCATGTGATACCGCTGAAAATCAGGTTCGGAGAGCAGGAGTGTTTTGACTACGAAATAAGCAGTGAAGAGTTTTATCGTCGTTTATCTGAAGAAAAAGAATTTCCCCAGACCTCACAGCCTACACCAGATGACTTTGAGCGCCCTTACAGTAAACTGTTACAGAATCATGATGAAATAATATCGATCCATATTTCTTCCGGCTTGAGTGGAACCCTTAATGTAGCTAATTTGGTGAAAAAGAAACTGCAGGGGAAAATACACATTATAGATTCCAAAAACATCAGCCTGGGAATGGGGCTAATGGTGTTGGAAGCTGCCAGAAATATCAGAGATGGTTTTGATGCCCAGCATATTGTTGAAAAATTAGCTCATGTAAGAAAGAATATAGAAACATTGTTTACCCTCAACACACTGGAGTATCTGCAAAAAGGTGGACGTATAGGCAAGGTGCAGGGAATCCTGGGATCTATTCTGAATATCAAACCTGTGATCAGGGTGGGAGATGATGGGATCTATCATACCTATTCAAAGGCGCGCTGCCAGAAAAAGGCCTTGCAGTGTATTGTTAAGGCATTTCAGGAACTGGCAAGGGGCAGAAAGAAAATCCATTTGTCAATTGCTCATGGAGATGGGCATAGCGCTGCCCAATACTTAAAAGAGGCATTGGAAAAGGCCTTGGATCTCAAGACATCTATTATTACTCAGGTCAATCCGATAATCGGTGTACACACTGGCCCCGGAACTGTGGGTGCAGCTGTTCAATTTGAATAAACAATGTACAAGTGCAGTTTATTAACTTCCTTTAGCAGCAGTTTAGAATAATCAGCTGTTAAACAGATAACCCCTGTGAGAACAAGGGCTTTTTGATCCTAGGATTGCATAAATGAACAGAAAAATGCAAATGATCTAAATAATTATTATTAGCAATCAGCAAAGGAGGTTAAACTATGCAGGCCGGAGTTCGCAATCAACTGCGTGGGAGGATTACAGAGATCAAAACAGGTGATATCATGTCTCAAGTTTCTATGCAGGTGGGTGATAATGAGATAACTTCGGTAATGACTACTGAATCCCTTAATGAAGCTGGTCTGAAGGAAGGGGATACGGCCACAGCTTTGATTAAAGCAATTCATGTGGTGATGGTTAAATAATTTTTTGCGAAATAAAATACCCCCATCAAACGGGGGTTTTTTCTATTGTTAGTTTTTCTATCGCAAGTTTTATATTTATTCAGGGAATGACCCTTTCCCTGATGAGTAAAGCATGGCATTATAGCAGATTAACAACATATTTTTTTCGGGGGTCTTGCCAATCTAAAAAATCTAATATATAATAAATACTGCAATCTCGAGGGCAAGTGGCGAAGTGGTAACGCAGCGGACTGCAAATCCGCGATGCACCGGTTCAAATCCGGTCTTGCCCTCCATTTTTATTGCCGGGGTGGCGGAATTGGCAGACGCACGGGACTTAAAATC
>DUSK01000163.1 GCA_012842275.1 Syntrophaceticus sp. | reverse complement strand
TACCATAAGAATATAATCATCACAAGTTTAATTTTAAAATGGTCGGGGTGGGGAGATTTGAACTCCCGACCTCTTGGTCCCAAACCAAGCGCGCTACCAAACTACGCCACACCCCGTTCTTTGCGCAGAATAAAGTATAGCATGTTTATAAATCTCTTTCAACATCTTATTTCAGCCAATCTGCTGTGAATACTTTTTACAAGCACCCTCTGAAAGGCAACAGACATCCCACAGCTGATTTATCAATACTGTTTTCCCTCTGCCTTGCCATATCCCGCCCTTTTACAGCTCACATATCTCACAGTTGTACCCGCTAGGGCTTACCTCCAGCACAGCATAACTGTGCCTTCCAGGAATCAGCGGCCAGGTAATGCTCCCCGGATTCAGGAAAAGGATGCCGCCCATTTTCTCCTGATGAGGTATATGGGTATGTCCGTACACAACTATGTCAGCACCAAGCCTCACAGCCTGTTTTTTTAGCTTATCCAGAGAATTTTTAACCCCGAAAAGATGGCCGTGTGTCAGATAGATCTTATAATTGTTTATTTCCAACAGCTCTTCAACAGGACCCGGTGCATAACGGTCACAATTGCCGACAACAGATTTTACTTTGATCCTGTGGGTGCTGCCCAGGATTAAAGCATCATTACGGTAGTCCCCTGCATGCAGCAGCAGCTCAATATTCCCCATCTCCTGCAGAGCCTTTTCCGCCATTTCTAATTTGCCGTGGGAATCACTCAGGATACCGATCCGCAACCTGACTCAACACCATCCTTCAGCAGACGGGCAAGGACATCCCGCACAGCACGTATCGCTTGTGCCCTGTGGCTGATGCGGTTTTTTACCTCAGGACCTAGTTCTGCAAAGGTCTTACCCAGTGAGGGGATGAGAAAAAGTGGGTCATAACCGAAACCCATTGTTCCCCGGGGTTCTAAGGCGATTATCCCTTCACATGTACCTTCCCCCAAAAACTCTTCCCCTTTGGGAGTGACCACTGCAATCACACAGCGGAAACGGGCTTTCCGATCATCTAAAGGCACTCCCTGCAAAGCCTTCAACAGCTTCCTGTTGTTTGCTTCATCATCCTGCTCTAATCCTGCATAGCGGGAGGAAAAGACACCTGGCGCCCCATTGAGGTAATCCACCTCCAAGCCTGAGTCATCTGCAAGTGCAATCCGTCCTGTGGCAGCGGCCGCTGCCCTGGCTTTAATCAGGGCATTATCACGAAAAGTTGTTCCTGTTTCTTCGGTCTGCGGCAACTCAGGAAAATCGTCCAGTGATAAAATTTTAACAGGCAGCTGCAGCAGTTCCCGGTATTCATCAACCTTTCCCCTGTTTTTGCTGGCGATCACCAATTCAATCATCAAGCTCACCCAACAACTCTTTTTGATATGCAATTAACTGTTTAATCCCTCTGTCTGCCATGCTGAGAAAATCTTGCAGTTCCTCTCTTGTAAAGGTAGTCCCTTCAGCTGTACCCTGAATTTCCACAAAACGGCCGCTTCCGGTCATCACCACATTCATATCTACCTCTGCCAGGGAATCTTCAGCATAACAGAGATCTAGCATAATTTCCCCTTCCACTTTTCCCACACTGACAGCGGCCACATAATCGCTGACAGGAAGCCTCTCCCAGTTCTCTTTTTCCTTCAGCCTGCGCAGGGCATCCACTAAAGCGACAAAAGAACCGGTAATAGCAGTAGTTCTGGTACCGCCGTCCGCCTGGATCACATCACAATCGATCCAGATGGTGCGTTCACCCAGGATGTTCCTGTCCAGCACCGCCCTCAAGGATCTCCCGATAAGGCGCTGGATCTCCGCCGACCTCCCACTGATCCTACCCTTAGTACTGTCCCGGGGAGTACGCATTTCAGTGGCACGAGGCAGCATACTGTATTCAGCGGTGATCCAGCCCGTTCCTGTTCCCTTTAAAAAAGCCGGTACTTTGTCCTCTATACTGGCAGAACAAACCAGCACAGTATCCCCTACTTCAATATAAACAGACCCTTCTGCATGTTTTAAGAAATCCCGCTTGATCTTTACCAACCGCAGTTCATCAGGTTTTCTACCATCAGGACGCATCAAACCATCTCCTTAAAATAATCCCCCAATACTCAACAAACAAAGAGGCCCCGCAGCAACTGCCTTTCAGGTAGAAGCAGTCCTTCTCGACAAGCTGTCATCCTTACTCTGCTCATCTAAGGAAACATGCTCAACGGTCAAAGGGTAGCTGTTGAGAAATTTTTTGCCAATGGTATAGAAAGAGCTAACTGAACCGCTGGCAAAAAAGAGATGCTGTGGAACTGTCTTTTTCTTACCATCTGTCTTCAATAAAAGGCCAAGTTCCATAACAACCTCCTCTGCAGGGTCAACTAATTGCACCTCATCACCCAAAATATGCCTGATCACTGGTGTCAAAAAAGGATAATGGGTACAGCCAAAAATCAATGTGTCGATCCCCGCTTCTTGCAGCGGCTTCAGATATGACCTAGCTATCTGATATGTTTCCCTGCGTTCAATCCTTCCCTCCTCTACTAAAGGAACAAAAAGAGGACAAGCCTGAACAAAGACCTGCACATCAGCAGCCAATTCTTTGAAGGTGCGTTCATAGGCACCGCTGTCTGCCGTAGCACGGGTGGCGATCACACCGACCTTTTTATTTCTGGTTCTTTTAATACCGGCCCGCACCGCAGGTTCGATCATCCCTATAATCGGTATAGGGAATTCCTTCTGCAAAAAGCTAAGAGAAACAGATGAACTTGTATTGCATGCCGCAATAACTGCTTTAACTGAGTATTTGAGCAGAAAATTTATTATATCTTTTCCAAAGGCAATGATTTCCTGCGGGTCCCGGGACCCATATGGCAGGTGTGCCGTATCTCCAAAGTAAATAATCTGTTCGTTGGGGAAATGTTCCCACAAGCTTTTAACAACAGTTAAACCGCCCACTCCTGAATCGAAGACTCCTAAAGGTTGATTATTTTCCAATAATCTTCATCTCCATTCATTTTTCTTTTGCGCGGGCAACTTTATCTGAGTGGTCAGATGAATCTCCTAGATTATATCATATAACCGCCTTTCAGCGATCACCTAGTGTTTTAATCCATACGATCATCGGCTATGTTTTAATGAGATTTTCTGTGTAATGATACTTATATTAGATAAAATGCTGAAAATTTGCCAATTATCCATCTTATTCAATGTTGCTGCAGTTTATGCCAGAACAATATAATTATTAAAAGTATACTACCAAAAGTGTCTCTTTAATTGCCTCAGGAGACACTGTCAAATCATTCCACGAGCTCTATTCCTCCTCATATCACCTTATTCAGCACCATTACTTGTTAATCAAACTCAAAATATGATCATATAGTTTCAATAAAAGGGCAAACCGTCCTGACAAAAAGGGGGTGATCTATAGGTATTTTAGCCAGAATATTTGCGCACCATTTGTACAGCCATTATTTTTAAGGAGGTGGCGTTATGTCAGCCGAAAACAAGATCAAGGCCGATGTAAGCCATGTATTGGCTACTGCAGATCCGTCCCCTTTGGGATTGGGAGGGTTTGCCTTAACCACCTTTGTTCTCAGCGTTGCCAATGCCCAACTGATACCAGCAGAAGCAAAACCGGCATTTCTCGGCCTTGCTTTTTTCTATGGAGGTCTCGCCCAGTTGTTGGCGGGAATGCAGGAGTTCAAGAAAAACAACGTTTTTGGGGCCACTGCTTTTTCAACTTATGGTGCCTTCTGGCTCTCCCTGGCAACCCTTGTTGTTTTTGAAGCACTCGGTGTGATCAACTGGGGAGAGCATGGTGGCACAGCACTTGGAATTTTCCTTTTAGGCTTTACCATCTTTAACACCTATATGTGGATTGGTTCTTTCCGCACAAATGGCGCGGTTTGCGCGGTATTCACCACTCTAGAAATAACATTTATTCTGCTCGTAATGGCGGAATTCGGCATTATATCTTCTGTTCCCGGAGGCATTATGGGTATCATCACAGCTGCAATTGCCTGGTATGCATCAGCAGCAGGTGTTATAAACTCTGTATATAATCGAACTGTACTTCCTGTTTTTCCTTTAGATAAATAAATCAGAGATAAATAAATCGGAATTTCCCTGGTACCATAACCAGGGATTTTTTTGAAAAAAAGAGAACCGGGGTGGATGCAGCCGGTTCCTTTTTTAGTATGCTGTAAAATCATAATTGGCATCTCTCAGCTTGCAACATAAGATAAATTCCTCATCAGAGGCAGGTCCACCGGGATGTGTCCGGCAAAAGTCTTGTTTACCTGACCTTCCACTATGATCTGAACCTTTTGCACAGTTGAAAACTCGGTCAGGGTGTTGACAATGGCATAAACAGCCAGGGCTTCTTCCTTGGGATCATCTTCCGGCAGTTTAGTGGCATCCAAATTTAAATCAACAACACAGGTTCCATCCGGCTTAATATTAAGATCCTTTACCTTAGCACCAGCCGGAAATGGCGATTTGAGATTGCCTTCTTCCTTACTTTCAAACATTGCCTCCAGTGTGGCTCTAGCAATACCAGTGACTTTGGGAATCTCTCGGGTCACCGGCACCAGACATTTCTTTTCCTCGTCTTTGAGATAGATTGTCACCTTGGTCATTTCTTGTTCTTCCGGAGCTACCACTTCATCCTCCTGAAAGTTCAGTTCATCTTCAATGGTGGGAGTACGACTCTCCTCTGAACCCAGTTTTTCAGCAAGACTACATCCACCCATTAGCAGAAAAGCAGATACCAAAACGACTAGAACCAGAACATAAAGGTGATTTCTGTTCTTTTGCTGCAACTGACGAAAATTCCACGACATTGCAAACCACCCCCCTTAATTTGGTTTAGTTTCCTTAATAACCCTATGCCGGGGTGTGGGCATTTATTCCATTTAGATCAATTAATTCCTCTTTCTCTTCCCCCAGAATATTCAATGCCATCTGCCGGCAAACAGAAAACCCCCGCCGTAACCTGACAGCGGAGGTTTATCATAGTGATGGTACCACCGTACCACTGTAATTGCATCAAAACATATTCCAACGATAGAGAGCATAAGCGGCAATACCGCACATACCTAGAGTCACACCTATAATGCCCAAAAAGGCAAATGGTGAGTGCTGGAAGGGTAGGCCCACATTCATTCCATAAATGCTGGCAATTATTGTTGGCAGAGACAGTACAATGGTCACAGAGGTCAGGAACTTCATCACTACAGTCACATTATTGGAGATCATAGCAGCATAAGCATCCATAGACCCTGTTAAAATCGAACTGTAGATAGAACTCATTTCGATAGCCTGTCTGTTCTCCGTTATGGCATCCTCCAGCAGGTCCTCATCCTCCGGATACATCTTGACCAGCATAGTTGCCGGCGCTTCTTCAGCCTTTACCAATTGAGTGCGGGTAAGCTTCTCCATCACAATTCCATTGGCCCTCAGTGATGTTGTAAAGTATACAAGGCTCTTTTGAATATTCAGCAGTTCCACAAGGGCTTCATTTTTCATGGAATGAGAGAGCCGCTGCTGGAGTTCGGTACTCCGAATATCCAGTTTCCTCAGATAGTTTAGATAAAGGGTGGCTGTTTTGATCAATACCAGCAGTAAAAAGCGTGTTTTCTTGAAAGTATATAGAACCGGCTCATTCAGCAACTGATCAAAAATAGGGTGGTCATCAAGGCAAACAGTTACCAGATAATCCTTGGTTATGATAATCCCTAGGGGGATAGTATCATAAATAACCGATCCTTCACTTCCTCTTTCCACCGGCACCTTGATAATAATTAAAAACTGTCCAGGCTCCACTTCAATGCGCGGCCTTTCCTCATTATCAAGGGGATGTTTAAGAAAATCATGAGTAATTCCGGTTTTACCGCTTACCTGCTTGATCTCCTCCTCAGAAGGATTAATCAAACAAAGCCATGACCCTTTCTCATCGATGTGGTCCAATTCAACAATTTGTTCTTCTACAGTATGGTAAACCTTCAACACCTTCCTCACCATCCTTTCCAGGCTGTTTTATTACAATAATCCGATACAAAGTATCATGCTAATTATACCAGTGTTTAAAAATATAAGAAACCACTTGAGGCACAGAATTCAAATATACGAAGGGATTATTAACCTGAAATAGAATACTTAACAAGGGGGTTAATTCTGAGATTTTTAAATAATTTGGGGGGAGAAAAATGAATATTGATGTTCATGTTCATATCTTATCACCGGAGTTCATTAAAGATATCAAGAAAAATATGGATAGGGATGCCCATTTCAAACTGCTCCATGATAATCCCAAAGCAAAATTCGCTACAGCAGAAGATGTTTTGGAGAACATGGAAAAGACAGAGATAGATAAATCGATAGTTTTTGGTTTTTCCTGCCTTGATCCCGGAATGGCCAGGGAGGCCAATGATTACATTATTGAAACTGTAAAAAAATACCCGGACCGCTTTATCGGATTCGCTATCTATCCTCCCCAGGATCCTGGCCTGGAAAAGGAATTAATTCGCTGCAGTGAGGCAGGATTGAAGGGTGTGGGTGAGATTATACCTGATTCTGTGCAGATCGACATCTCAGACCAAGAGCAGGTAGGACATTTAACAGCAATCTGCAAGGAACTAAACCTGCCCATTCTAATGCACACTAATGAACTGGTTGGCCATTATTACCCGGGCAAAGGGAAAATGGGGCCAGAACAGGCTTACCGCTTCGCCCTCAACAATCCGGACAATAAAATCATCTTCGCCCACTGGGGAGGAGGGCTGTTTGCTTATGAGTTGATGCCAGAGGTGCACCAGTCTCTGAAACATGTCTTCTATGATACTGCTGCATCCCCATTCCTCTTCTATCCAGCTGTTTATCAAACAGCCCGCCTGGCAGGGGTACTGCCTAAGGTGGTGCTGGGCAGCGACTATCCGCTTCTTTCTCCGGCACGCTATTATAAAGAGTGGGCTGCCACTGACCTTACCGAAGATGAAATAAAGGGTATCAGAGGTGAAAATGCAGCCAGCTTCCTTGGCCTGTAGAAAAAGCAGATCAGTGAGCATATAGTCCTATAAAAAAATAAGGACCTCGTCAACATTTTTCAACAAGAAGGAGATAATCAGCAGGAATCATAAGTCGTAATGTTGAAGATAAGCAAAGAAAATCCTGACTGATTTAACAAATAAAACATCGAGGAGAAGAAATGTCACAAGAAATAGTTAACGAATTAATAGCTCTAGTACTGCAGGATATACCTGAGAGTTTATTCCTGACGCTGTTTATC
>DUSK01000162.1 GCA_012842275.1 Syntrophaceticus sp. | reverse complement strand
ACATCCTCAATGTGGCTAATGCTTTGATCTCTCATAACAGAGGGAGAAAGCCCAAAGAGTTGTGGACCTCTAACAAGGAAGGGGAGCCAATTTACTTCTATCAAGCTTTTGATGAAAAAGATGAGGCAAGATTTATTGGTGATACTATCAGAGCTATGGTCAGTGAGGGTGTTGCTGAATACAGGGATTGTGCAGTTTTTTATCGAACCCATTCTCAGTCCAGGCCGATTGAGGAGGAATGCATCAGATCAGGTATACCTTACCGGATTTACGGCGGACAGAGGTTCTATGAGCGCAAAGAGATCAAAGATATACTGGCCTACCTGCGGGTAGTTGCCAATCCTGCTGATGAGCTTTCCCTGCGCAGGATCATCAATGTTCCCAGGAGGGGAATAGGTGATACAACCATCGCCCGGGTGGAAGAGGCGGCATTGAGAACAGGCAGAACCTTTGCTGATGTCTTATCTCACCCTGAGTCGGCTGATCTGGGAGCACGTGCTGTGGTGGCGATCAAGGGTTTCTTTCAGCTGGTTAATAGTTGGAGGGCTCTGGATGGGGCTATGCCCATTGCGAACTTGGTGGAAAAGATCCTGGATGATACCGGATATTTGGTTATGCTTAAAAATGAAAGAACCATTGAAGCGGAAACCCGTCTGGAAAATATCAAAGAGTTTTTGGTTGTGGCGCAGCAGTACGACTCTGCAGGGACTGAGAGGTCTTTGGCCGGTTTCTTAGAGGAGCTCGCTCTGGTTACTGATATTGACAACTACCAGCCTTCAGAGGATGCTGTTGTCTTGATGACCATCCACAGCGCCAAGGGGATGGAATTCCCAGTGGTGTTTTTAACCGGTATGGAGGAGGGGCTGTTCCCACATGCCCATGCTTTGGATGAAGAGGCTGAACTGGAGGAGGAGCGGCGGCTCTGTTATGTGGGAATAACCAGGGCAATGAAAAAGCTGTACCTTTCCAGGGCTATACGCCGCTCATCTTATAGCAGTATCGAATTTCGGGAACCCTCCCGGTTTTTATATGAGATTCCAGAAGACTACCTCTGTCCTGTGGCAGCCGGTGGGGGTGTTCATGCTGTTGTTGCCGCAGTTGGTGAACGGGAGCAATCAGCTGATCATGCATTAATGGAGAGCAGCGCGGGCAAAGAGGAATTAGCAGCTGTGACAGCACCCCAGGAGAAGTGTTTGTTCAAAGTGGGAGAAAAGGTGGAGCACAAAAAGTTCGGCAGGGGTGTTGTTATGGAAACCAAGATCGGACCTGGTGGGGATCAGGAGATCTTCGTGTCTTTCGAAACCGCAGGATTTAAGCATCTGCTGGCTAAATATGCCCCTTTAAAGAAGCTTTAAAACAGACTGTTCATTAGCAAGGCTAGTAGTCTTAACAAAATGGTCAGACTTTGTTTAAGGATGTTATATGCTGAAGGATTATTATTGGATATATCTGGTATAATATTAATGCAATTTTTGCACCCTAAAACCGGGAGGAATGCGGGATGGCTTCACTTGATGAAGCAAGACGAAAGGTTGAAGAACTGCGCAGCGAAATCAGAAAACATGATTACCATTATTATGTTTTGGACAACCCTCTGATCACAGATCAGGAATATGATTCTCTGATGAGGGAATTGGAGAGCTTGGAGAGGGAATTTCCGGAATTGATTACCCCTGATTCACCGACCCAGCGGGTGGGGGGTGCTCCCTTAGAGCAGTTCCGTTCGGTCAGGCACACAACACCTTTGTACAGTCTAGCTAATGCTTTTGAGGCAGAGGATTTGCGGGATTTCGACCGCCGGGTGCGGCAGTTGTCCGGTACAGCGGTTGATTATGTGGTGGAACCGAAGATTGACGGGCTGACCGTTGTGCTTACTTATGAAAACGGGGAATTTGTCCTGGGTGCCACTAGGGGTGATGGCATTACCGGGGAGGATATAACGGAAAACCTGCGGGCAGTGCGTTTGCTGCCCAAAAGGTTGAAGGGGGCGCCTCCGCGGCTGGTGGTGCGGGGAGAGGCCTTTATGCCCAAAAAGGCTTTTGCACTGCTTAATGAAGAGAGAGATGCAAAGGGGGAACAGCCCTTTGCCAATCCCAGGAATGCTGCAGCAGGTTCGCTGCGCCAGCTAGATCCCAGGGTTACTGCAGGGAGAACACTGGGTGTTTATGTTTATCAGATACTGGAAGGTATTGATAGAGAGATCAGCACCCAGTGGGAGGCCTTATCTCTGCTGCGGGAATTTGGCTTTTCCGTCCAAGAGCAGAGCAGCTACTGCCGGGATATAGAAGAGGTGATAGACTGCTGCAATCAGTGGATCGAAAAAAGACAAACTTTAAACTATGAAATTGATGGTTTGGTGGTCAAGGTTAACTCCCTGCAGCTGTACAATATTCTTGGATATACAGCAAAAAGCCCCAGGTGGGCAATAGCCTTTAAATTTCCCGCAGAGCAAGCGGTTACCCGGGTGAGGGATATTTTTGTCAGGGTGGGGAGGACCGGAGTTCTTACACCTACAGCTATCCTGGAACCGGTACAGATCGGCGGTGTGACAGTTTCCCGGGCGACACTGCATAATGAAGAGATGATCCGTCAAAAGGATGTGCGTATTGGCGATCATGTTGTGGTTCAGCGGGCCGGGGATGTGATTCCAGAGGTGGTGCGGGTGCTCCCTGAGCGCAGGACCGGTGAGGAAGCTGTTTTCAAAATGCCTGATTATTGCCCGGTCTGCGGTAGCGAGGTGCTGCATTTGGAGGGAGAGGTGGCTGCCCGCTGTACAGGGATCGCCTGCCCTGCTCAGCTGAAAGAATTGGTCATTCACTTCGTGTCCAGGGAAGCCATGGATGTGGAGGGTATGGGCCCTGCTCTGGTGGAACAGCTTGTGGATAAGAAAATGATCAGTGACCCTGCAGATATTTATACCCTCTCCAGAGAGGATTTGGCTAAACTGGAGAGGATGGGAGAAAAGTCTGCTGATAATGTTGTGCGTGCGATTGAAAAGAGCAAAGGCAGGGGATTGGCACATCTTCTCTATGCTTTGGGGGTCCGTCATGTTGGAATCAGAGCCGCTGAAACCCTGGCAAATAAGTTCGGCTCAATGGATGCTCTGGCTAAGGCGAGTTTTGAGGAGTTGACGGGGATTCCGGAAATAGGGCCTAAGATCGCCCGCAGTATTGAAATATTCTTTCAGCAGGAACAGACTAGCAGGTTAATTGGCAAACTGAAAAGAGCCGGAGTGAAGATGGAACAGGATAGAACCAAGGAAAATGGTGAACTTGTTCTGGCGGGAAAGGTCTTTGTCCTTACCGGAACACTTCCTAACCTTACCCGTAAAGAGGCTGAGGAATTGATTAAAAAACATGGTGGTAAGGTCTCATCCAGTGTGAGTAAAAAAACGGATTATGTTGTGGCAGGATCTGACCCCGGTCAGAAGTATGATAAAGCAAAACAGTTGGGCATTCCCATCATCAGTGAAGATGAACTGCTCCAGATGGTGTAGAGTTGGGGGCAGAGTTTTTTACTTGCGCTCCGCTTTCTTCTACTGAATTCGGCAATTGCTCTTGTTTAGATTGCACAGTTTGCTTTGATTCTGTTATAATTTATTGGATAGTTTTCAAATTTATGAAGCCAAAATATTAAAATGGAAGACGGAGGTGCTGTCAAATGGCATTGAGCAGGAAAGACATGGAGGAGTTAGCAGTCTTGGCGCAGATTGCTTTTGATGAAGAGGAATTGACTGATCTGCAAGTCCAATTGAATAACCTGCTCCAGTATGTGGAAACCATTAATGAGATCGACACGGAAAATGTTGAGCCGACCTTTTATTTATTGCCTCTTCAGAATGTTTGGAGACAGGATGAAGATGGACACCAACCCCTGGCACCGGAGGAAGTCTTCCAAAACGCGCCTGAACATGAAAGGGGTTTTTTCAAAGTTCCCCGCATTTTATAGATATTGGCAACAGTTTGGAGAATTGCGGCTAGATTAGCGGGGGAAACCTCGCTAACTTTTTGAAAAGCTTTTTTATAAATTTAGACAAAGGAGTTCAGATCAATGGATATTTTTGATCTCACTGCTCACGAATTAAGTGATTTGCTGAAAAAAAGAGAAATAACTGATTTAGATATTACCAGTGCAATCTTAAAGCGGATTCAGCAGATCGATGGTGATGTCCGCGCCTATGTTACTATTACTGAGGAAAATGCTCTTAATGCCGCTAGGAATGTCCATGAGCGCAGGAGCAAAGGGGATGATCTGCCTCCTCTGGCAGGGATCCCGATGGCACTAAAGGATAACTTTTGTACCAAGGGGGTTCGCACCACCTGTTCTTCTCGCATGCTGGAGAATTTTATCCCTCCTTACAGTGCTACTGTTGTTGACAAGCTGTTGGAAAACAGTGCTGTTCTCCTTGGTAAACTGAATATGGATGAGTTTGCCATGGGTTCATCCACTGAATCTTCCTATTTCTTTCCTACCCGTAACCCCTGGGATCTTGACCGGGTTCCCGGAGGTTCCAGCGGTGGGTCTGCTGCTGCTGTAGCAGCAGGTGAAGCTGTTTTCGCTCTTGGCTCAGATACAGGGGGTTCTATCAGACAGCCTGCAGCCTTTTGCGGTATTGTGGGGATGAAGCCCACCTATGGTTTGGTGTCCCGTAATGGAGTTGTTGCCTTTGCCTCATCAATGGATCAGGTCGGTCCCCTGACTAAGGATGTGCGTGATTGCGCATTAGTGCTGAACGCCATCGCCGGCTATGACCCTCTGGATTCCACTTCTGTTAATAGGAATGTTCCCGACTACACCGCCTTTTTAACCGGCGAGATCAAAGGAAAGAGGATCGGGGTCGTCAGGGAAATGATAGATGACGGTCTAGACTCCAGGGTTGCTGAAGTTTTTAATAATGCTGTTAGCAAGCTGGAGGAATTAGGTGCTGTTGTTGATGAGTGTTCTCTGCCGGTAGCAGCAACAGCATCTGTTCCGGTATATCACATTATTGCACCTGCTGAGGCCAGTTCCAATCTGGCGCGCTTTGATGGTGTCCGCTACGGGTTTAGGGCTGTACCGGAAAAAGGAAAAAAATACACTTTGGAAGAGATGTATATGAAAACCCGCAGTGAGGGTTTTGGGCCTGAGGTTAAGAGACGGATCATGATGGGGACCTATGTTCTCAGCTCAGGCTGTTATGAAAAGTATTATTTAAAGGCTGCTAAGGTAAGAACACTGATCAAAAAGGATTTTGAACAGGCTTATGAGCGCTTTGATGTGCTCATAACTCCCACAACACCGGACCTGCCCTTCCTGTTGGGGGAAAAGGTAAATCCCCTTGACAGCTATAATTCTGATAAGTACACAGTTCCGGTTAACATAGCTGGACTCCCTGCCATATCCATACCATGTGGTTTTGTGGAGGGATTGCCTGTGGGGATGCAAATAATTGCCCCTGCTTTTCGCGAGGATAGCCTTTTCCAGGTTGCTTATGCCTTTGAACAGAATACACCATATCACAGAGAGCGTCCTCCCATCAAAAGAAGAGCATCAGAAGAAAAAGCAAAGGGAAGTGATATCAATGACTAAGTATGAAGCTGTTATCGGGCTGGAGGTCCATGTAGAACTGCGCACCAAGACCAAGGCATT
>DUSK01000181.1 GCA_012842275.1 Syntrophaceticus sp. | reverse complement strand
CACATGAATATAGTCCCTCACCCCGGTGCCATCTGGAGTTGGATAGTCATTGCCAAAGATGCGCAGTTTTTCGAGCTTCCCTTTGGCAACCTTAGTTATATAGGGCATCAGATTGTTGGGAATGCCCTGGGGATCTTCACCGATTAACCCGCTCTCATGGGCTCCCACCGGATTGAAATATCTGAGCAGCGAAACCGCAAAATCAGGATTGGCTTTCGCAACATCGGTCAATATCCGCTCACTGATCACCTTGGTTTCACCATAAGGATTAGTAGTGGGAAGCAGTTCCATCGTTTCCACAAAGGGCACGTCATTTTCTCCATAAACTGTAGCCGATGAGCTAAAAACAAACTGCTTCACTCCGTATTTCAGGCAGTATTTTGCCAGCACCATGGTGCTGACTGTGTTGTTGTAATAGTATTTTAAAGGGAACTCAACAGACTCGCCCACAGCTTTAAAACCGGCGAAATGAATGACCCCGTCAAAGGAGTGATTGGAGAAAATAGCATCTACTGCCGCTTCATCTGTGACATCTTTCTGATAAAATGTTACATCCTTCTTCGTTATTTGTTTTATTCTATCTATTGTCTCAATCTTGCTGTTGCTAAGATTGTCAACAATAGTCACCTCATGGCCTGCTTCCAGTAAGACAACACTGGTGTGTGAACCAATATAGCCGGCACCACCTGTAACTAATATGTGCATCGTTGGAACACCTCTTGGTTGTATAATGAGTATCGCAATTCATAAATCGCCCATTAAATATCAGCCTATCTTCCTAAGTATTATTCGCTGCTTAAACTGCTAATCCTTGTTATAAACTGCTGCAGACTTGAGGCCAGTGGACAAACGCTCGCGCGGCGGCGTCGCGCGGCGGGACAGGTTGGGTGATCCGCTGTCAAAATGTCCCCCTGATCGCGCGGCGGGACAGTCCCGGTGATCGTTCGCCCCTGGCTCACAAACGTTCAAGCTAACCTCCCGGTTGTGTTATAATTGAAAAAGATAGGGGGGCTATCCTTGAAAGAAAATATTCTGGAAACAATCGGGCATACTCCTTTGGTTAAGATCAGACGGCTCAACCCCAACCCCCGTGTAACCATTGCTGCCAAACTGGAAGGTACCAATCCCGGCGGAAGTGTTAAAGACAGAATTGCCTTATACATGATCACCACAGCTGAAAAAAACGGAGAATTAACCAAAGACAAAATCATCCTGGAACCGACCAGCGGCAATACCGGTATAGCCCTGGCTATGATCGCAGCAGTCAAAGGATACCGCTTGGTGGTCACCATGTCTGAGTGGATGAGCGAAGAACGCCGGAAAATGCTGGAGGCATTTGGAGCCGAAATCATCTTAACACCGGGTGAAAAAGGAACAGACGGAGCCATCGAAAAGGCACACGCACTTTATGCTAAAAACCCTGAGCTCTATTTTATGCCCAACCAGTACAATAACCCCAGCAACGTTCTGGCCCATTATGAAACTACAGCTGTCGAAATTTGGGAACAAACGAAGGGTAAAATAACCCATTTTGTCGCAGGAATGGGGACAACAGGAACTCTTATGGGTTGTTCACGCCGCCTGAAGGAATTTAACCCTAACATAAAAATAATCGGTGTTGAACCGTTTAAAGATCACAAAATCCAGGGTTTGAAAAACATGGAGGAAGCGATCGTTCCAAAGATATACAACCCCGCCCTGCTCGATGAAAAGATAAATATTACTGATGAAGATGCCTTTGTCATGACTAGGCGGCTGGCCAGGGAAGAGGGCATTTTTTGCGGAATGAGCTCCGGTGCTGCTTTTCATGTCGCCGTAGAGCTGGCCAAAAAACTCGATGAAGGTCTGATTGTAACTTTGTTCCCGGATCGGGGCGAAAAGTATCTGTCCACTCCGCTGTACTTGCCCGCATCATTGTGAGTCAAGTGAGTCAAGTGAGTCAAGGGGACGGTGACTTTGACTCACGCAATTCGGAATTAAAGGAATGGAGACTCCTGAGTGATGGGGCGGAGACTTTGACTCATAGTAATTCTAGGAGTCAGGTGTGGCAAGTGGACGTTTCCCGGAATCAATGGGACGGAAACCTCTTTGTCAAGGGGACAGTGGCTTTGACTTCGAGGCAACCTGTCCCCTTGATCGGTCCCGGTCGCGCGGAGGGACAGCACCGGTTGGCACCGGCGGGGCCCGCGATCAGTCAAATCTGTCCCGGTGATCGGCGGTGACTTTGACTCGCGTGACAAGACCCCCGTCCCCTTGTCACAGTCACCAGGGAGGAGACGGATAGAGTCATGCAGCTGAAACAATATATTCTGGAGCTGGAGACCACGAAGCGGGAAGCGCTTTTCGATATTACCGAACAGGTACGAGCAAAGGTGGAGCAAAGCGGCATCAAAAATGGGTCGGTTTCGATTTATGCCCAGGGTGCAACAGCGGCGATCATGATCCAGGAGGGCTGGGATCAGAGCGTGCAAAATGACGTAGTCGCGCTCCTGCGCAAGCTTATCCCACACGGCATCTGGGAACATGACCGCCAGGATGGCAACGCAGACGCCCACCTCAAGTCGGGCCTGGTCGGCCCCAGTGAAACTGTTCCCATCATCGACGGCAGACTGGGACTCTCCACCTGGCAGAATATCTTTTTCTGCGAATTCGACGGCCCGCGGAAAAGGCGCCGTGTTGTTGTTACCGTCATCGGCTTCTAGCAACCCTTGATCAAGCCCTTAAATTTAAGCCCTTAAAAAGGGCAAAAATTTTGTCTCAACATCACCGAAAATTCATGAGTATTGTGAAACGCTGCCACCAAAATAAAGGAGTAGAGGGTTTGGACTTGGTGAAAGAAAAAAGCTACTCAAAATGGCTAGTCCTTTTTAATGTAGGATTAGGAACTTTAATGACAACCATAAGCGCTGGAGTTACCAATACAGCGCTACCATTCATTGCAACCGATTTTAATGTTTCACTGGAGATAGTCCAGTGGGTGGTATCCGCATATTTGCTGGTGATCGCATCTATTTTGCCCATCTTCGGAAAGGCTGCAGATATTAAAGGAAAGAAAATAATTTATAGAACCGGACTGCTTGTTTTTACTACGGGTTCAATTCTCTGCAGTTTTGCTCCCTCTGCACTGATGCTTATCATTTTTAGAATCGTTCAGGCCTTGGGAGCCTCTATGATCATGGCTAACACTTTGGCAATCATTTCGTCCGTGTTCCCAGATACAGAAAGAGGCCAAGCCCTGGGGATTTCCAATACAGTTGTGGCAATCGGCACCCTTCTAGGCCCCAGTATTGGGGGGTTTTTAATAGACCTGTTCGATTGGCGTTCAGTATTCTGGTTTGTGGTTCCCATCGGCATAGTGGCTTATATTACCTCCTATAAGATACTTCCTGAACTGAAACCGCAAAAGGCTGATGTTGAATTTGACGGAACCGGCGCCTTGCTTTTTACACTTGCTATGCTGCTTTTTACCCTAGGAATTTCCAATGGCAATGAATATTCCTGGAACAGCTATGTGATTGGGGCAATTATCCTCTCCATTGTTTTTGCGGTGATCTTTATCTTTAATGAAAAAAGACATGCCAGCCCCTTAATAGACTTGTCCCTTTTTCAAAACAAAATGCTGGTCTGCGGTATCTTAGCCAACTTTTTCTCATTTTTGGGGTTAATTAGCATCAATTTTCTGATGCCCTTTTACCTTCAAGAGGTGCTTGCGCTTCCGGCTTCCGAGATGGGGATTATGCTTACTGCAATACCTTTAGCAATGGGAATCACTGCACCTTTTGCCGGGAGGATAGCTGACAAAATTCAGCCATCATATGTTGCTACTTGTGGGCTTGTTGTGAGCCTATTAGGCCAGCTTTCTCTTCTTGGCCTGGGCTTACATAGTCTGAAAATGGATATATATTTGAGGCTGTTTATTATAGGTGTAGGGAGAGGGGCTTTTCACGCACCAAACAACAGCGCTATTATGGGATCAGTTGCCGAGAGTAAATTTGGGGTCGTTGGCAGTTTAATTTCACTTGTTCGCAATGTGGCAAGCGTATTAGGAATAGCGCTGACCGTGTCTGTTTTTGGGAATGTTCATTCTGCCAAACTGGCTGCTGAACTGGCCGCCAAACCGGCTTCCCAGGATATTTTATCTGCAATTGTCGAAAAACAGATATTTATTGAAAGTTTCCATGCTGTGATGGTTGTAACCAGTCTGATACTTGTTTGTGGGATTATTGCTTCATTGGTAAGAAAGAAGGAAGTTATTGAGTCAAGTGAGTCAAGGGGACGGTGACTTTGACTCACGCGCCAATGCCCCGTTTCCCTTGCACGGGGCAACCTGTCCCACTGATCGCGCGGCGGGACAGTCCCCCTGATCGGGACCGTCCCCACTGCATTCATCCCTACTCTATTCAAGCTAGAGCCTAGATTACTGAGGGTTGTACATACCATGGGCACTCATGTAACTGAAAATGCCTTCCCCATGTTGTTGTTCTTCTTTTTGAATATGGTTTAAGGCTTGTCGCATTTGCGGGTTAGTGAATTCAAAAATAGCGGTATCGTAGGCACTGGAAACATATTTCTCCGTCATCAGTAAATCATTCAGAAGCATAGCGTCATTTTGGTTAGCTGCGCTCCAAGACTGTTCGGCAGCTTTTGACAATAACTGCTGCTGTTGGCTTTGTTGGCCTTGTTGGTTTTGTTGGTTTTGTTGCCCCTGCCCAATGGAAGGAATCTGTCCGGACAACATTTCATTGATACTGTTCAAGTGATTCTGTTCCTGCTGAGCGTAGTTGTTCAATAGATCTTTGAGCTGTGGGTCATGAACCTGATTAGCATAGTCTTGGTACTTTTTGATACATACCATTTCATGCTGCTTCAGGTCTTCCAGCAATAATTGTTCTTTATTAGTCAGTTGGTGTGCCATTGTATCATCCCTCCTGCTCTTTATTATTTATTGAAAAGGAAATTAATATTCAGTTTTTGGACTCTTAAGATCAACTGCTATATTGCCATAAATCACAAAGTTATACATTATAATAACTTTTATGATATAATTTTTATTATATGGTATCTATTATAATATTTTGCAGAAACCGGATAACAATATTAACATCTTAAAACCATAATTTCGAAAGGAGTATTAAAAAAGAATTTATGGGAAATTCAAAACGTCCGAAGACTCCTTACACTATAGGAATAAGAAAAATAGTGAATCCCACAACACATCTAAATGAAGAAGCTGATAGCAACCTTTTTTGTGTTGTGGATAACCCAATATGAAGCATTTATACATAATTATCATTTTCTTAAAAAAGCATGGAAAAAGGGGATTGAAATACGGCGGAAAATTGCAACTGCATGATCGCCGTAACGAATTTCTCACCCCATTGAAAAATAAATTTATTGAGTTTTATAGGGACGGTGACTTTAACGAACGTGCCATGACCCCCGTCCCCGTGTCAGCCTTCCCAGTTCCCTTTGCTTCCCTGTCTCTGTGACAAGACCCCCGTCCCCGTGTCACGTGGTCCCCGTGTCACGCCCCGTGTCACGCAGGGCCGATCACTCAACCTGTCGGGTGATCGGACCGGTGATCGGCCTCTGAGCACCCTACCAAATTGCAAGAACATGTTGTAAGGCAAGGCTTGCGGCGATAATGCCCAGCCAGCAGCAAAAGCCCAGAATGATCGGCTTTCCACTTGATTTGACAAGTTTTATCATGTTTGTGTTCAAGCCGATTGCTGCCATGGCCAGGATGATAAAGAACTTGCTTAGTTCTTTGAATGGTGTAAACACTGCATAGGGAACACCAAAACCGGTAGCTATTGTGGTAACAACAGATGCCAATACAAAATAAACGATGAAAAAGGGGAAAATGTTTTTGATATTTACTTTCATTCCTTCCATCCCAGCGTTTCCTTTCTTTCTTGTGCTCAAGAATGCAAGGGCAAGTGTAATAGGGATAATGGCTAAGGTTCTTGTTAATTTAACTGTTACAGCCTTATCGAGGGTAGCCGAACCCAAATTGTACATACTGTCCCATGTTGCGGCAGCAGCAGTTACTGATGATGTGTCATTAATCGCTGTTCCGGCAAAGACGCCAAAGGCTTCACCGGAAGAGCTGGAAAAACCAAGCCACACGCCAAGGGTTGGAAAAAGAATAGCAGCCAGTACATTAAAAAAGAAAATAACTGAGACTGACTGTGCAACTTCCTCGTCATCAGCATTGATCACCGGCGCAGTTGCGGCTATTGCAGAACCGCCGCAAATTGATGAACCCACACCGATCAGGGTCGATATCTTTGACGGTATGCGCATTATTTTATGAACTAACAATGCGATAATAAGTGAGGCTGCAATTGTGCCCACAATAATTGGCAGTGATTGTTTGCCTGTCTTCAGCACCACAGACAAGTTCAGCCCAAAACCCAAGAGGATAACTGCATACTGCAGGATCTTTTTTGACGTAAAGCGAAGGCCCGATTCAAATTTACTCTTATCTTTTATACATAAAGCGACAATCATCCCAATAATAATCGCAATTACGGGACCGCCAATGACGGGAAAATGTTTGCCAAGTATATATGACGGCATGGCAATGGCTAGACAGAGTGCAAATCCTGGCCAACTTTTTTTGATAAAATTCATATTGCGTCCTCCTTCCAATGTTTACTATGTAAACGCCTCTTGCCTTTGTTAATAGGTTACCATAATAAAACAATAACTAATAATTATAATTATTTATAAAACAATAATTATATATTATAATAGCTGTGCGGGAGATCATGAAGTGGAGTACTACTTGGGAAGGGTGTCCGGCCTGCTAGGGCATCAGGGTGGAGAAAGGCTCAGCTTGCCTGCGCTGGCGGAAGAGGACGATTAACCGCTACAACATCAGGGTGAAAAAAGCCGGGATATTGAGCAATACCATGGGAAGGAAAGGGAAAAAAGGAAAGAAAGGGGCTTTTATTATGCTGATGGATTTTAGACTAGATACCTTTTTAGAAGTGTGCAGGCATATGAACTTTACAAAAGCGGCTAAAGCTCTTAATATTACACAGCCGGCGGTATCACAACACATACAATATCTCGAAGATTATTACGGTGTAGAGTTATTTGCCTTTGAAGGGAAAAAGATGCGCTTAACAGATGCCGGCAAAATGTTGTACCAGGCGGCGATTACCACAAAGCATGATGATATATTTTTGAAGGAACGCATCAATGCCTTAAAAAAAGGAAAAAACAAACTGATTTTTGGAGCAACCTTAACAATCGGTGAATTTGTTATGGCGGAACATATCAAATCATATTTAGAACTGCACCCGGACACACAGGTGCGGATGCTCATAGGTAATACAAAAGAATTGTTGGAAAAGCTCAGTTTAGGGGAAATTGACTTTGCATTGGTCGAGGGAAACTTCGACAAAAAAGATTATGATTTTATAGTTTATTCACAAGAACGATATATAGCAGTATGCAGCAAAGATTATAAATTTGAAAAGGAACCGGAGAGATTGAAGGACCTGCTGTCAGAACGGCTTATTGTGAGGGAATCCGGCTCCGGAACAAGGACAATCCTAGAAAAGTTTCTGGAGGCCAGGAATCTGGGAATTGAAGATTTTAAATATGTAGTTGAAGTCGGAGGAATGACTGCCATCAAATCGCTGGTGGAATACGGCTGTGGAATAACTTTTCTCTATGAGGCAGCAGTTAAGAAGGAATTGGAGAACGGGGTTCTAAGAGAGATAAAATTAAAGGATTTTCAGGTTTTTCACGACTTTGCGTTTATATGGAACAAAGGCAGTGTGTTTTCAGAGAGATACCGCCAAATATGCGAAATGTTATCAGACTGAGTCACATTCTCACACAGTGCCATTTCACACGGTGCCAGGCTTGCGTTTTTGCTTGAAGCAGAGGGACGGGAAGCAGAGGGACGTTCTTTGTGCTTCCCCTTACTTATTGCAAATCCGTGACGAGACCCCCGTCCCCTTGTCACGTCCCCTTGTCACGTCCGATCACTCAACCTGTCCCCCTGATCGGTCCGGGCGTACCACTGCATGCTAAAGACTCCTATCCCCATGGCAGGCGTTCCCCTTAAAATAATCCAATAGATTGGCGTGGTTGGCCTTTTGGGGATCGTAATGTCCAATT
>DUSK01000165.1 GCA_012842275.1 Syntrophaceticus sp. | reverse complement strand
AGGGGTGATACCCGCCTCAAGCAACCCAAAAACAGTTTGCTTCATAGAAGACCACACAAACCGCTCAAATAGAGGCACAGAGATAAGCTGGCAGGTGAGCCGTGCTGTCCCGATAAACAACCTGGGAATTCCCGTTTTCCGAGTACAAGCAATTCCATCTGCGACCAAAGTTTCTGTGACAACTTCCAGCACACGGTCCAGAAGAGTTGGAACCTGGTACATATCCCTGATAAATTGTTCTAAAGAGCGCATCATGCAGAGTAAGGGTGCTGCCAAAACAGTAAACCCACCATATAGAAATGCTTGACCCCGCTGTCTAGCCCTGTTAATCTGACTATTCAAAATATCCAACTGCAGGTGACGGGCTTTAGCAATCTCCTCATCATCAACTTTGTGCACACGTTTATAGAATTCATTTAAAAAGGCATGGTAACCCGCTTCCAGGATTAATCCATAATCATCCCGAGTAATAGCTTCATACTCCAACATCTGATACTCACTGTCAGGAGGCAGGTCCACACCGGGCATCATCGGTTTCATAAAACCGATGGTTTTTTGGATTGGCCCGTGGAATACAAAATAGACGGAACGCATCACATCCCACCACGGGTACTCCTGATGCAGATGATCAAATGCCATTTCCGCTTCCTCATAGTTATACATAAATTCATAATTAGATAAACCTGCCCTTCTCCCAGCGTAACTCTCTATAAGAGGTGCACAGGGAACCCGGTCCGGTTTACCTAACAAAATCGCGGTTTGCAGGCGCTCCTCTGGGATCAAATAGAAATCACATCCTGCATCTCAGATTGCTGAATATCAAAACCGAAATCCTCAAATTTAACTTTCTCTCCCGGTTCGACAACCACAAAATCCTCATCCCACTGTCCGGATAGAGACTTCTCAAGCACTTCAAGTGTACCCTCTATTACCTTATGCTCCAGATCAAAGCGGTCAGCAAGCTTTTGCACACTATCCATCATCTCAGACATGGTTTCTTTACTGGCTATTCCTGTATCGATTACATCTAAGCTTTCATATCCTTTCAACATAACTTTGAATACCATGTTAGATTTGTCATAACCGTATTTCATCACACAACGGTGATATTCCACTGCTAAGCCGCTGTCACTATTCATCCAACCTTTAGTCAGGTAATAGGCACGCCCCTTAGTGCTGAGATCTTTCCTGCGTTGATTCCCACCCAACAGGAGAGAAATACAATCATCCATTTTGGGAATGATCAAGCGAGCATAGGGTGAGGATAGGCCAAGCACAGCATTGCCACAGTAACCGAACAAAAGTAAAATATTATCTTCTTCTTTATCACACTTGTTGATCTCTTTCTGCAGCTCATGCCGTAACCTTTCAGGATATTTGTGGAGTGATGATGGCATCCATAAAAAGGGGTATTTGCACTGTACTTTATCTGCCACATACATAATTTCATCTTTTATCGTTTCACAAGCAATAACTGTTGTCATACTACACCTACCATTGTATTCGAACATGAATTTGCATCATTGTTTAGGATGTGCTGGCATACTTCCACACCATAGGCACAATCATCAACCCAATAATCAGCACCCACATATTCTTTAACATCTTCGTTAACCAGGCCACCGATTACTACCTGCACTTTACTGCGCAAATTCCTTTTGTTCAGAGCGTCAATAATCTCACGCATAACTTCATACGAAGAAGTCAGCAAGCCTGAAAGGCCGAGAATTTTTGCCTCTGTTTCCTTTATAGCGTCAACAAAAGCATCTGGTGAAACATCAACCCCCAGATCGATGACTCCGATCCCCCTGGACCTCAATAATCCTTTAATAATGTTTTTCCCAATATCATGTATATCATGTTTCACAGTACCGATTATTACTTGAGGCTTTTGTTCGGATGCACTTTCTTTAGTGATCGGTATGAGTGTAAGTACCCTCTGAAAAATAAGCGAAGCCATAATGAGGTCCGCGATATAGTAATCTTCTCGTTCATAAAGCATTCCTACTCTTTTCATCCCCTGATGCACATCTTCAATCAGATCCAGTGGGCTGATACCTTTACTCAGCCCCATTTTTACCAACCTAACTACCTTCTCTTCATCCAAAGTTTCCACAGCAGTAACAAGCATCCTCCGGGTATTAACCAATAGATAACCCCCTTTTTACCGATCTGGGTAACATTTTTATAAATTGAGAAGTTTTTGTTCCTTAATATACTGTGCAGATACTGCGTGCAGTTGCACATAGTCAGAACGACAATATAACTTACCCCAACCAATGGGTTTCTGCTCTGCTGAGAACAATTTCTGCTCAATCACCAGCAAAGGACTGCCTGGAGAAATCCCCAGTTGTTCTGCAATCTCCTGATCACAAGCCTCAGCACAAATTGTAACTTCGTTTTTTACAGAAAACAATTCACCATGTTTAGCAACCATTTTTGCGAATGGAATGTACTGGATCTCCTTTTCGATTAAAGGCTTACCTTTAATATAAGGCATATATTTGACATCATAGGCGACTGCTTGATCCTCAGAAATGAGAAGCCTCTTTAAAACTATCACTTTTTCTTTATTCGGTAGGGACAGCATACCCTGCACCTGTGGGTCTGGATCCATAATAGTAACATCCAACAGCTTGACTCCTTGCTGGTAATCGCTGATGATATCCATTTCGTCAAACTGCATAGTCAACAGATCATAACGTGGATATTCTACAAAATTACCCTTTCCAGGTACAGAACGCAGGTAACCAGCCTGAGCAAGCAATGCTAAACCCTGTCGAACCGTCATTTTACTGGTGTTGTACTCTTCACATAACTGAGATTCAGATGGAAGCATATCTCCCGGTTTATACTTACCGGCCTTTATTTGTTTGATCACATCTTCTGCAATTCGGTAATATAAAGGTTGCACTATCATCACACCCATGTTTCTTTATTTTAAAAAACACCGTTATAATCTAATTTTCAATTAAACGCCCATACCATTTAAAGTTACATATACCAGTATATACAATAGCATATGAGTTGTTAAAGGGTCAAGATACTCATTTTTCATTCCCTTTGCCGTTAACAGGGGGTTATAGGAACATAACAGTATTGTCACTTTAGATATTAACCTGTTATAACGTATCTATACAAGTTCAGCTAATAAAATCACCAATATGAATTGCTGCTGTAATCTTCTGTTTCATATGTTTCCACTGCAACACAGTAGGGAAAGACAGCATTAAAGGCATCCCATACTTTAATGGCAATATATAACTCTACTAGATTGTCCATCTGTGAAAAATCCATACTCAACAGCTGTTTTATTTTATTAATTCTATAATAAAGGGTATTGACATGAATATGCAAGATTTCTGCCGTAGTTTTCATGCTAAAACCGGTATCCAATAGAGTCCTGAGAGTCGGTAATAATGTGCTGTCTGCATCTCCGTTCTTCTCGATCAACTGCCCGAGCTTTTTTTGACAATATGCTTTTATATTCTCCGGTGACTGTGAGAAAATAAAACTGTAGATGCCCATATCAGAAAAATGCTGTATAAAACTTCTTTTCCCCATCAATCTAGGGATGGTCAGTGCAACACGCGCCTCATTAAAACCGCTATTTAACTCTGCCACCGGGTATGGTCGCCCAATACCCAAAGAACTGACTAAATCAAATTCCTTTTCCACTCTTTCTTTATAACCTGGGATATCCAGATAACCGAGCAATTCCCTCCCATTTTGAGGAAAGCCTCTTTCCATGGGGAGAATGACCAGGACATAATTGTTCCACTGAACACCAATACATTCCATCTCCTTTATTCTAAAGCAATCGATTGCATAAGAGCAAACTGACCGCTTATCTGACAACTGCTCGGACTGTTCAAATTCCTGTAACAATACTAAGTAGGATTTATTTTTATCCAGCCTGCCGTCACCTATAACAATAAGATCTTGTGAGCTGATATCGCTGTTAAAAAACAATAGATCAGTTAATTTCTCTTTAAGGTCATGTTCGTATTCATATATTTTTGTGAAATAGCACTTAACGGCCAATCTCGCTTCTCTGATAACAGCTATTGTTTGACATAATAGCTTTTTGGGTAGGTCTTCTACTATAACAAAAGCATTAGAATTATTGCATCTAATACAGTAATAAAGTGTATCTTTTTTACTCTCATAATAATATTCTCTCTTAAAAACTATATTGGGAATCTGTATAGATATATGATGTGATATTGCCGGATAGTGCACCTGTCCATGATCATCTGTAATAATAACCGGGGTATTTATCTTATTCTCAAGATAAGATGCCGCAAAAGACAGACCATTGTCTAATACTCCTTCTACCAACACATAAGCATCTTTTGAAATCACGGAAACTAAACACCCCCACAATCATATGACAGGCTTCGACAAATACTTGTACATATTATAACAAATAATTGCACGAATAATCTATTAGACAAAAAAGGGATATGATTTCAAGTAAAAGCGGGTCATTCCTTACGAAGTATTTATTGTACGGTCTGATATGGTTCCAATCCATTAAGGGCCAAGTTTGGGGTTCTGGCATTAGGCATTAGTCCCATAATCCATTTATACAAAGCGTATCATATACTTTTATAGCTAAAAAGATATTCAATTTGGTGTCGATTTTAGACATGTTAACCCCAAGGATTTCTTCAATCTTAGTAAGCCGGTAATATAGTGTGTTAATGTGAATAAAAAGACTGTCAGCAGCAGCCTTACGGTTGAAGTTATTATCAACGAGT
>DUSK01000161.1 GCA_012842275.1 Syntrophaceticus sp. | reverse complement strand
TTGTATTATTGTTATTAACCTTTGGAATTGTGATGGTCTATAGTGCAAGCTATGTTTCTGCACAGGTGACCTATGCTGATGGCGCTCATTTTTTTAAACGCCAGCTGATCTGGGCATTGCTGGGTATTTTCGCTATGATTGTGGTGATGAAAATTGATTACAGGCTCTATTATAGATGGGGATACCATCTGTTCGGCTTGGCTGTCCTTCTTTTAATATTACTGTTTGTTCCTGGGGTGGGGATCACCGTAAAAGATGCCACCCGCTGGATCGGCTTTGGATCCCTAACTTTCCAGCCTTCAGAGATCGCGAAACTTGGTATGGTAATTTTCTTAGCGAAATTTTTAGTAGATAATCAGAACCAGCTCAAGCATTTTTTTAAAGGCTTTGTTCCACCTCTGTTAGTGGTTGGGTGTGTTTGTCTGTTGATTGTAAAACAACCGGATTTGGGGACAGCGGTAACTATTGCGGCAACAGCTTATATTTTGCTGCTGGTGGCGGGGGCGCGTTTCACTCACCTAGGGTTATTAGCGGTTTTGGGCTGCGGGTTGGTGGCTACTGCCATCAAAATGGCACCTTATCGGATGAAACGCATCACCGCTTTCCTCGATCCCTGGGCTGATCCTTTGGGGGATGGGTTTCAAACGATTCAATCCCTTTTAGCTGTTGGTTCTGGTAGGATCTTTGGTACAGGCCTTGGACACGGGAGGCAGAAATTTCTCTATCTGCCAGAACAGCAGACCGATTTTATTTTTGCGGTTTTAGCTGAAGAGATGGGATTCCTGGGAGCATCATTTGTTGTTCTGCTGTTCCTGGCATTTGCCTGGAGAGGATTGAGAATAGCCATCAAGGCTCCGGACTTTTTTGGCGCATTGCTGGCGACAGGTATAACTGCCATGGTTGTGGTACAGGCAGCGATCAATATCGGTGTTGTAACAGGAAGTCTTCCTGTAACGGGAATCACCCTTCCTTTTATCAGTTACGGTGGTTCATCATTAACTTTGAATCTATTGGGAATCGGAATACTGTTGAACATTTCACGATATGTGAGAGAATAGGAGAATAAAAAATGCGTGTAATGCTCACTGGTGGGGGTACAGGAGGACACCTCTACCCAGCATTAGCTGTTGCGGGATTATTGCGAAAATTGGATCCAAAAGGGGAAATTCTTTTTGTGGGAACAGGAGAAGGTTTGGAAAGCAGAGTTGTTCCCAAGCATGGTTATTCTTTTTGTCAGATAGCGGCAGGAAAATGGCCGCGCAAAATATCCATCGATGGAATAAAATCCTTATTTTCACTGGGCAAGGGTTTTATACAGGGCATCAGGCTCATCAAACGGTTTCATCCGGATGCAGTCTTGGCAACCGGTGGTTATGTGTCTGTACCTTTGGGGATTGCGGCAGCAGTATTAGGTGTGCCCCTTTTGCTGCATGAACAGAACTCTGTTCCCGGTATGGCTAATAAACTGCTGTCACGATGGGCTGAGGTATTATTTACCACCTTTCCTTTGGACAAGGGATCTTTTTCATCCAGGGCGAAAATAATTCATGTAGGGCTTCCGGTACGCCCTGAAATTTTAAATCTGAAACGAGAGGACGGTATTAACTATTTCGGTTTTGAACCTGATCATTTGACAGTTCTTGTTACAGGGGGGAGCAGGGGAGCACGGCGCCTTAACCAGGTCCTTTTGGAGGTATATAAGGAGATCTGTAAGGATGGGTCCTTTCCAGCTCTGCAGATCATCCATCTCACCGGTAGAACAGAGTATCAACAGGTATGCCATGATTTGGCAAAGCAGGGATTAACGACCGAAAAATTTGGTAAAATAGTTATAAAGCCCTATTTGGAAGAGATGGAGTATGCTTTAGCAGCAGCAGACCTCGTAATCAGCCGTGCCGGTGCTGCTACACTTGCAGAGATTACGGCTCGGGGGATTCCGGCGGTTTTGATACCTTATCCCTATGCTACCGGAAATCACCAGTATCATAATGCTCGTTTTTTAAAGGATAGAGGGGCGGCAGTGTTAATTCCTGAAAGTGAGTTAACAGTTAACCGCTTGTTCGGGGAGTTAAGGGAGTTGATCGGTAATGTCCACCTCCGTGAAAAGATGGCTGAACAATCTCGCAAAATTGGGCGCCCCCAGGCAGGAGAGTATATTGCCGAATATCTGCTTAATGTTGGCAAAAAGTCACACTGCACCTCCCCGGTGGAAAAGACATAAACTGTTGTTGTGGCAAATGATGAAAAACAGGATGCAGTGCTCAAGGGAGGAGATTATTTAGTGGCTGGCAAGTGGTATCATTTTATTGGAATCGGCGGTGTGGGTATGAGCGGTCTTGCCCGGGTTCTGCTTGAAATGGGGATACGGGTTAGTGGTTCTGATATGGCCTCATCGCCTGTTACAGAAAAGCTGAAAAAGATGGGTGCTCAGATCTACATTGGACATAGTGAGGATAACATTAAAGAAGGCATGGATGTTGTGGTCGTTTCTTCTGCCATACACCCTGAGAATATCGAATTAAGCACTGCCCGCCGGCGCGGCTTAAATGTGCTTAAGCGGGGCGAACTGCTGGCACAATTGATGGATTCCTATCAGGGAATAGCTATTACAGGATCCCATGGGAAAACAACGACCAGTGCTATGATTTCTGTGCTGTTGCTGGAGAATGGCTATGACCCCACCTGTTTGGTAGGGGGTCATATAGCTGCTTTAGGAGGCAATGCCCGTTTAGGCAGAGGAGCATACCTTGTTGCTGAATCAGATGAAAGCGATGGGTCCTTTCTCAAGCAGAAGCCGAGTATTGCAGTTATTACCAATATTGATGATGATCACCTGGATTATTATAGTGATTTGCCTGGAATTCTCAAGGCTTTTCAGGATTATTTAAGCTGTATCAAGCCGGGTGGTCTCGCTGTGCTCTGCTATGATAATCCTAATGTGCGCAGCTTGGATATCAGCCAGGTCAATGCCGTCACTTATGGTCTGGAAGGAAACTTTGATTATTACGCAAAAGAGATCAAGCAGATAGGATTTAGCACTGAAGGGAAAGTATACCACCGCGGGAGTCTGCTGGGTACTTTAAAACTTTCTGTACCAGGAGTGCATAATATGCAGAATGCCCTGGCAGCAGTTGCTGTTGGTATGCATTTGGGTATGGATTTTTCCAGTATAGCGGTTGCCCTTTCCCATTTCAAGGGTGTCCAGCGCCGTTTTCAACTGGTAGCTCAATTTGATGGGATAAAGATTATCGATGATTACGCCCACCACCCCACAGAAATAAAAGCTCTGATGAAAGCTGCATTGGGTGTTAAGAAAAATAGACTGATCACAGTTTTTCAACCCCATCGCTACAGCAGAACCAAGCTCTTGAAAGAGGAGTTTGGAAAGGCTTTTGCAGGAAGTGATTTGGTTATAGTAACAGATATCTATTCCGCGGGTGAGATGCCTTTAGATGGTGTTAGTGCTGAGGGCATTGTTCAGGAACTGCTTAAGAATGGTGAGAATGTGGTTTATATCAACTCATTAGAAGATGTGGTGCAGTACCTGATCAGAGAAGTACATTCCGGAGATACTGTGCTGACCGTAGGAGCAGGGAATGTCTGGACAGTAGGAAAGAACATCGCTCAGAACATCAAACAACATTATCGGCACAATTAAGGAGTTTTACTTGTATGAATCGGCAGGAATTGGCTAACCAACTCAGACAAAAAATAGATGGTCAGGTGCTGGCCAATGCTTCTATGAAGCATCATACAACATGGAGAGTAGGGGGACCCGCAGATCTGTTGGTAATCCCCCAGACAGTAAAGGATGTTCATGAGACACTGCTCTTCGCAAAACACCATCAACTGCCTCTTATGGCAATTGGTAATGGCTCTAACCTTCTGGTGCTGGATGGCGGTATCAGGGGTGTGGTTTTGAAACTCAGCGGTGGTCTTAAATCACAGTATCTTGATGGTAATTTCCTGGTTGCAGAAAGTGGGGCTATGCTGCCTTCTTTGGCGAGGATGGCCCTTACTGGATCACTGAGCGGCCTAGAGTTTGCTGTGGGAATTCCGGCTACTCTAGGAGGAGCTATTGTCATGAATGCAGGAGCTTTTGGCCAGGATATCGGATCTGTGATCAGTCAAGTGGAAGTTATCGACTTTGAGGGGAAGCAGCAGATATTGTCTCGGGATGAACTGACCTTCAGCTACCGAAAATCCTCTTTGCAGGATAAAAACCTTATAATTTTAAGAGCTAGCCTTCAATTGAAAGCAGGCAAAAAAGAGGATATTGCTGCCAGCATGGAAGCTAAACTCTCCTTTCGCAATAATACGCAACCCCTGGAATACCCTACTGCCGGGAGTGTTTTTCGCAATCCAGTAGGTGATTATGCGGGAAGATTAATCGAGGCAGCAGGGCTTAAGGGGCACAGCATCGGTGATGCTGTGATATCAACGAAGCACGCCAATTTCATTATTAATCGCGGTAATGCCACGGGAAGCCAAATTCTAACCCTCATCAGGACCATCCAAGAGCGGGTTTTCGAACAGGAGGGGGTAATGCTGGTCCCTGAGGTCTTGATCGTGGGTGAAGAAGGGTGAGTTGGTGTGGAGAGGTTGATTGTCACTGGAGGGACACCACTGAGGGGCTCGATAACAGTCAGTGGGGCAAAAAACGCGATTTTACCGATTATGGCAGCATCATTGCTTTCTGAGAGCAATGTAGTGCTTGAGGGAGTACCTTTATTAAATGATGTGCAAACCATGAAGGAAACACTGGAGGCTTTGGGTGCTGAGGTCAAATGGACCGGTAATACCATTGAGTTGAATGCATCCGGTGTGCATTCCCAGGAAGTACCCCCTTCATTAGCCAGGCGTATGCGGGCTTCCAATTTGGTGATGGGGGCACTGCTTGGACGGTTTGGCACTTTTAAGGCATCCTATCCTGGTGGATGCACTATAGGGTCACGTCCCATGGACTTACATATAAAGGGTTTTGAAGCTCTAGGAGCGAAAATTGATGAGGATCACGGTTATATTAAGGCTGAAGCAGCCAAACTCAAGGGTACAGAAATACACCTTGATTTTCCCAGTGTCGGTGCCACTGAGAATATAATGATGGCTGCTACTCTGGCTGAAGGGACTACCATTATCAGAAATGCTGCCCGTGAGCCGGAAATCGTTGATTTGCAGAACTATTTGAACAAACTGGGTGCCCGTATCAGGGGGGCAGGAATGGATAGCATCCGCATTGACGGTGTAAAGAAACTGAACAGGGAGATTACCTACCGGGTTATCCCTGACCGGATTGAAACAGGAACCTTTATGGTAGCGGCAGCTATTACCAGAGGAGAGTTGGTTATTGAAAATACTATCCCTGAACATGTGGAAGCTGTCACAGCCAAGCTCAGGGAAGCAGGTGTGCAAGTACAGGAGGTAAATGACAAGATTATTGTAAAAGGTTCTCCTGTCTGGAAAGGATTGGATATAAGAACAATGCCTTTTCCAGGGTTCCCTACAGATATGCAGCCTCAGATGATGGTTTTTCTCTGTTTGGCTCAAGGAACAAGTATCATCACCGAAAATATATTTGAAAACCGCTACAGACATGTAGGGGAATTAAGGCGAATGGGGGGGCAAATTCAATTAGAGGGAAGAAGTGCCATTATCAAAGGTGTGCCACGATTGACGGGAACTGTTGTGGAGGCAACGGATCTCAGGGCAGGAGCGGCACTGGTTTTGGGAGGGCTTGCTGCGGAAAATACAACTGTTATAGAAGGGGTTCATCACCTGGATCGGGGCTACGGAAATTTTGAAGAGCGGCTGCGGATGCTGGGAGCTCAGATTTATCGTGAAACTAATTTATCGTGAAAGGTGATATTATCTACTATTTTTTTTAAATCAGGGAGGACAAGCATGTCTTCTACCAGAACCAGAAAAAAGCGCAGGATAAAAAAGGACCCGCGAAAAATAATTAAAGCACTAAGAAATCTGCTGATCATAACATCCAGTGTTCTAGCCTTTTATTACTTTACTCAATCCCCTTTTTTTGCATTGAAGGAAATTGAGGTTAAAGGGAACAAACAGCTCCCACGAACTGAGATCATACAAAAAAGCGGTTTAAGCTTAGGAATAAACTACTTTGATATAGACACCGGACTGATTAAAAAGCGTATATCCTCTATTCCTGTGATCGCAACTGTGGAAGTGAAGAAAAACCTCCCTAATCGGATGGAGATTGTGGTTGAGGAGCGGGAACCGCTGGCCCTTTACTGTACCCAGGATAGTTTTGCTGTGATCGATGGTCAAGGATACTGCATTGAAAAAAATGTTTCGATACATGATTATGACCTGCCTATTATCACTGGATTGACCCCGGATTTACTGCAGCCGGGGAAGAAAGTTAGTAGTAAAGAATGTCTGCAGTCGGTTCTCGCAGTTCTCGGAGGGGATGTACAGCAGTTGATTTCTGAGATCGATCTTGCCCAGGATAACAACCTTATTGCCTATACCAGACAAGGGATTCCGCTGCTGTTGGGTACCCCGGATCAACTGTCAGAAAAAATAGAAATGGCGGTTACTTATCTTGATCTGCTGGGTACGGTTGAGGGGATCGAATATATGGATATCAGAAGCTTAAATGCTCCTGCAGTGAAATGTGAAGGAAAATCTTTAGAAAAAATAGAAAATTCGATCTCTATAGAAGAAAATTAGAGGAAAAAATCGATTTGCGTTGAAAAGGTTTTATGTGTGTGATATCTGGGTGGAGGTGCGGTGATTTGACCCGGGGAAACCTAATCGTCAGCCTTGATCTGGGCAGTTCAAAGGTTGCTGTAATTGCTGGAGAGGTCGGTCAGGATGAACATATTCATGTGGTTGGTTTTGGGTCCGTGCCGTCGACCGGAATCCGTAAGGGTAATATCATTGATATAGAAAACACGGTGCGTGCCATAGAAGCTGCTGTGGAACAGGCGGAACAGATGAGCGGTCGCCAGATCGAGGGTGGATATGTGGGGATCACTGGCCTTTTAGTTTCCTCACTCAATAATCGTGGCGTTGTTGCAGTCGCCAGTCCGGATCAGGAAATTACACAAGAGGATGTGGATAGGGTTCTGCAAGCAGCACGTGTCATTGCCCTGCCTCCTGACCGTAAAATCATTCATGTTATACCCCGCCAGTATTTTGTTGATGGAAATGAAAATATACTTGACCCGGTGGGCATGGTTGGGTCAAGATTAGAAGTAGAAACACACATTGTAACTATTAACAATGCCACTCTCCAAAATGTTATCAAATGCTGTGAACGAGCAGGATTTCACCCCTGGGAAATAGTAGTAAATGGTTATGCCTCAGGAGAAGCAGTACTTTTCCCAGCAGAAAAAGAGCTTGGAGCTGTAGTGGTAGATATTGGTGGTGGTACAACAGATATTGCTCTTTTTGATCAGGGAACCTTATGGTATACGGCAGTTCTCCCGGTGGGTGGGGATTACATCACCAGTGATCTGGCGGTGGGTCTGCGCACCCCACTGAATCAGGCAGAGATTATCAAAAAGGAGCATGGAGGGACAATCCCTGCACTAACATCTGATAGTGAATTTGTGGATGTTCCCAGTGTAGGGGGGAGGGAAACCTTCAGGGTATCTAAAAAAGTAGTTGCCAGCATCATTGAACCACGTGTGCAGGAAATTCTCTCTCTCGTAAAGAATAAATTGGATAGTTCCGGTTATACGGGTTTACTTCCAGGGGGAATTGTTCTGACCGGAGGAACTGCTTTAACCAACGGAATTGCCGAACTGGCAGTTGACTTATTACAAAAACCTGTCAGGGTTGGATATCCTGAAGGTATAGCTGGCTTGGCTGATGTTGTAAACAGCCCTGAGTATGCCACAGGTGTGGGGCTGTTGCTATATGGAGTCAGACGTCAGCAGGCAATGCAAGAGAATGAAGACGGATTTTTTGTGAAGAATATCTTCAGCAGGATTAAAAAATGGTTTCAAGATCTTTTTTGAGAAGTGAGGGATCGACAGGGAGATGTTGGAATTGGAGGTTGACACAAATCAGTTCGCTGATATCAAGGTAATCGGTGTCGGTGGTGGTGGTGGGAATGCCGTCAATAGAATGATCCAGGCTGAACTGAAGGGCGTGCATTTCATTGCTGTCAATACCGATGCCCAGGCTCTGAATTTGTCTTTGGCAGAACATAAGATGCAGATTGGAGCAAAGCTGACCAAGGGTCTGGGTGCAGGTGCAGACCCGGAGATAGGGAAAAAGGCGGCGGAAGAGAGCCGCGATGAATTAATGCAGGCCCTGCGTGGTGCTGATATGGTGTTTGTTACAGCAGGTATGGGCGGAGGAACTGGAACCGGTGGGGCGCCGGTAGTTGCTGAAGTTGCCAAGGAGGTTGGTGCTCTGACCGTTGGTGTGGTAACCAGGCCCTTTACCTTTGAAGGCAAAAAGCGAGCTACCCAGGCAGAACAGGGTATTCAGGAGTTGAAAAGCAAAGTTGATACCTTGATCACCATCCCTAATGATCGGTTGTTGCAGGTAGTGGATAAGTCTACCTCGATCAATGAAGCCTTCCGCATTGCAGATGATGTGCTGAGGCAGGGAGTTCAGGGTATTTCAGATTTAATTGCTGTCCCAGGGTTGATCAATTTAGACTTTGCTGATGTGAAAACAATAATGTCAAATACAGGTACAGCCTTAATGGGGATCGGCAGTGCCAAAGGGGAAAATCGGGCAGCGGAGGCAGCAAAAATAGCCATATCGAGCCCACTGCTGGAAACATCTATTGAGGGTGCCAAGGGTGTGCTGCTTAATATCACCGGTGGGCCTGATTTGGGCCTTTTTGAGGTAAACGAGGCAGCCGAGATCATTTCACAGGCAGCAGATCCAGAAGCAAATATCATTTTCGGTGCGGTAATCGATGAAAACCTTGAAGATGAAGTGAGGGTAACAGTTATTGCCACCGGATTTGATGGAGTAAGTCATCAGGAAAAGGAAGGCACTGTTGTTGATCTGCGCTCATTTACCTCTGATGATTTGGATATTCCTGCATTCCTGCGGAAACGTTAAATAACTGCAGAATAGTATTCTTATCAGAGCAGTGACTTGATGATTAAAACAGCTTGTATGCCTATTCGTCTATTGGTCAATGCCGAATGAATTATCTTTCGGCATTTTTCTATTGGCCCCACTAATGGGGTCTCTTTAATATCTGACACCCTGCCTCATATATTTACAGCTTTTAAACTCATATTACCCCGATAAAAGGTTGATACCTGCTTTAATGGGCGACTGAGGTTAATTTGTGTCTAAGAGCAGGTAAAGTTTTTGGTGAATCCCGCGATATATAAACCAGCAAATTATCATATTCTGACAGATATCATTTTTAATATTTAATATAATGACCATTGGTATTGTAGCGAATTTCAATGAATATACATTAATAAATAAGTTTTGAAATATGATACCCAGGGTGGACCTTATGCCCGGAAGCACTGCTGTCTATGTGGATATGTTGTTTTTAATCAATTTTGTAATGGATTTTGTGGTTCTCTGGGCAGCAGCCCGGCTGGCTCAGGTTCGGATAACCTATTGGAGGTTGGGGCTTGCCGCAACTTTAGGCTCTTTGTACAGTGTGCTTGTTCTGCTGCCCGCTTTTCAAATGATGTCCAGGATGGAAATCAAGTTTATCGTTTCCCTGGGGATGGTTGTGATAGCCTATTGTCCCTTACGATGGAAGAAGTTTGGGCAGGCTGTTCTCTACTTTTATTTGGTTGCCTTTACAATGGGTGGAGCAGTGCTCGGTTTTATGTATTTTTCCAGCAGCAGTTCATTGATATCAAACCTTCCCCTTCACTATTTGTGGCTTGCCGTGGCATTGGTTACCGCTGCTGTATTGGGAAAATACGGGATAGCCTATATCAAAAAGAATTTATTACAAGATTTATTGAAGGTAGATGTTGAGATATGTATTCAAGGTAAGACCTTTAAGGTGACCGGGCTGGTTGACACCGGGAACCAGCTTGTTGACCCTCTGACAAGAAGACCTGTTGTTATTGTGGAATATAGTGTTCTCAAGCCATATCTGCCATTGGAAATGCAGAACATTATCGATGCTGATGGAGAAGTTGATCTAAGCAGATTAACTGAGCTGGTTCCCAGTGAGGGAAATACTCTGTCATTGAGGTTGATACCTTTTACAACCATTGGTAAACGCCATGGTATGCTGGTTGGTTTCCGCCCTGATAAGATAACAGTTTTTACAGGGGACCAACAGCTTTGTAAAACCGATGTGGTTATTGGTATTTACAACAGGCGTCTTTCGCCCCAGGGGTCTTATCGAGCCCTGCTTCATCCTGATTTGATTCAAACAGCCACAAATTGAGTTTTAATTAAGGGGGATTGCTGATGAGGGAGAGAGTTTCATTGTTGTGGCAGGTTCGGTTGTGGTTGATACGTTTTTTGCAGAGATTTAGATATCCGTCTCATATCTATTACTTGGGAAACCATGAAGCACTTCCGCCTCCTCTGACCAGTGAAGAGGAAACGGCTTTATTGAGCCAGCTAGAAAGCGGGGATATCTCTGTAAGGAATGCTCTTATTGAAAGGAATCTGCGGTTGGTGGTTTATATTGCCCGCAAATTCGATAACACCGGTGTGGGTATTGAGGACCTGGTTTCTATCGGTACTATTGGACTGATTAAGGCTGTAAATACCTTTAAACCCCAGCGAAAAATCAAGCTGGCTACCTATGCCTCCCGCTGTATCGAAAATGAAATTCTAATGCATCTGCGCAGGAGCAATAAAAACAGGGCTGAAGTGTCCTTTGATGAGCCCTTGAACACTGACTGGGACGGTAATGAACTGCTCCTGTCAGATGTACTGGGAACAGATAGTGATGTTATTTACCGGCATTTAGAAGAGGAGGTTGACCGGAAACTGCTGCATACCGCTGTCAACAGACTATCTCCCAGGGAACGCAAGATAATGGAACTCAGGTTTGGGCTGTGCGGTGCCAGAGAGAAAACCCAAAAAGAGGTGGCTGATCTGCTGGGCATATCACAGTCTTATATTTCCCGCTTGGAAAAGCGCATAATAAAGAGGTTGCGTAAAGAAATTTGCTGTATGGAATAACTTATGCCGGTTATCCCCCTTAATAATTTAATTGAAAATTAAAAAAAGCAGTTCTGGGAATCCATTGGGTTCCCATTTTCTTTTTTTCAAGGGGGGTTCTGTAGCTGATCGTATATTTTGAGACATCCCCGGTAATAATGAAAAACGACCAAAGAATCGCTGGGGAGGAAGCAGGCGGAATGGTAAACAAGGTTGAGATATGTGGAGTAAACACAGCCAAGCTACCGGTGCTTACCAGTGAAGAAATGAATGAACTATTTTTAAGTGTCAAAGCCGGTGATAAAACAGCAAGAGAAAAACTGATCAAAGGGAACCTGCGCCTGGTACTCAGTGTGATTCAGCGGTTTACCAATCGCGGGGAATATGTAGATGATCTGTTCCAGGTCGGATGTATTGGCCTGATCAAAGCTATTGATAATTTTGATTTGGGGCAGAATGTGAAGTTCTCTACCTATGCAGTTCCGATGATCATTGGAGAAATTCGGCGTTATCTGCGAGATAACAACCCCATCAGGGTCAGTAGATCCCTGAGGGATATTGCCTATAAGGCCATCCAGGTGAGGGAAACATTGATCAACAAACACTCCCGGGAACCAAAAATAAATGAGATCGCTGAGGAACTCAATTTACCCAGAGAAGATGTTATTTTTGCCATGGATGCTATTCAAGAACCGGTCAGCCTCTTTGAGCCAATTTATCATGACGCAGGTGACCCCATTTATGTGATGGACCAGATCGGTGATGAAAAAAACCATGATCTCAACTGGCTGGAAACAATAGCGATCCGGGAGGCTCTGAGTAAATTGAATAACCGTGAGAAAAAGATCCTCACTATGCGTTTTTTTGAAGGGAAGACCCAGATGGAGGTAGCCGAAGAGATCGGCATATCACAAGCCCAGGTGTCACGGCTGGAAAAAGCTGCATTGAACCATATGCGAAAATACATTTAAAAAAACATTTAGGGGTGATATGATATGACCCGGCAGAAAATTGGCATTTTGCTGCTGCTCTGTTCTCTGCTAACCCTTGTTTTTTTCTGTACAGCTGTACAAACGAAAACAGCTTATACCCCGGATAACCTGATACGGCTCCATGTTATCGCCAACAGTGATCATCAGCAGGATCAGGCAGTAAAATACAAGGTACGGGACCGTATTGTTGAGATATTGAAAGAGCAGTTGACAGGGGTGCAAAACTACCAAGAAGCACGAGAGGTAATTATGAATAACCGCACACAGTTGATTGCTGCTGCTCAGGAAGTTGTAGCTGCTGCTGGATTGACTTACCCAGTAAGGTTGGAATACGGCCGCTTTGATTTCCCTCTCAGGGCTTATGGCAAACTGATACTGCCTCAGGGTGAATATGAGGCTGTGAAAGTGGTGCTGGGGAATGGCAAAGGCGCCAACTGGTGGTGTGTTCTTTTTCCGCCCCTTTGTTTTGTTGACATTTCGGGTAATTTTTTGGAAAGGGAAATGAAAAATGAAGCAAACACAACAATGGAGGTAATGGCAAAGCAGGATGAAAATATGGTAATTGCTGAAATCGCAGATGAAAATGTGGAGGAAAATAGGGTTGGTCTTAGTTTTAAGCTATTGGAGTGGCTGAACCGGGATCACGGCAACCTGGCAAAGCTGAAGGGTTTAAGATAACAAAGGGGCACAAAATGCGCATCTCTCTCATATATTTATTTTGAGGGAGGTGGCAGCAGTGATTAAAATATCTGAACTGCGGCTTCATGATGTTATTAATGTTATAGATGGCAGGCGTTTGGGGATGATCAGGGATATCGATATTGATGTGGAAACCGGCCGGGTCAGATCCATTATCTTACCCGGGAATAACCGGGTGTTTAATTTTTTTGTGAAGAATGAGGAGGTGGTCATCCCCTGGGAGAAGATTGTGAAAATAGGTGTAGATGTGATTTTGGTTGAATATTCTGGCACAAATCAGCCCCAGCAGAAGTAATCAAAGTGATGTTGAGAATATTCTTTTTTTAGGTAAATTGATCTCCGTTGTAAGATATAGGGGGAGGAAGCGCATAAGACTTCAGTCCCAAATGAAAGATGGGACTTTTTTTGTTGTCAAAGAAGCAGGAATGTCACACTATATGTAGTATAATAAATACTGCATTACTCTATATATTGGTTTCTATTCCTATTTGAAGGATGGATGATGACTGATGCGCTGCCCTTTTTGCAAAAAAAGTGAGTCAAGGGTTTTAGAGTCCAGAGCACTGGATAATGGTTTTACGATCAGGCGCAGAAGGGAATGTAACAGTTGCAGCAGGCGTTTTACTACCTATGAACGGGTGGATGATGTGCCTTTATGGGTGATCAAAAAAGATGGCAGGAGGGAGCTTTTTAACCGGGACAAGCTCCTGACCGGCATCATGAAGGCATGTGAAAAAAGACCAACAGCACTGGAAACCTTATCGGAAATAGTTGATGAGATAGAGAGAGAGCTCCGCAATCAGCCTGAACATGAGGTTCCCAGTAAGGTGATCGGGCAGATAGTGATGAATCATCTGCTGAAATTGGACAAGGTGGCTTATGTTCGTTTTGCTTCTGTTTACAGAGAATTTCAAGATGTAGGGGAGATTCTTGACTGCCTAGAAGAAATGGGTGTCAGAGGGCGCAGATAATAGTAATTATGCCAGCGATTAAAGTAATATTGATAGAGAGGAGAACCGAATTGTTTACTAAGATTAAAAAAAGAGATGGCAGAGAAGTACCTTTTGATGATTCTAAAATCACAGATGCAATTTTTAAAGCTGCTCGCGCTGTAGGCGGGGAGGACCGGGAACTGGCGGTTTCCCTTACCCTGGAAGTGCTGCGTGCACTGAAACAGAAATACAACGGGCAGATCTTTGGTGTGGAGGATGTCCAGGATGTGGTGGAAAAGGTATTAATTGAAAAGGGCCATGCCCGTACCGCCAAAGCGTACATCCTCTACAGGGATAAACGCACCCGTATACGTGAGGCGAAAACCGAGCTGATGGATGTTGTTGAAGATATCATCAGGGA
>DUSK01000166.1 GCA_012842275.1 Syntrophaceticus sp. | reverse complement strand
GCCCTGATGCGGGACCTCCCTAAAGCAGCCGAGATTATCAGGGCAGTGGCAGAGGCAGTGGATGTGCCGGTGACCGTCAAGATGCGTAAAGGCTGGTCATCGGGTGAATCAACCGCTGTGGAGCTGAGCATGCTGGCTGAGGAGAACGGTGCTGCAGCTGTGGCTGTTCACGGCCGCTCCCGGGAACAGTTCTACTCCGGGAAGGCTGACTGGGGAATCATTCGCCTGGTAAAAAAAGCGGTGAAGATCCCGGTGATCGGCAACGGGGATATCACCACACCGGAGGATGCCAAGAGGATGTTCCAGGAAACCGGCTGTGATGCGGTCATGATCGGGAGGGGGGCACTGGGCAACCCCTGGATCTTTCAAAGAACAGCACACTATTTAAAAACCGGAGAACTGCTCCCTGAGCCCACAGCGGAAGAGCGATTTGCAGTGGCAAGAAGGCATTTTGACCTGGCTGTAAAGATCAAAGGAGAGAGAACAGCACTATTGCAAATGCGGAAGCAGTTGGCCTGCTATATGAAGGGGCTTCCCGGTGCAGCTAAGTTGCGTGCCAGAATAAACAGCTGCCAGACCGTGGAAGAAGTGCGTTCCTTGCTGGAACAAGGGACGGTACAGATAGGAGGGGGTTTACCTGAATGAAGGAACCATTGTAATATCTGTATGTTATATTTTTACCGGTTTGCTGCTTATCGCTATCAGTATCCCTATGGTACGGGGTTCTGTCAAAATGAATCCGCTGTACGGAGTAAGAATAAAAAAGGCTTTTCAATCTGAAGAGAATTGGTACAAGATTAACAAATACGGCGGCCGGAGATTGATCTTCTGGTCCATTGTTCTTATCTGCATTAGTATTGCCAGCCTATTCTTTGAGATCAGTGAAGACTCCATTCTATTTATAGCCTTTTCTCTTGCACCTGTCATAATCTTAATTCCCTGTTTAATTGAGATTTTTATTTATGCTAGGAAACTGTAGGTCTTCTTATTCCACCGAACCAACAGCTTTTTGGAACAGCAATCATTCAACCGTTTCCCTTTCGATTTGTGTCAGACTGGATAGATATATACCGACATCATGGATTGGACTGGATTTTCTGGAATTCAGTTAGGTTAACTCTGTGAGATTTACTGTTGCGGTTAGATATCATCAGTATTAAATACCCCCATTGTACACCTGATTAACATCTTTTGCTGTTAAAGCCCAGAGAGCCCCAACAATTATACCGGGAAGGCCTATATAGCAATAAATATTATTAATATATGGCTACATTAACCATCAACAATCATTTAAATAGCCCGTCAACCAAAGGAGCCGGCAATGGAGATTGAATGATATAGTTTATTCAGCTGCCGGGTTCTCCATGATGCCCACAAAGAGAGGCATCCCTGTCTGGAGATCCATGACCCCATAAATGAAGGGCCGGTCCAGGATCAGTTCCTTGTCGAACTGGTGAGTGCTGGTCACTCGCACTTCGACAGAGGTTGCTGCTGAGGCTTCAGTGCCTTTTTCATCGACACTGATGTATGTTTTGTGTTTAACCTCACTGATATAAAGGTCCTTGGTGTGCTGTTCATTCATCTGTGAAAAATCTGCCTGATCTGGGTCGAAGGCGATGCCCATACCCATTTCAGTCAGCTCATTGAGCAGGCTGTCCTCATAGTGCGCTTCGAACTTTGGCATGGCCAGCTGGACTGTGAATTTGGGCTTTTTAGCCATTAATCTCGCCAGATCATCGAACAGTGATTGATCCTGCTCAGCCAGCCATTCCCGTGGTGTCATCTCTTTGTCAGGCAACAGGGCAAAGTAAGCAAACTTTTGATCAGCATAGGGAAGTGCAATACCTGTGGCCTTATTGATTGAGAAGTAGGTCATCCGGTCGAGCCGGTGCATAAAGGGAGTTTTGATGGTGCCATCAGGTGTGTTGAAAGTGCGGTCACGGGTGTTGTTTTTGTTGAATTCTTTCTGCCAATCAGATTTGAAATAAACCGCGTTGATCAGGTAGATGACCACATCTGGGTCTATGGAGTCTACGATCTTGTCGATCGTATTATGGGTCGCTTCTTTAACCCAGTTATTGATGATGTTTGGGGTGTTTCGGTCTTTAAAGTTCAGTCTCTTTACATCAGCAGCGAAATAGTCTGCGTTTTTCTGCAAAAACGGTTTGTATGGTGTGAATTCTTGGTCAAACCAGATGGAGTTGGCTATTTTTAGTTTTGTTTTGCTGTCTGTTTTTTCTAAAAGAGCAATCCAGCTGCGGCAGGCATTGTTGATCATGTCTACGGTCAAGCCCTGATCAGCCAGAACATCCAGCATGGCTGTTTTGGTTTCCCCATCAGCGCCATTCAGTGCCATGGCCAATGCCAGATAGACTGATGCCGGTGAGATCATGATATTGCCTTCTTTTTCCGCCGACTTTTTGAACAGATCAGCTGAAAAAGCATTGATCTCCTTTTTGATGGTCTTGTCTATCTGGGCAGGAGAGTTCGGGTGTTGAGATGGTTTTATATCAGCCATTAAGTCGGCGGCTCCGCCTTGAGAGGCACACCCAGAAAAGGCCAGCGACAAGCAGATGAAAATTATGAGACAGTTGAAAACTTTATGTTTCACTAACTAAGCCCCCTAGTTAAGGATTTCAGGTTAATTTGTGCACTTTCTTTTCCATCGATAGAGGTCTTTGTTGATATTTTAGCATAAGAATAGCTAACGATGGACACAGTTTTTGTATTGGAATTTGGCCGCTGAATACGATCAACCATACTGCGACTTTATTTTACAGGATATGGTGTGATAAATGGAGAACTGTTAAATGGTTTAGCTTTGACATAGGTGGGGGCTTAGGGAAGGGAAAGGGTTCTACTGATGGATGAACTGCTCTTTGAGTTTACAACAACAGTAACTTCTTATTTTGCCTCCTTTGGATACTGGGGGCTGGGGGTGCTGATGGCTGTTGAAAGCTGTAACATCCCTATTACCAGCGTGGTCATCCTTCCTTTCGGAGGCTACCTGGTTTCTACAGGGCAGCTGCAGTTTTTTCCCGCAGCCTTGGCCGGAACTATCGGGGGTACTGTTGGTTCTGTTATTTCTTACTATGTGGGTCTTTTCGGCGGAAGGCCCTTT
>DUSK01000160.1 GCA_012842275.1 Syntrophaceticus sp. | reverse complement strand
TTAAAGCTATTGTGCTGGCGCTGGGTGCAGTTGGCATAGCCACCATGTGGGCGGCGGTTTTCGCTGATGTGGGTGTTGCCCTGATCGCTGTCCTCAATGCCACCCGCGCGATGGGCGGTGTGGGGAGAAAAACACAGGGGGTGGGTTTTAGTGTTTGAGCCTCAATGGGTAATTCCCGGTGTTCTGGCTAGGTCAGCTCGTCCCGGCAGAGCTTTGGGCCCTTATGCAGAAGCTCCTAGGGAGGAGGTTGACAAGTGGCTTGCGGTGCTGAGGGAGATGGGGATTCGTTCTATCATCTGTCTGTTGGATGATAAACACCTATGTTTGTATAAGGACCTCCCAGAAGGGCTGGTGGAATATTATCGTGCCTGTGGTTTTCATGCTGCACATATCATGTTGCGGGACCCTGTTTTAGGTGGGATAGTGACAGAGGATGCCCTGCAGAAGGTCTGGATGGCTTATCAAGAGCTGCCCAAACCGGTAATCATCCATTGCAGTGCCGGTAGGGACCGCACCGGTAAAGCTGTAGATTATATATTGAAAATGATAGGCTGAAAACAGCAATAAAATACAAAAAAAATACACTGGAAATGTTAATAGTAAACAATAACGAAAATAAAAGCACTTGTGAGCTATATGTTTTTATCTTAAACTGAGAGTAGAATTTACAGGATTATGCTAGTTGTAATATGCAGGAAAGGCTACAGCTGTGAATTAAGGGAACAGAGATAAGATCTATTACTACATGCGGGAACTTAGAGGGGGGGCGGCTGCAGTGCTGGAACAACTTTTGAAAGAAGAAACGCAGGAACAGAAGAATACAAAAGTGGGAAAAAGCCTTTTTCAACGAATCTTAAATTCTTTTTCTCATGCTACTAAGATAAATTCCGCTGTAACAGATGTGGAAGGGAATTGCATTCTTACTTCTCAGCAGGGTGATTGTGAATTCTGTCAGTTAGTTAAATCCAGTTCTACCGGACTGGCAAGGTGCAGGCGTTCTTATGCCCAGGGTGGGGTCCATGCCATCAAATGGAAGGAACCCTATTTTTTTAAATGTCATGCAGGGCTCATCTCATGGGTCTGTCCCATCTCCTACAGGGGCAAACATATCGGAAATTTGGTATGCGGTCAGGTGAGGATGTGGCAGCCTACTGAATTAAACTGCAGCTGGATCAAGGATTTTGCTGAGAAGAACGGGCTGGATGCCGGGGAACTGATGCAATCCTTTAATGAAGTAAGACAAATGTCAACTATTGACATCCAGGCAGCAGCGGATCTGGCCTTGATTATTACCAGTTATATGGATCTGAGTGGAGCAGATATTTTTGATTTTCACCGCAAACTGCGGAAGGTCGGAACCTGGATATGGGGCGAAAACAAGGATAAGAAAGATGTGGACAGCAGGATTGATTTATTTGATGCAGAGCAGGATATAAGCAATCTGGGGAGCAGGATCTTTGCAGAAACCAGAAATGGCAATATTGCGGAGGCAAAAAAACTGCTGGAGCAGTTGGTTTTGCAAATGTTTGTCCAGAGCAAAGGGCAGCTGGAAATAATCAAGGGGCGCAGTCTGGAGTTTCTCAGCTTATTCACCCGCATGTCAAAAGAATACGGGGTAAAATTCGGGGAAGTAATCCATCTGAGCGATCTGAAACTGAAAGAGATAGATGATGCAGACACAGTAGATAAAGTGGTTCTATGGCTGCTGTCTGTAGGGAACACTTTTATTGATGTGATATATGAGAAAAATACCGGCGGTGAAAAGGGTATTATCAGCACTGTGATCGATTATATTCATAACAACTACAATTCGAAAACCCTCTCTGTTCAAGAGATTGCCGCAGTATGCCATATGAACCCGGCATATCTGGGGCAGCTTTTTAAGAAGAGAATAGGCTATTCCATCATAGACTATATCCATGATGTGAGGATAGAGCAGGCGAAGCGGCTGCTCCTAGAAACCGATCAGAGCATCGAGTTAATTGCCAATCGGACCGGCTTCACTGACCGCAGCTACTTTTGCAAAATCTTCAGGAAAAAAACTGGTTTAAGCCCCGGTGAATACAAAAAAGATAATATGCTGTCGCAGGCCTAGCGCGATTTTCCCGCGATCACCGGGACAGGTTGGGTGATCGGGCCGCGCCGAAGCAAGGTGAATTGCAATAATGATAAGAAAGTGCATTATTAATGAAATATGATGCGAGTTTAAATAAGGTAAAGTGCAATAAAGAAAGTTGTAATGCATATATAATACGCACATATAATGCATTTATAATGCTATTCCTCATAAGGTGATGTTGTCAGCGGCACCCTGGTGCGCATGGCCAGACGCAGGCGCCGTTCCACTTCTGGCCAATTGACAAGGCGCCACCAGGCCCTCACATAATCAGCACGCCTGTTTTGATAGTCTAAATAATAGGCGTGTTCCCATACATCCACAACAAGCAAGGGAATCGCACCCCACTGGGTGAGGTTCTGGTGTTTTTCTGCAGTCAGGATCTCCATTCTTCCCCAGGACGGCACCCAGCAGAGCACTCCCCATCCTGAGGCTTCTACCTGGATCGATGCTTCAGTAAATTGTTCTTTAAAAGATGTAAAGCTCCCAAAGTATTTTTCAATTTCCCTCATAGTATAATATTCCGGTGCTCTTGCTGCCGGTGGAGCCATCACTGTCCAATAGATGCTGTGCAGGATGTGCCCTGAGCCGTTAAAGGCGATCTCCCTCTCCCAGTGCTTCACAAGGCTGAAGTCCCCCATGCGCCGCGCCTCTACCAGTTTAAGTTCAGCATTATTCAGCCCTTCCACATAGGAAAGATGATGCCGGTCATGGTGAATGCGCAGTGTCCTTTCACTGATCACAGGCTCTAAAGCATTATATGGATAGGGGAGAGGGGGAAGCCTGTGCTTGCCTGGTGGAACATAGCCCTGCATCGGTTTAGACTGCTCCATATTTATCAACCCCTTTTTGTTTGGCGATATTTGGTATTATGTTATGCGGAAGTGTTGGATTGGTGAAAGAGGCGGAAGAATAGCCTATATGTGTCTGATGTTGAAATTTATTTTGCCGGGGAGTACACTTTATGTGGAATAATAACTCTTTTTTCGCGGCCATGGGCTTTCTCCAGATAGCCGGCAGTTGCTTGGATAACCTCTTTTGTGATTGTGTTCGGTTGCAGCGGAGGTTTTCTTTTTTTCTACCTAGAGGTGACTGGTGATACCTGCATTTTATACAGATTAGTACCCAGCAAAGGAGCTAATAAATGATGGAACACCAAAGAACCGATTATCATGTTCACCCGGACTATTCAATAGATGCCTCTCCCGTCAAGATAAGGGAGTATTGTCAGAAAGCCTTGGAGTTAGGCCTAAGGGAAATCTGTTTCACTACCCATGTGGAGTTGGATCCGGTACGCAGGGAAAAGGACAATTTTGTTTATTTAAATGGCGAAAAGGTATCAGTTTTCAATTTTATCTGGCTGGACAGCTATTTTGAAGAAATAAGCCGGGCTCAGGAGGAGTTTAAGCATACAAATCTGAAAGTAAAAGCCGGATTAGAAATAGGGTACAATCCAGGTTGTGAGCCCCATGTTGAAAAAATGATCAACAATTATCCATTTGACTATGTGATGGGAACTATTCACT
>DUSK01000014.1 GCA_012842275.1 Syntrophaceticus sp. | reverse complement strand
TCAATAGTTTTGTGGATAATTAGTGTTGTTACTATTGCTTCAGATAATTGTATTAAAAGGTAATGATAGTCTTATATAGAATATTATAGCAAAAGTGTTATGCCGATCATACTAAAAACCGAGAAAATCCCGTTGCAAAAGAAACATTGAATGAGTTCAAGGAATAATGTTGGTCAGTAAATAACATGAAGATAGGAAAATTATTTAAAGGAGATTTAAATTTGATATGAAGAGAAAAATTCTTATATTTTTATTTATTGTATGCCAATAAAATTAATAAGAAACCTAAAATTATTTACTTTAAATACATAGAAGAGAAAGCTTCTATACAGTGGATTGATGATAGCACTGTAATTATTAACAATGTGAAACTCCACCTACCCAACGATAAATATGTAAAGAAGTAAACTTTACATAATCCTATAACTGAAAGCATCTAATAATAGTTCAGCGCCATCCCAGTTAGATATCATACGCATTTATTCAGCACTCACCCCCATCCCAGTAAATGCATAGAACAGTTAAACGCATAGTAGTATTCTGCTCGTGATTTGAAGCCTCTGATAAGAGCCAATAATAACCATAAATAATGACTCAAAGGCATACAGGCAAAAAAGGATTGGGCGGATTATTATTATATAAATGGCAATAAATACAAAAGCAGGGCATAGTTTTACCCCGCTCAAGTCACTGTAAATAAAACGTATTAATACTAAATTAAGTTGAGAATATAACGTGGAATCTCCTGCAGAGGAAGTAAAAATTCCACACCTCCTCTGTCAAATGCGCTTTTGGGCATACCATAAACGACCGATGTATTCTTATCCTGTCCAATGGTTCGAGCGCCTTTTTGTTTCATAGAAAGAATGCCTTGTGCCCCATCGTATCCCATCCCTGTGAGGATAACTCCAATTGCCTTATTACCTGCTTCCTGTGCTACAGATTCAAAAAGAACATCAACAGAAGGGCGATGACCATTAACTTTATCTCCTGAAAAAACTTCTACCTTATACTGTTTACCAGCTTTTTTGACCCTCATATGCTTATCCCCAGGGGCTATTAAAACTTTCCCCTGCTTCAAATAATCTCCTGTTTGGGCCTCCTTCACCATTAGGGAAGTGGATGCATTGAGGCGATCTGCAAACATTTTCGAAAATACAGGTGGGATGTGTTGTACGATCACAATTCCCGGTACAGTCGGAGGTAGAGATTTCAATATATTATGGATCGCCTCAACACCTCCTGTAGAGGCTCCGATAGCAATTATTTTGCTTGCATCAATATTCTCATTTTTAACTTCCGTTATATCATCCTGATGGGCAACCTTTTTCTGTAAAACTTTTGCGTTTGCTGCTATTTTTATTTTGACTATAAGGTCATTAATAAAGTCTTCAACGCTTTTCCCCGTCCGAAAATCAGGTTTGGGAACAAAGTCCACTGCACCTGCATCTAAAGCATCAAATACCGCACTGCTTATTGCACTGACAACAACAACCGGCAAGGGATATTGCGGAAGCAATCTGCGTATAAATTCGATACCGTTCATTTTGGGCATTTCCACATCACAGATCATAACATCAGGCTTATATTCTATAATCTTATTCCTCGCATCAAAAGGATCCTCTGCTTGTGCTACCACTTCTATATATGGATCTGATGAAATGCCCCTTGATAAAACTTTTCTAAATATAAGGCTGTCATCTACAATTAAAACTTTTATTTTTCTCAAAATATTTTCACTTCCTCAAAAAGCTCACTGTTTAGTTATATTTTATACCGTTCATTACATCATCATCAATTCCATTATCAGACCAATTTGTGGCCGGGCATTGTTTTTGAATTTTCTGAAGAATTGCTTGGTGATGATGAAACATTAGGGGGGATGGTTGAGCAGCCGGTGCTGAATTAGGGCCGCAGCTTACTGCCAGGAAAGAGATGTGTGGGCTGTCTGAATTCAGCATTAAAAGAAGTCACTTCCCTTATCAATGCTTACTCAACTACTGGATATATACTTTTGCTCCTTCTCATATATTTTTTTGTACTGCTCTGTTGATCGCAGTTAGTATACGTTCTGGCTGAAAGGGTTTCACCACAAAATCCAAGGCGCCTGCTTTGATTGCATCTCTTACCATAGACTGCTGACCCATTGCAGAAATCATAATTACTCGAGCATTAGGATCTATCTCTTTCAATTTTTTAACACCTTCAACCCCGTTCATTTCTGGCATGGTAATATCCATAGTAACCAGGTCGGGCTTATGTTCTTGATATAGCATCAGGGCTTCAACGGGATCTTTTGCTTGGATTACTTCATGTCCCGCACTTATAAATATTTTTTCAAGGGTTAAACGCATAAAAGCAGCATCATCTACAACCATAATTTTCATAAAATTTCTCCTTTCATTTTACGACTTTTTCTAGAAAGTGTCATAAACAAATGCTCCATCTATGCTGAAATGTTTTATAACTCCAGCAATAGATGGTAGCAGCAGATGCAAATAAAAAAACATCTACTTCGGCAACCGGCTACCTTAGCTTATAAAAAGCCTTAGGCCCTTGGCTTTGTGCCCCTATTTTTCAATAGGTTTACCATTATCGGAAGATGTTTATTTCTAGGGAATTATGTAAAAAGCGACAACATTTTATATTATACAACATATTTATACATTTTCAATTATTATTTCAACTATATATGAAAGCTAGTCTTTTCTCAATCGAGGGTTTATTTCAACCCACCGGCTCAGCAGACATGCCGGAAAACGAGGAACAGCCACCCTTAAAGTGGCTGTTCCTGCGAAAGCACCTGGGGTTAGATGCTCATTTAGACTTAAACATCCTCAGCATGCGGTCTGTAACGATAAAACCTCCCACGAGGTTAATTGTCGCCAGGGTGATAGCAAGAAAACCCAAAAACACATTCCCCACCGCCACCGCACTGGCAGTGGCGACTAGGGAGCCCAAAACGGTCACCCCAGAAAGAGCGTTCATGCCCGACATCAGAGGTGTATGGAGCAAAGACGGCACTTCATTGATCACTTTATACCCGGCCAGTGTAGCGATAATGAAAATTAATATCAAAGTAAAAGGGCTCACTTAACTTCGCTCCCCATTTTTTTAATGGCTTCCAGCGCCCCAGTGTGAACCAGCTTTCCGTCTTTGGTCACCAGGGAGGAAGCGATGATCGCATCATCCATATTAATAACCACCTTGCCTTCTTTGACAAGGCAGGCAATATAATTGTAGATGTTGTGAGCAAACATCCAGGTGGAGCTGACCGGGACCATACCAGGGATGTTTTTGGTTCCGTCAATCCACACACCGTAAACCTGTTTCCGTTCCCCAGCAGCGGTCAGGGCGCAGTTTCCTCCTTGGTCAATGGCAACATCGACGATCACCGATCCGGGTTTCATCGATTTGACCATTTCCTCTGTAATCAGAACAGGTGCTAGTTTCCCGGGAATCAGGGCCGTGAGGATGATGATGTCGGCCTTGCTGACGGCTTCACTGATGGCCTCTCTTTCTTTAAGCAGCCACTCTTCGGGGAGGCTTTTGGCATAGCCTCCTTCGCCTACCGCTATTTCAGGCGGCACACCGACATCCACCACTTTCGCGCCCAGGCTTTTAGCCTGCTCGATAGCGTCGGGGCGGATATCCACAGCATAAACTACAGCCCCTAGCCTCTTGGCGGTGGCAACAGCCTGGAGGCCGGCAACACCGGTGCCTATGACTAGGACCACAGCCGGCTGAATCACTCCAACCGCTGTTCCGATCAGCGGCATAAACTTAGGCAGCATGTCCGCAGCCATAAGCACGCTTTTGTAACCGGCAACCGTACTCATAGAGGTTAGGGCATCCATCGCTTGTGCCCTGGAGATTCTCGGAATCCCGTCCAGGGTAAAGCTGGTAACCCCCTTGGCAGCAAGTCTTTGCACCATCTCGTGATTTGCCGGAGCCGCCGGATGAAGAAAGGTAATCAGTGTTTGCCCCGCATGCATCATTTCCACTTCATGTTTGTTCTTCTGAGAGTTGAACAAGGGCTCCTTTACCTTCAAAATGATGTCAGCCGCTTCATAGAGCTCCTCTACATCGGATACTATCTCAGCCCCTACCTTCCGGTAAGCATCATCCTCGAAATAAGAGCCCTTTCCGGCATCTTTTTCCACAAGCACTCTGGCACCAGCTGCCGTCATTTTCCCCACCGTTTCAGGAGTGGCAGCAACACGGAGTTCACCATGCATGATCTCCTTGGGTATACCGATCGTTAAACCTTTGAACTGCATGTCAAATGACCTCCTTGATCATAATCAATTTGGTTAATTATTTTAAGTAACCGAATCTGTACTTGATTTGATAAGGCTTTTACTGAGTTGAAGGATTACAGCTGAGCCGGATACCGGTCTGCGTTACCCCGAGGGGGAAGAGCACAATTGTTATTTTAAATAGCCTATTAATTCATCAAGGGTATCAGCTGCATTTCCCAAAAGGAAATAAACATTCGGCTGTTCGTATAAGGGGTTCGGCACCCCTGAGTAACCCGGATTTTTGTCCATGTTGCAGATGATAATGTGTCGCGCCTGATCAACTCTCAGGATAGGCATCCCGTAAATGGGTGTCCCCTCCTTAGAAATAGCGGCTGGATTGACCACATCACAGGCTCCAATGACGATCACTAAGTCGGTTTCAGGGAACTCAGGGTTAATGGCATCCATCTCGCAAAGCTGATCGTAAGGCACATCCACTTCAGCAAGCAGGACGTTCATATGCCCGGGCATCCTCCCGGCGACCGGATGAATGGCGAATTTAACTTCTTTACCCTTTGCCTCCAGCACATCAAGAAGTTCTTTAACCTTCCACTGGGCTTGCCCAACAGCCATGCCATAACCCGGTACAATTATTACCTTTTGGGCTTCCGTGAGTACCTCGGCTACGGTTTTCTTTTGGTTCGTTTGTTCGCAGAAAAGCGTTCCTCCACACTCATCGTCCAGGGCCAGCGCCGCCCCTACAGAACCATTCAGCACTTCAAGCAGAGAGCGATTCATAGCCCTGCACATGATCCCCGTAAGGATCAGTCCCGAAGCTCCCACAATGGCACCTACTGCTACCAGCAGCGGGTCACCCAGAGCGAGTCCGCAGATCGACCCTGCCAAACCGGAGAAGGAGTTAAGCAGAGAAATGGTTATAGGCATGTCCGCTCCCCCGACCCTGATAGCAAAGAGTATGCCGAAAGTCAGGGAGATCACGGCAGCAGCAAGGGCAAAGAACATGGCTGCCCTATCCTGGACTACGGAACCTGCAATAATCAGGAAGACGATGCCTGCTATACATAGATAGTTGAGGACATTATGCCCGTAAATGACGATCGGTTGGGAAGGGAGGCGACGGTCGAGTTTCCCTACGGCCACCATACTGCCGCTGAACGTCATCCCTCCAACTGCAATTGCCAGTTGACTGGTGACCCTGCTGAACATCCCCATTTGGGAATAGCTCTCAAAAATGACGACAATGGCTACCAGGGCAGAGGCCGCACCCCCCAGCCCGTTTAATAAGCCGACCATTTGTGGCATTTGAATCATAGCAACCCTCATCGCCAAGATGTACCCGAGAACGCCCCCGATAAGAATGCCGAGCCAGAGCAGTTCAACGTCAACAATTCCGTTATAGATCAAAACCAGGATGACGGCGCAAAACATCGAGAAAGCGCCTAGCAGGTTCCCTCCCACAGCTGTTTTCGGGGAACTCATTTTTTTTATCCCCAGCAAGATTAACACCGTCAGAATCAGTGCTGAAACTTCATAAATACCCATAATAACTTACTTCACCTCGTTTGTCCGCAAGTTCATTTCCAGTAATTTCTCGCATTTGTCTTATGAGATATTCATGTCGCTCCCCCCCCTTGCTACCGGATACTTTATCCTCAAACGAGCTCAGTTCCCCACCTTTTCTGTCCGCCACTTGGAACCCTTCGTGTTTAACTCCAAGTAAATGCAATAGTTATGCCAGCTAAAGAAACGGCAGAGAGATAGCGAGTTGAGGTCTTTAAAGGCCGGAGGAAAAGGATTATCCGAAGATGAAAGACAGCTGGCGGATACGGAAACAAAAAAGGTGGTCAGATAATTGACCACCTGATTCTATCGAATGCTCACATGCTTTTGTTTTGCAATAATTTCACGTGGTAAAAAACTTTACCATATTGGAAAGATTATTTGCCAATGAGATAACCGAGGTTGTGCTTGTTTATTTTATTCAGAATGGTGGTGTGGGAAACGCCCAAAAAGGCAGCAGCCTTTCTTGAACTAGAGTATCTTTGGAGGACACTAATCAAAATCTCTCTTTCATACTCATCAAGCATATCGGCCAATCTCTTCTTACCGCCTGAGAAGCTTATCCCCTGCCAGTTCCTTTTAAAAGTATCGAATCGTATCTCCTCGGAACCGATCACATTGCCACGGGCAAGGTTGACCGCCCTCTCTATAACATTCTCCAACTCCCTGACGTTACCGGGCCAATCGTGTTTCTCCAGCATTTCCATAGCCTGAGGGGAAATCCCCTCTATTTCTTTATTAACACGTTTCTTTAGCTTGTTCAGGAAATAGTTAGCCAAAAGAGGGATATCTTCTTTACGGTCCCTTAAAGGAGGAATAAAGATAGGCACAACATTAATTCTGTAATACAAATCCTCCCGAAAGGATCCTTCTGACACCATCTTCTCAATGTCCCTGTTTGTTGCAGCGATAACGCGGCAGTTGATCGGATTTTCCTCAGTTGCACCAACCCTTCTGACCGCATTCTCCTGCAGCACCCTCAACAGCTTAACCTGCAAATCCAGTGACAATTCACCTATTTCATCCAAAAAAATGGTCCCTTCACCGGCAGACTCAAAAAGCCCGGGCTTCCCCCCTCTTCTTGCCCCGGTAAAAGCACCATCTGCGTAGCCGAACAGCTCGCTCTCCAGCAGTTCCGCGGGCAGGGCAGCACAATTGACGGGAACAAAAGGCTTGCGATAACGGGGGCTTGCCATATGGATGGCCCTGGCAAAAAGCTCCTTACCCGTTCCGCTATCACCCCTTAAGAGGACCGTGGAATCGCTTCTGGCGACACATCTTGCAACTTCAACGGTTTCCCGCAATAACGGGCTATTGCCGATGATATCCTCAAAGGTTATGGTTTTCTGGCAGGTCATATTGTGAATAAGTTCTTTTACTTCGGAGATATCTTTTAAGGTCACCACCATACCGATAATATTACCTTTATTGTCTTTAATCGGCAGGCTCGAACTGAAGAAATGAATTCTATTGTGCGGTTTATTAAGCACCATCTCCCGTGCATGATAGGAAACCCCGGTTCTCAGGGTTTCTAAAAGCGCTTCGTCTTCCAGCACTTCCTTGAGGTAACGCCACAATATTTTATCTGCGTCACATTTTAAAATGTGTTCTGCTGCGGCATTAACAGAAACTATCTTCCCGGAGTGGTCTATAACCAAGATGCCTTCCGCTACCGAATCCAAGACTACCTTAAGCTGCCTCTCTCTCGCCTCAAAGGGTATGATCTTTATCGTCTCTACCGAGGTTATTTGAGGAAGCTCCTCTAGCTTAGCGGACAACTCTTCGAACAGATTTCCGCTGTCGGCTACTTCGATTTCCATGAACATTTCATCTCGGCATACCTGTAATGAAATAATATTGATTCCATAAGAGGCCACGACATGGGAAACACTAGAAACAACACCAACTTGATCGAGATAGGACAGCTTAATCGTCTGTATTTTCATGGAACCACACCCCAATATTGTGCATCATATTCAGCTGAACCTTCGTTTCTCTGGTTCTCCGAAACCTGATAAATTAAATCATCGTATTTTAGGTAGATTCCGCAAAAAAACTCATTTTCCTGCGGAGGTTAAAAATCTCTCTATCTAAACCGCCTTCACCTATATTTAAACGAACCATCAACGGATAGAACTTTTCAATTGAGCTTGTTATAGCTGCTATTATCGTCGTGCTGCCATACTTGTTGCCGACATTATTATTGTCTTTGACAGAACACTATGGGAGGGATAAAAACCGGCTCAAAACAGTGAACAATGCCGGGGTCGCAATTTCCCCGGCACTGTTCACATTAGGCTGGACTGCGACCGGCAGTGCCGGCCGCGAAAATCCAAACTAAGGTTGGGAGTTTATGCGGTTGGCAATTCTTTATGAGCGCTTTCTTTCGCACCAATCAAAGCAACAAAGCAAACCACCGCCGCAATCATTAAATAAAAGGCCGGAGCGTACTTGTTGCCTGTAAGTGCGATCAGATAGGTAGAAATAAATGGTGCAGTTCCACCAAAAAGTGCGTTTCCAGTATTAAAGGCCAGAGCAAAACTTGTATAACGCACTTGTGTTGGAAACATCTCCGACAAAAATGTCGCCAGTACTCCATCGTTCCCTGCTAACATAGCACCCAATAGGAACAAAGCAAGAACGGAAAATCCAAAGCCTTTTGATAGTAAAATAAATGCGGGGTATGTAGCAAGAACAAACAGAATACACGCAGTCATCATCACAGGTTTTCTACCGACTCGATCGGCTATTGAACCAATAATCGGCAGCATTATTGAATAGGTGGACAATGTAATAAGGGTAATTAATGTCCCCTCCACTTTGCCAAAACCTACTTCTTCAGTTAGATATGTGGGCATATAGCTGAGAAGGATATAGAAACCAATTGCATTGAGCAAAATTACGCAAAAGGCCCTAATGATATTCTTTTTGTATTTCATAACACCTGCAAAAGAACCTGGCTCAATTGTATCTTCAGATTTTTTTGCCTCAGCTTTCTCTTTCATTTCCGTAAATACCGGAGTATCTTCCAACTTCATGCGCATATACAGCACTATAGAGCCAAAGGGTAACGCTAAAAGAAAGGGAATACGCCAACCCCAGCTATGTAGAGCTGCTTCAGGCAGTAAATATTCCAAAACTGCCACAATTAAACACCCGGTCATAAGTCCAAAAGCTGTACTTGCCGGTACCAAACTAACCAGCAATCCCCTTTTCTTAGGCGGGGCATACTCAGCAATGAACGACGCGGCTCCCGCATATTCACCTGAAGCGGAAAAACCTTGTACAATACGACATAATAGCAGCAGTATAGGTGCCAGCACGCCAATACTTGCATAGGACGGTATTAAGCCAATAGCAAAGGTGGCAGCTGACATAATACTGACCTCTAAAATTAAGGTTAGCCTTCGACCCAGTTTATCCCCGTAGTGACCCCAAACCACACCTCCAATTGGTCTGATGATAAAAGAAATAGCAAATACCGCAAATGTTGCCAGCAATGCTAAAGTTCTATCACCGGGAGGAAAGAAAACTGATGCAATAACCGTAGCCAAGTATCCATAAGAGGCGTAATCAAACCATTCAATAGCATTGCCAATTGAAGCAGCAAACACAGCCCTTTTAAGCCCAACGGAATATTCTTGCTCCTTTTTTGTAGAGTTCTTTTCTAATTGCTCTACGACAAGGTCCATAGGTTAGCCTCCCTTTTATAATTTAGTTTTATCAAAACCCTTCCATTCGATTAATGGTTTAATGCGAGGGGCACCGTTACCCCTCGCATTTTTCACCTCTTAAAAATTATTTTTTAATAACAAGATGCTCTGGGCCAACCGGGAAACCGGTAATGTTTTCTACTTCACCATTCTCTTTAATCACAAGAATATCATGCTCACGATATCCGCCTGCTCCAGGCTGTCCTTCGAGAATGGTGATGCATGGTTCCATGGAAATTACCATACCTGGCTCTAATACAGTATCAATATCTTCACGAAGCTCAAGTATTCCTTCACGGCCGTAATAGTGTGAAAGCACACCAAAGGAGTGCCCGTAACCGAAAGTACGGTTAGCAAGCAAATTATGCTCCCGGTAAATGTCATTTAATTCAGCACAAATGTCTTTACATTTGACACCGGGTTTGATTAGCTCAAGGCCGCGTTTATAAACTTCCATGTTGATCTCCCAGTATTTCCGGTACTCATCAGGTAAATCTCCATAGAACATGGTTCTTTCCAGTGCGATATAATAGCCACTAACCATGGCAAATGTATTCAGGCTGAGGATATCTCCCTTTTGTACTTTTCTGGTGGTAGGCCAGTTATGAGCACCATCAGTGTTTATTCCGGACTGGAACCATACCCAGGTATCTCTTAGTATTGTGTGAGGATAGCGCTTGGCAATTTCACGGGTCATAGCCTGTGTTCCGGCAAGAGCTACTTCATATTCAGGTACACCCTCTGTAACTGCTTCAATAACCGCTTTGCCGCCTATGTTACATATTTGGGCACCATTACGGATGAGATCAATTTCTTCTTGGGATTTAATCATCCTGAATCTCATTGTTGCTTTTGCAACATCCACCAGTTCAAATTCCGGGAATGCATCCTGGAGTTTCCTGCGCAACTCGATGGTCACATGGTCTTCTTCAATGCCCAGACGGCCTTTCTTAATACCAGCCTCATTCAAAATTGTCTTCACTGCATACTCGAAATTGTCTCTTTGCCAGTCTGTATATACAATATTATCCTGATAGCTGGTACGCCAAGGCATACCTCCATCGATGTTCGCACTCACTGTAACATGCTTATCTTGGGTCACCACCAGGCCATAGTTTCTACCAAAGGCCGTATACAAAAAGTCGCTGTAGTATTTGATATTGTGGTAAGAAGTGAACAACACAGCATCAATATCATTGTCAGCCATGTATTTACGGAGCTTACTATTGCGTCGTTCCATCTCTTCTTTAGAGAAAGTCAGTTTTTCTTTTTCTCCATTGTGCAAAATTTTTGTTCTTTCGAGATCATTCACTTGCATTGATGCTTCCTCCTTCGATAAATTGTAATTTTTTTAGCATTTCGGAAACTGTGAGCACCCAGGCAACTCCTAGCTTCCACCTACTACACACTTTTTATAAGTTCGGCCATCTACCTAATACAGCAAATAACGTGCCAGAATAAAAAGAAATTGAGAAGAGGGCTTAAACCCTTATGTATCAAGGAAAAACAAAAACGCTCACAGTGTGAGCGTTTTATAAAAAATCCCAATTAAACAAAATATTTTGATAAAACTATCAAAAAATTTTGTATCAACTCTCTTTAAGATGTTGAAGTTAAGCCATATTTTTTCATCTTATAGTCAAGATTCTGCCGGCTTAAACCCAATTTTTTAGCCGTGATATTTATATTACCTTTGTTCTTTCTCAGAACATTCAGGATAGTTTCTTTTTCAACGAGTTCAACAACGGTTTTCAAATCCATGCCCTTATCATCTATTCCCTCAGATACGGCAATATCAACTATCTGTTCCACACTTTTTGAAGGCCTCATTTTTAACCTTTCAAAAATTAGAAAGGGCAGATGCTCTGTCTCAATTGTTTCATTTTCTACAAGGTTCATGGCATGTTCAATGGTATGCCTTAGCTCTCTGACATTTCCCGGCCAGTTATATTCTAAAAATATTTCCATCACCTCAGTTGAAACCCCTTGTACCTTAAGGTTAAATGCCTTGTTATAATGATCAATAAAAAACTCGGTCAGCAAAGGAATGTCTTCCCGGCGCTCAACTAATGAAGGTATTTTAATAGTTACCACACCTAAACGATAAAAAAGATCTTGCCTGATTAAACCCTGCTCAATGGCATCAATGGGAGATATATTCAGAGCACTGATGATTCTGGTCTTGACAATTCGTTCTTTGGTTTCCCCGACCCTTCTTACCCTTCCGGTTTCCAAAACTCTCAGCAGTTTTGTTTGTTGGTCTAGATTCATAGAGCTCAATTCATCTAAAAACAATGTACCATTGGATGCTTCTTCAAAAAGGCCTGGGCGTTCTACAGAACCGGTAAATGCGCCTTTAGCAGTACCAAACAAAATGCCTTCTAATAAATTCTCTGGTATAGCTGCACAGTTAAGAGAAATGAAAGGCCCCGAAACACCGCTTTCATTATGAATACTTTGAGCAAATAATTCTTTGCCTGTACCTGTTTCTCCATAAAGCAAAACCGGAGAATCGGTTTTTGATGCCTTCTGTGCGATTTTAATACTGTTAGTTAAGAGTGGACTTTTCCCGATAATATTGTGAAAAGTATACTGAGCACCGGAATCGTCAGCAATAAGATCTCCTGCCGATTCTTTGTTAACAATGTTCATCAATTTTTTAAACCGGGTGATATCTTTCGTTATAGTAAGAGCGCCAATTAACTCATTTTTTTTGTTAAACAGGGGATAGGAACTGCTGACTGATATTATGCGGTGACCAGAAGCGGTAGTATAATCTTGAAATGCATCTAAAATCGGAACTTGTTCGCTTAAAACATTTAGAGTTACGCTTGTGTGTTCATTCAGATTAAAGCATTCAGTCAAATGACGGCCAATGACAAAATCCTGATCCAGTTTATCAAGCCTTTCATTAGCCTTGTTATAATAAACGAAGTACCCACTTTTATCCACAATAAAAATACAATCATCTAATAAATCCAGTATGTCAGTAAAAGTCTTCGGAAGGTTAAGGCTTTCCATCTCTACTATTTGTTTGTTCATTAAATTTCCCCACCGCACATTACATAGTTTCTTAATATAAAACTTTTCTTTTTCATGCCGTAGTGGTCTCTTTCCCCATATCTAACATAATCTTATAAGCCTCGGGCTATTCGTTTTCTTGGTACCAGGTCAAGGCATGTGTCTAGTAGAAAATGATTTTTCCTGGAATCGCGGGCAGAACAAAAACTAAGCCAATATTATACCGATACTACAAAAGCGGTGAAAGTATCATTAATATAGAAAAGTCATTTAAAGGAGACATTTATTTGAAGAAAAGCATGCTTTATACGGTGGATTATGTCGTGAATCGTTTAGTCTCTCTTGATTTCCCAGTAACATCTTTTAGGTGAAACAATTTTCCCCTCTTTTTTAAGCCTGTTCATAACTTTTTCGACTTCTTTTTTGTCTATGCCGGTTGCTTTGACTATATCTCCTGTGCGAACCGCTTGCTCAGCCTTTGCGAAAAAGTCTAAAATAACTTCATAAGCGTCCATTTAAAGGCCTCCTTTAAAACAAATACTGCTTTTAAAGTTATTATAACAAAGATTAAAATTATAGACTAGCTATAGGTCCCCTTTAGACGGTGTCAACTTTTTATAGGATATTATTTTTCGAGATCATCATAGACTTTTGGATTTTAGAAAACACCATTTCCATTTCGTAGGCCATTTAAGCAACGAAACATTGGTATTACTTTACCCCTAT
>DUSK01000159.1 GCA_012842275.1 Syntrophaceticus sp. | reverse complement strand
CAAAATACTGGGGGCCAGAAGAGATCATCAAAAAGAAGAAGGAGTATATCATACCCTGCCTCTACCATTTCTATCAGGATCCTCCCCAGATGGTAAAAGGGGAAGGGCAGTATCTCTATGACAGCACCGGGAAGAAGTATCTGGATTTTTTCGCCGGTGTTTCGGTAATCAATGCCGGACACTGCCACCCGGAAATCACTGAGCGTATCTGCCAGCAGGTCAAAACTTTGCAGCATGTGTGCAATATTTATCTGACCCAGCCGATGCTGGAACTGGCAGAAAAACTGGCAGAGATCACACCGGGCAGGTTGAAGAAAAGCTTTTTCTGCAACAGCGGTACTGAGGCCAATGAGGGAGCTGTCCTACTGGCAAAAATAGCCACAGGCAGGAGTGAACTTTTGGCTCTGGAGGATGGACTCCATGGTCGCACCTATCTGACCATGAGCCTGACAGGGATGCGTTTCTGGCGCACTGATCCCACACCTGCCGGGGGCATATCCTTCGCACCCAATGCCTACTGCTACCGCTGCCCTTTGAACCTAAGCTATCCGGCCTGTGACCTAGCCTGTGCCGAACAGCTGCGCCGGGTGATCGAAACATCCACCTCAGGTGAAGTGGCTGCACTGATCGCTGAGCCCATACAGGGGAATGCGGGGATCATTACACCACCGCCTGAATACTTCCCACGCTTAAAGGAGATCCTTGAGGAGTATGGAGTCTTATTGATCATCGATGAGGTGCAGACCGGATTCGGACGCACCGGAAAGTGGTTTGCCATCGAAAACTGGGGTGTAGAACCGGATATAATGACCATGGCCAAGGCCCTGGGCAATGGTGTGCCGATCGGTGTTTTCATCTCCCGCCCGGAGATAGCAGACCGCTACACACGACCCGGCGCCTCCACCCTGGGGGGTAACCCGGTCTCTATGACTGCCGGCCTTGCCACAGTTGAAGTCATTGAAAAAGAAGGGCTCATCCAAAACGCTGCCGAACTGGGCACCTATCTTAAGGAAAAACTGCTGGAACTGAAGGACAAGCACCCATTAATCGGTGATGTGCGGGGAATCGGCCTGATGCAGGGGGCAGAACTGGTCAAAGAGGGCAAAGAGCCTGCAGCTGCAGAGGTTGACCGGATCCTGGAGATCATGAAAGACAAAGGGATCATCATCGGCAAGAACGGCCGCTCCAGGAATGTGCTGGCTTTCCAGCCGCCCCTGGTTATCAATAAAGACAATGTGGATGAAATGATCACTGCTTTAGATGATGCCCTCACACAAGTAGAAAAACAGTTTTAATTCTTATTGAAGGAAGGTGGCGTTTGTGCCGTTGGGGGCACATATGTCGATCGCCGGTGGTATGGATCAAGCTGTCTGGCGAGGGCAAAAAGCCGGTTGTGAAACAATTCAGGTCTTTGTCAAAAACGCCAACAGGTGGAAAGCTAAAGACCTTACCGAAAAAGATATCAGCGATTTTCAGCAGGCCCTTAAAGAAACAGGGATTGAGCCTGTGGTGGGTCACAACTCATATTTGATCAATCTGGCCTCCCCTGATGAGGATCTCTGGTTAAAATCTCTGGAGGCCATGATAGATGAGGTGGAACGCTGCAGCTCTTTAGGGATACCCTATCTTGTCCTGCACCCAGGTGCACACTCGGAAGCAGGTGAAGAAGTAGGGCTTGCCCGCATCACCCATGCGCTCAATGAAATTATCAAACGGAGTGAAGGCTCCCAGTTGATGCTGCTCTTAGAGACCACCGCCGGGCAGGGTTCTGTTTTAGGGGGGCGCTTTGAGCATTTGGCTGAACTGATCAGCAATTGCTATTATCCCGAACGGTTAGGGGTCTGTCTGGACACCTGCCATATCTTTGCTGCCGGCTATGACCTGCGCACAGCAGAGGCCTGTGAAAAAACCTTTCAGGAGTTTGATGAGATTATCGGTTTGGAGAAACTGAAAGCGATTCATATCAATGACTGCAAAGGAGAACTGGGATCACACCTTGATCGACATGAACACATAGGGATGGGACAGATCGGATTGGAAGGTTTTCGCTGGATAGTCAACAATCCGCAGCTCAAACCCTTACCCATGCTCTTAGAAACCCCTAAGGGGCCTGATTTGAAGGAAGATATAGATAATCTATCGCTCTTAAGGAGTCTTATAGAGGAATATTAATCTTACTTATTCAACTACCCAGGCGGTCTTTACTGCCTGGGAATTTATTAAAATTGGAGGGTCACCACTTGCTGGCACTTATCAATGGAAAAATATTAACCATGGCGGGACAAACTTTTGATAAGGGCACTGTTGTAGTTGAGCAGCAAAAGATATCTGCCCTCTCGGAAGACACCGTTCCACCTGATGGTGCGCGAGTCATTGATGTGTCCGGAAAATATGTTTTACCGGGATTTATCGATGCCCATACCCATATCGGCATCTATGAGGAGATTTACGCTGAGGGTGATGACACCAATGAAATATCAGATCCGGTAACCCCCCACCTGCGTGCCATAGATGCAGTTAATATGGAGGATTTGGCATTTACCGATGCCCTGCAGGGCGGTGTGACCACTGTGATGACCGGACCGGGAAGCACCAATGTGATCGGTGGGTTAAGTGCAGCACTGAAAACCTCAGCCAAAACTGTTGACCAGGCTGTCATAAAAAATCCGGCAGGTCTCAAGGCAGCTTTTGGTGAAAACCCGAAACGGGTTTATGGATCTCAAAAAAAGATGCCCGCCACCCGCATGGCAACAGCTGCACTGCTGCGGGAAACACTGGTGGCTGCCAAAAACTATGCAGATAAAATCAGAATGGGCAAAATGGACCCTGATAAACTCCCGGACCGTGATCTGAAAATGGAAGCCATGCTCCCTGTCATTAGCCGGGAGATCCCCTTGCTGATACACGCTCACCGGGCCGACGACATCCTCACAGGGCTCAGGATAGCGGATGAATTTAATTTAAAGGTTATCCTGCAGCACGCCACTGAAGGATACAAAATAGCCGAAGAACTCAGAAAAAGAGATATACCGGCTGTTGTTGGCCCCGCACTGGTCTCCAGGGCTAAGGTCGAACTGAAAGACAGCAGCCTCAAAACAGCGGGTATTCTTGCCCGGGCTGGTGTCAAAGTGGCCATCATGACTGACCATCCCATTGTGCCCATTCAATATCTACCTCTGCTGGCAGCACTGGCTGTAAAAGGTGGAATGGATGAGGAGGAGGCACTGAAGGCCATTACCACCAACCCCGCTCAGATTTTAGGCATAGCAGACCGGGTAGGAAGCCTTGAACCGGGAAAAGATGCAGATATCGTAGTCCTCAGCGGCCACCCCTTTGACTGGCGCAGCAGGGTGGAACTGGTTTTGGTGAACGGAGAAATCGCTTACAGTAGTGAGGATTTGGGGAAAGGAGTCCTTTGATATGGAAAATAATTTGGAAAATAATTATTCTGAGCTGACCACAGTGCACAGCATCATCAAGATCGATGAAGGCCGTGTACGGCATGAAGAAGATTTAGTAGTCAGGGAAACAACCCTGACCGTTTACATCAATTCAACTGAGGTGGCCACACTGGTCTGTTCACCCCGGGACCAAAAATATCTGGCAGTGGGTTTTCTCTGTGCTGAGGGGATCTTAAAAAAGAGGGATGATCTCATTTCAGTGGATTATGATCAAGAGCAGGGAGCAGTTTATGTCAAGACGAGACCCGATCTCCCTTTTGCTGAACGGTTAACTGTAAAACGCCGCGTTACCCCCAGTGCAGGGGGCAGTGGAACCACTGTTGCAGCTGATGGGATCAGCCTCCCTTCACCGGTTCGATCTCATTTACAAGTGAGTGCGGAAACAGCACTAAATCTCTCCAATCAATTACAGGAAAGGTCACAGCTCTTTCAGCGCACAGGCGGAGTCCATAACGCTGCCCTGGCCAAAGGGGAAGAGATCTTGATTTTTCAAGAGGATATCGGCCGCCACAACACCTTGGATAAAATCCACGGCCAGTGTTTCCTGGAGGGAATATCGAGGGATGACAAAATGATTATTTACAGCGGCCGCATTTCCACAGAGATACTGCTTAAAGTGGCTCGTATGGGAGTGCCGGTCCTGATCTCCCGTTCGGCACCCACTGATCGGGCCTTACAGATTGCTGAGAAGCTGAACATTACTGTTCTGGGTTTTGTACGGGGAAAGCGGCTCACCATTTATGCCGGTCAGGAACGGGTAATTTTTTAAGATTTTTTAAAGGGATAGATTTCAGCTCTCCGGGCAACAATATCTTCTGAACCCAAAGCAGAAAGGACGTTTGCCGTGGAAACACTGCGGGATAAGCTGATCGGTATTATCAAAACACTGCCTGAAGACCGCTTGCAGATGATCCTCGATTTTATCAACCAGATGAACCAGTCCAGCTACCAAGCGCCGGATGATTTCGATGAACTGCAAATGGAATTGAGGCAGTAAGAAACATAGAACAAAGGTGCCATGCTTGCGTTATAATGGCACCTAATTCAACCTCAAATTCTATCTAGACCTCCGGCATCTGACCTCAAAAACAGTTAGCCTGAAATCCGCGAGCTGTAACTCTCACTGCAGGGAATACAGACAAACTTCCCATCCCTCACCCTTGCCCTCGGTTCCATCACCATTTCACCACAGCTGGCACAGGGCACTGAATTAAAGATGCGCGCCTTCTCAGGCAGTTCCACCTTGATTTCCTGCACCTGCAGCAGTTCATCCTGTGGAGCCTGCAGCACATCAGAAACCACCTTGAGCTGCAGCTTTTTCATCTTTTCTTGATCTTCCGGGGTCAGCTCACCTCTGCGCCAGCGATCCCTTAAAGTCACAAACTCCTCAGGAAACGACTGCTCATTGGGTGTCACT
>DUSK01000158.1 GCA_012842275.1 Syntrophaceticus sp. | reverse complement strand
TCAAACATGACCAGGGGCATAGAAAACTCTGCATCAAAAACCCCCTTATCGATCCACCTTTGTGTCCCTGCAGGCTTGCCTGCAATATTGTCATAAATGTAGTAGCCCTCTTGACCAAACGCAAAGAGGAGAAAATTGATGTATTCTGCAGTGACATCTATGATCGGCAAAAAGAATGTTGTGCCTTCTTTGTTAACACCCCATCTGTTTGAACTTAACCAAGCCATATCAGGGATTTGAGGCCTCTTATCCACAATTCTGACTGTGTGTTTTCGATATACATCAAGAATTTTTAGCCGGTCCTCGGGAGTTTTTATCTCAACCAATTGGGTGGCAGCAGGAGGCTTGTAAAGGAATATTCCATCATCATTAATAAAGGCGAGAACCGAGTTTTGGCTGTTGCACGGACAGGGATGGACGCGGCCGCTCCAGGAAGACATCACTCCTGTTACTACCTGTTGTTCGCCGAAGGCCAATCCATTGACACCATCGGCAGCCCAGCAGAGAATAGCCAACTCCAGCTCGGTGAGAGGGATAGGAGCTTTCTTGGATTCATAATTTGTAATACCATCATTGATTTTATAGCCCAGGCCAAAGCGGCGGGTGCGCCTCCGGGCAAGGGCTTCAAAAAGAGATTGTTTAAATAAGTGATCAATACGCTGCCGGTCATCCACTGGCATTCTCCCCCCTATTGCTCACCCATCGCCATCTACCCACTAGGATCGATGGCAAATGAGTTGTACATAGGTCCATTATATACATCATCTGTCCTCTCGTCTATGGAAAGAGGCGGTGGTCCCTTTACAGACTTTTTGATACCGTCACCAAGTGAAGTGGTATAATCAAATTATATAATCGCATTTATCACTGCAAAATACAAAAACAAGCATCAAGCATATATCAGCGGGTGTTTGGGAATAATCATTTGTCTTTAGATTATTATCCAGTGTTATATGCTCTACACAATAAATACACTGCACATTATATTTTTCATAATCGGTGCTCTACAAATATTATTATCAATAAAGCTAACAAAAGAAGCTAATCGCGCGGGTTGGTTTTGCCCCCAGGGAAGCTGAGGTAAGCAGGATGCAAAGAGAAGTTCTTTCTGCTTCCAGCCCGCAGCGAAACAGCCCCGGTGTGCCAACCTGTCCCCTTGATCGCGCACAAATTATGGGAGGGGTGTATTAAGTTATGACAGCAAATAAAATAACAAAGGATGAAGTCGTTAGATAATTTAAATGGAAAAGGTCACTTTAAGAGAAGGGCTAGGTGAAGGCACAAGCAATAAAGACAAAAGTTAAAATATTGATTCAGAAAGGATGACACCCATGCTTGAATTGTTTAGTAAGGCTTTATCCCTTTTTGAGGAAAAAGAAGATTTTGCTTTGGCCTGTATTGTTGAGCACAGCGGCTCTACTCCTCGCAAAAGTGGAGCAAAAATGCTCATCAGCCAGAACGCAATTTTCGGCACCATAGGCGGCGGTGGCGTTGAAGCTGATGTGATCCGTACCGGACGTGAAGAGGTCTTAAGAGATGGTAAACCTAAATTCTGCACTTATAATATGACTTCAGAGGAAGCTGCGCTCACAGACTATATTTGTGGCGGCGAAATAGAAGTGCTGATCATCAAAATTAATACAAAGGATAATGATTTGCTGGCAGTTTTCAAGGAGGCACTCAATTGTATCAAAAATAACAAAAAATCCTGGCTGATCTATGCCATTGATAGCCGGGAGAATGCCGCAAACCCCATGCAGCTTTGCCTCTCTGTGGAAGGCAAGAGAATCATAGGTGCCATCAAAGACGGCATTGATGAGGAGATTCTTTTATCTCCCGGACGTGTAGGTGTCCATGGCGCGCAAGCGGGGCTGCGCTATGTTATAGATCCTATCCATCAAGGCGGAGTCATCTATTTATTTGGCGCCGGCCATGTGTCAAAGGAAGTAGCGCGCTTCGCTTTATCTGTGGATTTCAGAGTCGTTGTTTTAGATGACCGGGAGGAATTTGCAAATCCTCAGCGCTTCCCAGGTTGTGAGATAATTGTGCTCGATGATTTTCAACATATACCTGAATTAGAAATTGATGATAACAGCTATATCCTCATTATTACCCGCGGACATGCCCATGATTATACAGTTCTTGAATGGGCATTGAAGCAAAAACCCTACTATATCGGTATGATCGGCAGTGTGAAAAAACGGGATAAACTCTATGATAAATTACGGAAAAAAGGTGTTGCCGAAGAAACCCTTGCAGAGATCCACTCTCCCATTGGTTTGGATATCGGTGCCCAGACCCCAGCGGAAATAGGGATCAGCATTGTCGCAGAACTCATTGCTGAACGGGCCAAAAAAGAATAGCAGTTAGTGGGTGTGACAAGGGGACGGGGGTCGCGTCACCGGTGATCGGTCATGATCGCGCGGGGGGACTGTCCCGGTGATCGGTCGGGACAGTCCCCCAGTCGCGGTAACCGGTCTTATTCACTGATCTTTTCAAATTCGTCTTTCCCTGCTCCGCAGACGGGGCAAACCCAGTCATCCGGCAAGTCCTCGAAGGCTGTTCCTGGTTCAATGCCGTTTTCCGGATCCCCTTCTTCCGGGTCATATACGTAACCACATACTGTACACTCGTACTTGTCCATGCCATTACTCCTTTTTTCTTTATCATCTTTATGATAAGTGGGAGCAGCCGGTGGTGTACTCCCCCTTTTCACCTGGTGATAGTAAGCGTAGGTCATTGGGTTGCCTTGCTTCAAAACCTCTGCACCGGTTATTTCTCCGATGAAAATGGTATGTGTTCCTGCATCCACATCTTTGATAACCTTAGCCTCAATATAGGCCAGGATATTGTCAACTAGATAAGGCAGCCCTTGAGGGGTTAGTTGGTATTTAACTTCGGAGAATTTATCCACTTCTCTGCCTGACTTAAAACCAAAGTGCCCGATCAGGGAAAGCGGAGTTTCCTGATCTAAGATGGAAACTGTAAACACCCTGCTTTTCATAATGAACTCATGGGTCAGATTCTGTTTATTGATACTTATTGCTATGGTTGGAGGTTCATTGGATATCTGGAATACTGTATTGGCAATCTGCCCATTTAGCCGCTCCCCATCTTTAGATGCAACCACATAGAGACCGTAGCTGATGCTGTAAAGTGCTTTTAAATCCATCTTCTGCCCCTCCTATTTAATGGATTCACCAAGTTTGCGACCTTTCTCCCTGAAACTGTCCAACTGCGTTTCCGGGGAAGTACTGGATAATTTTTATTAATAATTTTCGGCTTTGATCTCAAAATAGGCTCTGGGGTGATCGCAAACAGGGCATACCTCAGGGGCTTTTTTCCCGTAATGAATATGCCCGCAGTTCCCGCACTTCCAGGCCTTTTCTTCCTCTCTCTCAAAAACCTTGCCTTCTTTAATGTTTTGCAGTAATTTCAAATATCTCTCCTCATGTTCTTTCTCAATCGCAGCTACCTTTTCAAAAAGGTCAGCTATCTCGTTGAAACCTTCTTCCCTTGCTGTTTTTGCAAACTCAGCATACATTTCTGTCCATTCGTAATTTTCACCAGCAGCTGCATCCTTTAGGTTTTCATCTGTTGCCGGAACTCCATCATACAGCAGTTTAAACCAAATCTTGGCATGTTCCTTTTCATTGCGTGAAGTTTCTTCAAAAAAATCAGCGATCTGGTTATAGCCCTCTTTTCTGGCCTTAGAAGCATAATATTCATACTTAACTCTCGCCTGAGATTCACCAGCAAAAGCCGCTTTTAAATTAGCCTCGGTTTTTGACCCTTTCAGATTCATATTCTCTCCTCCTCCAGTATATTTTTATTCGTTTAAAAAAAGGGAGTAAAGCTCTTCCCCCACAAAACATCTATGTTTAGTAACTTTTTCTACATCATACCATAATATAGTTAATAAGGCAACTAATTCTTATGGTAACAAAATAACTGTTATTATCTCTACCTAACAATACCTTGCAACAATTTTCTTCTCCACAGGCGTTTTTTCTGCATCTTAGTCCCTTATGCTCCAAAAAGCAGCCTCGTGAGAGTGGGGCGTGACAGGGGGACGGGGGTCGCGTCAGCGTGTGACAGGGGTGTGACAGGGGGACGGGGGTCGCGTCATCAGGTCGCGTCAGCACACACATGCCACAGTAGTGAGTCAAAGTGTCCGTCCCCTTGACTCAGTCCCCTTGACTCATTGACTCATTGACTCACTCATAATTCATGATCAGAACCTCGTCCACATCCCCTCTTTTATCAGCCTTGGAATTAATAGTACGTTTGGCCTGGATCACTACTATCCTATAATCTTTATACAGTTCCAAAATGAACTTTGTAGCCGAATTTGATAAAAGAAATTTGATTCCCTTCTTATTTAGCTTGTCACAGACCTTTTTCAGCCTGAGTTGCTCGTCCCGGTTAAAACCGCCTTTATCATATTCTGTGAAACTAGCGGTTTCCGACACCGGGTCATACGGAGGATCAAGATAAACAAAGTCCCCCTTTGCTGCGCTTTGCAATGCATCCTCAAAATCCTGGCAGGCAAATCTGATATTGGCCTTATTGAAATAGTCGCTGACCGCCCGTAAGGTGTCTTCATTCACAATGTTAGGGTTTTTGTAATTGCCAAAGGGTGCGTTAAACTCCCCTGCTTTATTGACCCTGAACAAGCCGTTATAACATGTTTTGTTGAGGTAAATTATCCTCGATGCTTTTTGTACCTGGGTTAACCTGCTGTACTGTTCCCGATCCCGATCCAGTGCTCTTATCCTATAAAAATACTCTTTCTCATTCCTGTGTTTTTTCAGGTCAGCTATCAATTCATCCACATTGTCCTTGATGACCTGGTAAATGTTCATTAATTCCTGGTTGATATCGTTGACAACAGCCTTCTCTGGCTGCAGCTCAAATAAAACCGCTCCCCCACCGAGAAAAGGCTCATAATAGGTGGAAAACTCGTCAGGAATGTATTTTGTAATTTCGTCCAAAATCTGGCGCTTGCCGCCAGCCCACTTTACTACCGGTGCGACTAATTTATTTTTTACCAAGATTATTCCCTCAATGACCTTTCCTATAGTAAGATATTACTAATCATTATAGAACATAATTCCTGTATCTTATCCATTCGGTAAATTGTTATAAAATCCTACCGTGGGAAGCATAGGGTCTTTTTGCTATGCTGTTGTTAAGGATTTTTAAGTATGCATAATCCGTTAAGGAGGTCTTTTCATGGGCAAAGATATCAGAAACACTGTGAGGGAGCAGTACGGTGAAATTGCCAGCAAACTGAAGAGCGGCACATCATCATGTTGCTGCGGTCCATCCTGCTGCACTCCCATTATTAATCCAGAATTATTCTATAATGATCAGCTCCGTGATCTACCTGCTGAAGCAGTCAATGCGTCATTGGGCTGCTCCAACCCCTTACTCTTCGCAGAAATAAAGGAAGGGGAAACAGTCCTTGATTTGGGAAGCGGCGGGGGAATCGATGTGTTGGCTGCATCTCGGTATGTCGGCGAAAAAGGCAAAGTGTACGGGCTGGACATGACTGACGAAATGCTGGAACTGGCCAATCAGAATAAAGAACTGGCGGATGCCAGAAATGTTGAATTTCTCAAAGGCTTTATTGAGGAAATCCCCCTTCCTGATGAAACTGTTGATGTGGTAATTTCCAATTGTGTAATCAATCTATCTATGGACAAAGAAAAGGTCTTCCAAGAGATTTACCGTGTCTTGAAGCCGGGTGGAAGGTTGGCCATTGCAGATATCCTGTCATTGAAAGAAGTACCCGCCAAAATCAGAAAAATGACAGAGATGTGGGTCAGTTGCATTGCAGGAGCAATGGATATTAATCAATGCAAAAAAATCTTATCCCAAGTGGGCTTTCGCAATATAGAAATAGAACCAGTGCATTATTATACAAAAGAAGGGCTCAAATCCATGACAGGTGATAAATCAGAAATCACCAATGAGGAATGGGAGATTATTGACCGGGCCTTTGCGGGTTCCCATATCAAAGCTGTCAAATAAAAACCGCTAAAAACCGCGCAGGGTTATCTTCCGAAAAAAAGTTGTGTCAATGGAGGAATGCATGATGGGAAAAACGGCACTGCTCATTATTGATATGCAAAATGACTTTTGTCTGCCCGGTGCTCCCTTTGAGATCAAAGACGCTATGTCAGTGGTCCCACAGATAAAAAAAGCTCTTGATGCAAGCAGGAATTGCGGTCTACCTATCATATATGTTATCCGCCACTACCGGCCAGATGGCAGTGATGTGGAGATCACCAGATATCACGATTTTATGAAAAAAGGCGGCGCCTGTATCAGGGGAACAAAAGGGGCGGAGATCATCGATGAACTAAAACCGCTGAAAGGGGATTACATTATCACAAAGCGGCGCTGGAGCGCTTTTTTTCAGACAGAACTGGATATTTTACTGCGCAGGCTAAATGTCAACCAGATCGTAGTAACAGGTATTCAAACCCCAAACTGCATAAGGGCGACTGTATGGGATGCCAACTCATTGGATTATGAAGTGATCGTGCTGACAGATGGAACAGCAGCCAAAACCCCGGATGTACACCGGGCCAATCTCTATGATATGCAGAATATCGGGATTCAATTAATGGCCACAGATGAATTTATTTCCCATCTCCCCAACCTGCCTAAAAATAATTACTTACAGGAGATCAGAGCATCTATTGAAGAAAGGTGAACGCAGGAAGCAGGAAGCAGGGGGACGTTCTTATTGCTTCCTTCCGCGAGGGTTATGGATCGCGCGGGGGGACTGTCCCGGTGATCGGTTGGTGATCGGTCCTGTCCCCCCTGATCGCGCGGTCAACCTGTCCCCCTGATCGGTCAGTTGATTTCATCCAGGGTGCCAAATCTGTAGCCCTGGGCCTTCAAGTCCTTGATGATGGTGTCAAGGGCTTCTGTGTTGCTCTGGGATACAGCATGGAGCAGGATCACATTCCCGTTGTGTATATTATCCATGACCATCTTATAGGCATAAGCGGCACCCTTTTGCTTGTTGACATCCCAGTCATCATAGGCTGAACTCCAGAATACATTTCTATAGCCCAGATCACTGGAAATCTTCAGTGTTCTTTCACTGAATTCACCCTTCGGCGGGCGCAGATACTTCATTTCGAGGCCTGTTTTCTCTTGAAAAGCCCTACTTAACCCCTCAATTTCATCTATAACCTTCTGGTTATCCAAATCCGGCAGGCTGGGATGGCTTACAGTATGGTTTCCTACTATATGGCCTTCTTCGACCATCCTTTGCACCAGTTCGGGATTTTTGTTTAAATAAGGCAGTGTAATAAAAAATGCTGCCTTTACATTGTTATCCCTCAGGATATCGAGTATTACCGGAGTATAGCCATATTCATACCCCTCATCAAAGGTGAGATACACCACCTTCCGGGAGGTATCGCCCAGATAAAAACCACCATATTTCTTTAATAGCTCGGCCATTACAGCACCTGTTCCCGGAGTAGAATGGTCGCTTTTTCTAAGCACATACCAGGCGTATTTTTTATTATCATATTTACTGTAATCGGTTTCACCAGGTTCTGGAGCCGATTCATCAGACGGCTCTTCCTCTTCGGGATCAGGCTCCTCTTGCCCATTGCCGCTATTTTCAACAGGGCCATTATCAGAGCCATTCTTCTCATCATCGATAACAACTGGTGTTTTATCTACGCCATTTTGTTTCGGTGAATAATTTGATAATCGATAACCAATCCAAAATAATCCAGCTAGCACAACTAAAGCAATGATAATTAACCACCATTTTTTCATAACCGCCACCTCCTTTTTTTGTACCTTCCCTTATGTTATTGATAAGCTTAATAAATCCTGAAATTCTATTGTTACTTTGATTATTTTTTATATTACTTGCTTTTCTATTAATTTTCGGCATAAGAATCTAATAACCTTTATTGTAGAACTATCAATTCGCACCCATTTCCGGATTCCCTAAATTTTATATCTTGTTATACCCTGTCTGACGTCAATTGTAATAAGTCTTTTTTATCAACAATTAGATATGATAACATATGACTAAAGGAGCACAAAGGTTAGCTTTTTACCGGTATTCGCAATTATTAGCTAACCTATTTTTGGGGGGTGCACCACCCGACACACGCAGAGATTCGAAAGGGGTAAACTCTTGTGCTGATTACTGAAAAAGAATGCCGCACAGCTCTCAACAGATGCGGTATTCCGGGGATCGATTACTGCCTTAATCCATATACAGGGTGCAGCCACGGCTGCCTTTATTGTTATGCAAGCTTTATGAAGAAGTTCTGCAATATTTCAGGTGAATGGGGCTCATTTGTTCAGGTAAAGGTTAATTTTGCCGAGCGGCTGCAGGCATCACTGAAAAGAAAAAAACAGGGCTGTGTTACCTTGTCCAGTGTGACTGACCCCTACCAACCGGTGGAAAGGAAATATAAGCTGACCCGCTCTTGTCTGGAACTGCTCACAGGCACAGACTTGTCTGTCAATATACTCACCAAATCGGACCTAGTGCTGCGGGATTTGGATCTTTTGAAAAAACTGCCCCGGGTGAAAGTAGGCTTGACAATAACCACTCTGGACCCATATGTAGCAAAACTGCTTGAGCCCGGTGCCCCCTCCCCTGAGAGACGGCTGCAGGCTCTCGCCCAACTGGCAGCTGCAGGGATCAGAACATGGATTTTTATCGCCCCGGTAGTCCCCGGCATTGCTGATACCAGAGAAAACCTGTCCTCCATAATAAGAAAAGCTGCAGCAGCCGGGGTTCATGAAATAGATTATGATCCCCTCAACTTCTACCCAGCAGCTGTATCCAACCTTAGAGAAATGTTCAAAAAGCACTGGCCGCGGCAGCGTCCTGTCTTCGAAGCAGCCTGCCGGGAGCCTTATTATTACAAGCAACACCTGCACAGTTTAGCAGATGAGCTACTGGCTCAATATGGGTATGAATAAAGCGCAGCAGCAGAGTGTGACATGGGGACGGGGGTCGTGTCACATATCGCAAGCCCAGGGATAAACACTGTACGGAAGGAATGCCTCTCGGATCGTGCGGAAAGGAAGTCCCCGGTAAATCGGGCCGATCACCCAACCTGTCCCGGTGTTCGGTCACAGCCAGCATTTTAATCAACCGGTATAATCAAATCCGGTTCTACCGTTTCCAGACCGTTGCTGGGCTGCCCTAACTGCCAACCGGGACTGGTAACTTCTAGAAAGTAATACTTGATGCCGTTGCAATCATAGCCGATTGCCGGTGCATAATTCGGAATACTATTCAGCGCAACTCCTACTACCATGTGGTTTTGGGATTCAAAAAGGATAAGCGCTGTTCTATATCCCATATTGCCTAAAATCGCTGCGGTCAAAATAGCTTTATCGCAACATTTACCCGTTTCAGCTAAAGTATGAGCGGGAAATTGCACGCCAGGAGTGACCTGATAAGGAATGGCTCCTCCGACAAAGCTTTGTACAAATTCAACTTTTTGAACTGAATCATAATTTTCATGTTCGGCCTGTATGTTAAGACACTCGGCGATATAGCCAACAAATTGATAATTAAAGTCCTCTTTAACCCAGGGAATGTAATTATAGTGAGATGCGGCCTTGATATACTGTTTATTAGTGCTGGGCATCGTCATATACAGGGCTTGCCGCTCAAATTCGCCTGCCTCTGCGTATCTTTGAATATCTTTTGCAATCTGGCGGTCATAATCCAGAAGCTCTAAGGGTATTTCCACATGCCAATGATAAGTCTTGCCTTGGTAATCCCAAGTGAAGTCCTTAGATTCGGTAGGTATATCTGTGGGATATGCCAGATCTGGCATTGTTATAGAACGAGGTATAACAGTTGGATATACTAGAGTTGGCATTGTATTATAACGAGGTATTACAATAGCAATTAGAATGATGATTACAACTAGAGCAACCAATACATTTTTCCAGCTTACCGCTGAATGAATATTCTTCTGTTCTTTATAATTGAAATTAGTAACCGCTTTTGCTTCGTGAATCGTATCCAAAAGCCAATGGCCGCAATTTAAGCAATATTTGATCTCTTTAGGATTGACTGTTTTGCAAATTGGACAAAGATATCCTATGGTTCGCGGCATTGTTTCCCCCATCTTCCCTATGCTCGATACCTATCTGCCTAAGCTTAAAAAATGTGTCTGTTCTATTTTGTAACTGCTCTATGATAGCCAATTCGACATACAATTAGCAAATCCTTCCATATTATGGCAATCTCCCTTTTTATGGAGTAAGAAGGCGGGTTTCCATCAGTAGGACCGACGAAATGATAGGGACAGTCCCTTCGCGCGGTCCGATCAGTCAAACTGTCCCCGTGATCGGTAGGACGTTATTTCTTATGATGGGCAATGATATCCGCGACAGCTTTGACAGCCAGTGCCAGAACGACACCATCATCAGCATAGCCGCCGGGAAGGATATCGGAGATAAGGTCGATGGGGCTGGCAAAATAGAGCAGTGCAGCGATAGCCAAAAACTTTGCCTCCCGGGGAACGGCTGGATCCCGCATGGCTTCCCATAAATAATTCAGTCCATCCCGGAGCTTGCCGCCGATTTTGCCGGCGCAGTCTTTTAGTTTGGGAAACTCTCTTTCCACATGGGCCTGAAGTGCATCGGGATACTCTTTTACCCTCTCTACTAAACGAGAGAAGGCCTGTCTTTTATCAGTTATAGCAGCGGGCTCCTCCTGGCGCACTCTCTCAGCCGCCTGTTCAAAAAGCTGCTGGCAGTTCTTCAGAAATTCCTGGGAATAGATCTTAGGTTTTAGGACAACTTCACCCTCCCCGAATATAATCTCTTTAATTCCTACAAAATCAAAGAGCTTCGCACCAATGATGGGAACCCTTTTCCCGAAAAGTTTCTCTTTTTCAGGGTGTTTGTCCAGGTCAATGGCAATCAGGCCGTTATCCCAGCTGAGAAACCCGGTTTTATTCAGATTCTTTTTTAATATTTCAATAGCCCTTTTAGATCCCGCTGCTTTGTTAAAAATATAACTTAGCATTCCCACATATAGCTTATTCTTGATCTCTGGAAATTTAAACTCCGGTTTCTCTGCAAGCTTTAAGGTGAAAATGTGAGCCTGTGGGGTGAATTCAAATGAATCAAGGGAGAAGTGCAAATCAACCACCACATCGGGCAGCATCCTGTGGGGTTTTACTGCAGCGCAGAGACGCAGACCTTCATCTATAAAAGAGAGTTTCACATCTTTTAACCTGTCATCAAATGACTGTTTATAGTACTGTTCAATGTAGTCATTGATCCTGTGATCAGTGATCACTATTTTCCCCTGGAGCAGTTTCCTGATCATAAGAATCTCCCTCTTCCATCATTAAGCTGCAGATGTTCCTATCTTATGGCAAAATATTCCGCGGCTGTGCCAGATCAATTGCACAGGTCATCCTAGGCGCGCTATCCTCTTTTACAAACGCAAAGAAGCTGTTCCAGCTGATTGTACAGGCCGTCCAAATTTATACAATACCCACCTGGGACCATACTGGAGATCCTCGCCCTCCGTATAGATCCTCCGATATTTATAAAATACCCTACTGCTAAAAAATCCATAACAAAAAAAGCAAAGCCCTATCCCCGAAGCCCTGCCTTTGATTATGCTTACACACTCATAATCATCGTCTCCAAAGTATATCAGATGACATGGATTAATACACATCAAACAGCAAATAGTTCATACGAGTTTATGGCCTAATTATTCCATTTATTGTAATAAAGCAGCAACAGCCGATCTGCTCTAGAGTTTATTCTCCCCAGCTATCCATCACTTTTTTCAGTTTAATGATGGATAACTCCACACCACGCAGGTACATCATCAGGTCTTTGCTGACAAATGTTTTCTTTTCATCCCAGTTCATCCTAGGCAGATCAAGG
>DUSK01000157.1 GCA_012842275.1 Syntrophaceticus sp. | reverse complement strand
TCATCGTTGTAGGCCCGATATTCTCCTGAAGTGGAGGCAAAGACAAAGCCTTCTCGATTACTGGAGTAAAATCACGGTTTTCGATATGGACAACACCCGGCAGATCAGCGATCCCACAGGTAAACATACGGTCTTTGTAAGAATCCCGCGGTATCAACACACAGTTAGTGGTCCCCAGGATGGCACCTGAAAACTCTTCAAACTCCTTCTTCTGATTCTGCCAAGCAGTGCCGTAGTTCCCCACCAGGTGCGGGAACTTCTTCAATTTGGGATAGGCATGAGCCGGCAGCATCTCCCCATGGGTATAAACATTAACTCCCTTGCCTTCTGACTGCTTCAACAGTTCATAAAGGTCTAAAAGATCATGGCCGGTCACCACGATGCCAGGGCCTTCCTTTGTTCCTACCTGCACCTTTGTAGGCTCCATCTGTCCGAAGCGCTCAATATGAGCCTTATCTAGCATCTCCATAGCCCGCAGGTTAATTTCTCCGGCTTTAAGCAGCAGCTTGATATGGCTTTCTAAATTAAAGTTAACATTGGTCAGTGTAGTAAAAAGTCCCTCTGCAAAAAAGGCATCTACCTGTTCATCACGAGCACCAAGCTCCCGGGCATGGTAGGTATAGGCTGCGATCCCCTTGAGCGCAATAATAAGTGTGTCCTGCAGGCCGGCAATATCCGGGTCCTTCCCACAGACACCTGATTTGGTGCACCCTGTTCCCTTCGCAGTCTGTTCACACTGATAACAAAACATGTTTCTCCCTCCTCATTTAATTATGATAATTTTAGTCCACATTAGGTTATAAAAAACAACATCAATTTAGCTATTTTGCAATTGACTGATACCGGTAAAAGTCTATCTTAGCAGCGATAGATGTACTAGCTTTTTACTCACCACCTCCCGGCAGGCCGCCTTCACGTACCTGTTCAACCAAATCCAACAGGGTGATCTGACTTAAAAAACCGGCAATTCTCTGTTCCAGCTGTAGCCAGTTATTTTTGAGCACACACTTGGGAGCACGGTTGCACCCGTCTTTTCCTAAAAAGCACTTGTTGATAGCCAATTTACCCTGCATTAGCTCAATAACCTCAAGCAGATTGATATCTTCAGGATCCTTGGCCAGGTAAAAACCACCGTGAGCTCCTCTTTGTGCACCAACAAAACCGCCACGGGTCAGCTTCTGCAGGATCTTTTGCAGATACACTAGGGGTATCTCCTGAGCTTCAGCGATCTCTGCAGCTGTTACCTCTCTACCGGGATTGAGTGCCAGGTGTACAAGTGCCCTGATACTGTATTCTGTATTGCGTCTGATAATTTCCATGGTAACACCACCCTCTATGTGGACTATTATAGTCCACATTGATTCAGCTGTCAATATTTTTTAAAAAAATTTCTTAACTTTTTAATCCGATGAAAAATCGGGGATATTTAAAAGAACTGGCTATCATATATAGCTGTGCAAGCCTGGTACCAAAAGGGTAATTCCCATCAAAGTAAAAAGAACTGAGAAAAACCCCAGACAGGTAAGGATAGCACCACGCTTATTACTCCAAAAAGAAGTATGCCTCATATGTAAGTAAAATCCATAGACAAGCCATGTAATCAAAGATGCTGTTTCTTTCGGATCCCAACTCCACCATGTTCCCCAGGCCTGCTCTGCCCAAATTGCCCCTGTAATAATAACCAGAGTGAGTAAGGAGAAACCGAGAGCATTACAGCCGTAAATAAGGTCATCAAGACTCTTGTGATGGCTGTTTATCACAGGAACTTTTAGGAAAGAGATCAGAGCTAGAGCAAAAGAAACTGCAAAAACACTGTAACCGATCATGGCAACAGATACATGAAACTTTAACCAGGGACTTTGCAAGGCGGGCATCAGCGGTTGTATTCTACTGAAAAACAGTGATGCACACCCTAAAACACCGGTAATCAGGGGAAGGATAAACACTCCGCTGCTTTGGAGTTTGTATTTTATCATGATAAACAGATAGGTGGCGCTCATCCCCCAGGCAAAAAGGAGTAAAAACTCATAAAGATTACTGCCGGGTAACCTCCCTGCCAGCAGAGAACGGCAAATCAATACTGTGTTGAGGAGAATAAAAGCGATTATAGTACAGATGATACCTATCTTTTCCAGGGTGTGTTGTTTGCGCCATAATACTATAAGACAAATTAGAGCAGCAATTAAATAAAAACTGAAAGTTATTAAAACAAGATTCTCCTCCAAAGGTCACTCACCTTTCCTTCTCCTCTTGCTGGAAACTAGGTAATGCAGTGGTATACCACAGCCAATAAATGCAAAGCCAGTGAAAACTATCGGAACTCCGGGATCTTTTTTAACATGAAGTCCTGTATAGTTCCTGTAGCCCGAAAAAGTAATCTTTAATCCATCACCCAACTCCGCTGTTTCCTGGGGCTTTAGCATACCTATATCAACCGGTAATCCGCTTGAAGTGCGTAGAAATACCAACTGTGGGTTTTTTGGTTGTGGTGTACGGGAAATGGGACGCCCTTTTGCATCCCTTGCCCAGTCCGGATAAAACCTCAGTTGTAGGATTTCACTGCCGTCTTCATTTAAAGCAAGCTGATCCCCCTCTTTGACTTGAAAGTTACGGGATTGTCCATCCTTCTCTAAAGAGAGATCCATCAGCCATCCGTAGTTGAACTGATAAACTTTAAGTCCTTGATAAGAAAGAGGGTTATTAACAGATATTGTTTTTTCATATAAACAATTGCCATCCTTGATCAGCTTCAATTTGGTAAAATACTGGCTGGGAGAACCATCAGAGTGATACTCTATGTTAAAGCCCACCGCTTGCAATTCATAGCGCTGCTTCCCAATTGTGATCCCTTGAGACCCGAGTACAGCTATTTCACAGTAATGTCCATGGCTATAAAACGCTCCGATAAAAGCACCCAATAACACAAGTAAAAGGCCAGTATGAATAAAAGGAGAACCCAGAAAATGCAGTCCAGTGAAAATTGAAGGTTTTTTGATAATACAGCAATAATAGTTCTGCCATCTCCTGATGGTACAGGCCAACAGGTTAATAAAAAGGAGCAAACACAACACAAAAAACCATGTAGAATTAAAAACCTTATCAAAATCAAGTGCAGTGATCAAAGAGCCTATCAGAGCGCCGTAATTGTGATAATAAAAAGAGGGATCTTCCCCTTGAGGGATGAAGATCCCCGGCAAACAAGCTACAGCGAGAATGCTAAAAAGCAGGAGGGCGATCCTAACGGAAGTTAATAGTCTCCATAAAAAAGAGGCCCTACCCAAACCAGTACTGCAATTTGTTTCTCCCTTTTTATCTGTCATTTTTTACCTCACCGCGGTTCTCGCCTCTTTTGCTTTTTCTATAGCTTTGTGAGCGCAGTCAATAGCTTTACCAAGAATATACAAGCTTTCCTGTGGGTTATGAAAGCCCATGGAGTTTTCAGCAGCCATCCAGTCCCAGTACCACTGGGCCTGCCGGTGAAGTGTTCTGGCCTGATCAAGGATTTCACCATCTACCCCAGGCGTTTTTGCACTTTTTGCTATTTCTTGAATTGCTTTTTCTATTGTTTTTCCGGCCAGGTTCTTCATTTCATAAGTCCGGTCCTGAGTATAAAAAACTCGTTCCTTTAATTTTTCAGCACTTTCTCTGTGGCAGACCAAACAGCTTTGTTCCATGTGTTTAAGAGGACTGGTCCACCAGTGGGATGTAATCTTAACATTCCCTTCTTTTATATATGGCATATGACAATCAGCGCAGCTCACACCTGCTGCATAATGTGTACTACCCACAAATAATTCATAATCCGGATGCTGGGCTTTGATCAGTGAAGTTCCGCTATCGGGGTGAAGCCAATCGCTGAAATTCAGATTGTCGTAATACTCAAGCATTTCATCCGGTTTCAGCCCCTTAGCCCAGGGGAAGGTCAGTTTTTTTGTTTCAGGCTGCATGTAATATTCCACATGGCACTGAGCACAGACTAAGGAGCGCATCTCCTGCCTTGTTGCTTTGTCCGGGTCTTTCCCTATAGACTTTAAAGCCTCCAGTAAGGCCGGACGGGAGATTCTCAGTTCCATGGTTTTGGGGTCATGACAGTCCAGACAGGCGATGGGGTGTGTTAATTGTTCATTTATTTCTTCAAATCCCATTAAGTAATAGTCCTCTCCATACTTTTCTATCAAAGATGGGATCTGGGCTGATTTACAGGTGTTACACACCGCCCCTGCTTTTTGTCTGACCGGGGTAATGTTTCGCACATCCTCCACTGAATACAGGTGCCCCCGGTCCTCATTGTATTCTACAGAGAAACCATATCCAGCAAAAAGGGTTTTCATATATGGATACTTATCCAGGTGGGATACTTTCTCAAATGCACCACCATATTTGCCGTATTTACTGTAATCTTCTTCTGTATCGACAATCAGGTTTTTTAGGTAACTGTCATAATGGCGCGGGTAGTGTTTCCCCCAGACAGCAGGGTCCGCTTCATCAGCGGCAATTGCAGGAAGAATGGGCTCCTCAGCCACTTCCTTATTGTGATAATAAAAGACAACAGATCCCACAGCAATTAAAAAAACAATGACAGCAACTGTAATAATCAATAGTGTTTTTTTATCCCTCATAGTACCTCCCCCTGTTTATTTCAAATGAGGAACACCCCGATGGCAGTCAAAACAGTAACTACCGCATTTTTCCATAGTATCACCTATTTCTCTCATCAGGGTATTATGACAGCGCAAACAATTCTCCTGCACCACACCCTTACCCAGTTCTGATATTCGGATATGTTCATCTCTACCGGTCAACACCGCCAACAGGTCCTTGGTACCTGTATAAGATTTATAAATTCCTCCTCGCAAGAAATCATATGGTACATGACAGGAACCGCAGGTTGCCGCCTCCCGGTGAGATGACGCTAAATAAGTTTCAATATAGGGTTGCATCACATGGCAGCGTCCGCAGAAACCTGGTCCATCCATTGCACTGCTGATAACCGGCTGTTTCATCAATAAGAAAGTACCGATCAGTAAAAAGGGCACAGCCAGTATCAGCAGCAAAATCTTTTTTTTATCCCACAACAAGATCTTTTTATTGATACCCGTTCCCCCCATTTTTGGTAAGATTGGTAAGGGATGAGAAATGGAAATAAAATCTATTATGGTATTATTCAACAATAAACCAATAATACCTTCCTGTTTAGGTATTTTGTTGTCGGATTCGTTGCAAACTAAGCAAGCCTAGCACCGAAACGGAGAAATAAAAAAGCTGTCTCTTATGAGACAGCCCTTAAATGGATTTTTTTCTTCATTTTATTCTTCCTTTTCGGCCCTGTGTTTTTCGATAATCTCTTCTGCAAGTTTTGCTGGAACCTCTTCGTAACTGAAGAATTCCATCTTAAAGGAGCCGCGTCCCTGGGTGATTGACTTTAAAACAATGGGATAATCCTGCATTTCGGCAAGGGGGACTTGGGCTTTGATTAACTGCATGCCATCTGCCTGCGGTTCCATCCCCATAATCCTGCCGCGTTTCCCATTGAGATCACCCATAATGTCACCCATAAACTGCTCAGGTACAGTGATCTCCACATTCATAATCGGCTCCAGCAGAACGGGATCAGCCTTCTCCATACCCTTTTTGAAGGCCATAGAAGCTGCAATCTTGAAGGCCATTTCCGAAGAATCTACCGGGTGGTATGAACCATCATAAAGAGTGGCTTTAACTCCAATAACCGGATACCCTGCTAACACTCCTTCTGTGATCGCTTCTCTGAGGCCTTTTTCCACAGCTGGGAAGTATTGCTTGGGAACTGCGCCACCAAAAATCTTTTCTTCAAAGATAAAATCTGCCTCAGTAGTGGGTTCAAAGGTGATCCACACATGGCCGTACTGACCGCGTCCACCGGTCTGTTTTTTATATTTGCCTTCCTGCTGCACTGTTCCTCTAATAGCTTCCCTGTAAGGTATTTTCGGTTTTCTGGAGGTGACCTCCACTCCAAACTTTTGCTGAAGCCTTTCCAGAACAATATCTAAATGGGTTTCTCCTGTTCCGGTCAGAATAGTCTCTTTTGTTTCTGTATTCTTTTCAATACGCAGTGTGGGATCAGCCTCAGTCAGCTTTCCTATGGCACCACTCAGTTTGTCCTCATCACCCTTGCTCTTGGGTTCAATAGCGATAGAGAGCATGGGTTCTGGGAAATCTATCCCTTCGAGTATTACAGGGTTATCCTTTTTGCAGAGTGTATCACCGGTTTCTGTTACCTGTAATTTGGCTACAACAGCTATGTCACCGGCCTTAACTTCGGAAAGGGACTCCTGATGCTTCCCACGCATAGTGAAGACCTGTCCGATCTTTTCCTCTTTTTCTTTATTGGCGTTATAGACAACACTGTCGCTTCTGATTTCTCCTCCGTAAACCCGGAAGAAATTCAGCCTGCCCACATAGGGATCAGCCAGTGTTTTAAAAACTAGTGCAGACAAAGTTCCTTCATTTAGTTTCTCTTCAGCTTTATCTGCAGGAGAGGGAACCACATCCACTATGAAATCAAGCAGGTGTCTAACTCCCATATTGTTCAGTGCTGTACCGCACAGAACCGGAACAAAACTGTCAGCTTTAAATGCCTTTTTCAGCCCGATACTAACTTCTTCATCAGAAAGAGCTTCCCCATCCAGATATTTCATTAAAAGTTCATCATCACCTTCAGCAGCCGCCTCAACAACAGCATCTCGAGCTGATTCCGCAGCACTGATTAAATCAGATGGGATCTCCTGCTCTTGATAACTGCCATCTTTGGAGTTATATATACAGGCCTTCATCTTTAAAATGTCTACAACACCTTTGAAATCTGCTTCACTTCCGATAGGAAGTGTTAGAGGGATGATATTCTTTTTAGAAAAATCCTTCAACTGCTGTACAACACGATCGAAATTGGCATTTTCCCTATCCATCTTGTTAATAAAAACTATTTTGGGAATACTCTTTTGTTCAGTTTCTTTCCAGCCAATTTCGGTCTGCACTTCAACACCTGAAACAGCGCAAACAGTTACCAGTACACTGTCCACTACCCGTACAGCACCCTTGACTTCACCAAAAAAGTCCGCATAACCTGGTGTGTCTAAAACATTGATCTTGCAATCCCTCCACTCACAGGGTGCCAGTGCGGTGCTGACAGAAATCTTGCGTTTTATTTCCTCCGGAAAAAAATCTGTGGTCGCTGTGCCGTCATCTACTTTGCCCAATCTGCTGGTATGTCCAGCATTAAAAAGCATTGCTTCAACTAAAGATGTTTTACCCGCACCACCGTGCCCAATTACAGCAATATTTCGTATGCGGGAAGAGTCATATACTTTCAAAGCTGCCTTTCCCTCCTCTAGGTTATGAAAAAACCAGAAAAGTGTACATGATTATTGATTTAATGAATATTTTACTGAATCATTATATTATAGTTTGCCTTTCAAGTCAAAAACAACAGTTTAAAGCATAAATTAGATGTATAATCATACATCAGCTATTGAACAATAATAATGGGTGCACAAAGGAGGTTTTTTATGGCACGTCGAAACAGAGGGTTAATGTCTGAAGCGCTGAAGTACGAACTGGCTAAGGAAATGGGAGTTTTAGATCTGGTGCAATCAGAGGGTTGGGGAAGTGTACCCTCCCGTGATTGCGGTAACCTGGTAAAACTCGCCATTGAAAGAGCCGAACGTAGTCTCCAGACAGGTAACCAGTTTCGCTATTAAAACCAGGTGCACCCTGCCGGGGATAAATCCCCGGCTTTTATTCTGTTTTTTCCTTAAATACCAGTGCTCCTACAGGACACACCTTAACACACTCACCACACTGTGTACAGCGGGATTCTGCTAAGGGGACATCACCAAATGTGCCCATTTTACGTTTAAATCCGCGATTAATGAACCCAATAGCCCCTACTTCCACCACTTTATGATCCACCCAAATACACTGTCCGCAAAGCACACACCTGTTCGGATCATAAATAAATACATCTGTTGAATCATCTACCGCTTTTTCCTCAGTTAGCAGCGGCCGCAGCCTGGTCAGTTTTAATTTCAATTTTCGCTCCCTGGATATCTTCTGCAGCTCACACTGACGGTTTTGGGGGCATTTACCACAGCGCAGCTTATGGTTGGATAACAGCAGTTCAAAAGCTGTTTGCACCAGCCGGTCCACTCGAGCCGTGCGGGTTTTTACCACCATTCCCTCAAACACCTCCTGTGTACAGGAGGTCACCGGGGCATCGAATCCTTCTATCTCTACAAAACATAGCCTGCAGCTGGCATCTGGCCGCTCTTTATCCTTGTTGGCGCACAGATGAGGGATATAAACACCACAATCTAGCGCTGCCCAAAGCAGTTTTTCTCCTGCAGGCACCTGGTACTGCTGCCCATCTATTGTGATATTTACTTTACTCATCTTCCTTGCCCCCTTCCACCGTTTCTTCCTTTTCTTCAACAATAGGAGGCGACACTTTGATGACCGCTTTGTACTGAGGCGGACAGGCTACCATACAGTTGTTGCACTTAACACATTTATCCAGATGAATGGCTTTGAGCATATCCGGCCTTGTATAGATAGCTTCAGTAGGACAGCTGCCGATGCAGACATCACACAGCTTACTGCACTTCTCAGGGATGATTATATAAGTAATCAGATCCTTACACATCAATGCCGGACAGCGCCCCTCATTGATATGTGCCTCATATTCATCCCTGAAATATTTAAGAGTTGTCAGCACAGGGTTTGGCGCTGTTTTACCCAGGCTGCACAGCGATCCCATTTTGATATCCTCGGCCAGATCCTGGAGTATATTCAAGTCCTCTAAACTGCCCTTACCCTGTGTAATATCAGTTAAGATATCCAGCATCTGTTTAGTTCCCAAGCGGCAGAAGGTGCATTTTCCGCAAGACTCTTTTTGGGTAAAATCAAGGAAAAAGCGGGCGATCTCCACCATACAGTCATCTTCATCAAGGACCACCAGCCCTCCTGACCCCATCATTGCCCCTGCCTCTTGAAGAGAATCGAAATCGATAGGCAGATCAAGGGATGATTCCGGGAGACATCCCCCAGAAGGTCCGCCGATCTGTACTGCCTTGAACATCTTGTCATCTTTAATTCCGCTTCCCACATCATAAACCAACTCTCTGATGGTAGTCCCCATGGGAACTTCCACCAAACCAGTACCAACAACCTTTCCTGCCAGAGCAAAAACAGCAGTCCCCGGACTGTTTTCTGTGCCTATGCTTCTGAACCAGTCTGCACCTTTGCGCAATATATGAGGCACATAGGAAAGTGTTTTCACATTGTTGATCACAGTAGGTTTACCGTATAACCCGCAGGTTGCAGGATAAGGAGGTCTGTGATCAGGCACCCCTGGTTTACCCTCAATAGATTTAATTAAAGCGGTTTCTTCCCCACACACAAAGGCACCAGATCCCTGAAAGATGATCACATCAAAGCTGAAATCACTGCCAAGAATATTATCGCCGAGCAGCCCTTTTTCACGGGCTTGGCTTATGGCATTGCGCAAACGAGCAACTGCTAGAGGGTATTCAGCACGCACATAAATATACCCAGTTGAAGCCTGAATGGCATAAGCAGCTATAATCAAGCCCTCAATCAACTGGTGAGGGTTTGACTCTAAAATAGCCCGGTCCATAAAAGCACCGGGGTCACCCTCATCAGCATTACAGATAACATATTTAGGGGACCCTTCTGCTTGAAAACATCTTTCCCATTTAACACCTGTAGGAAAACCGGCTCCACCTCTACCCCGCAGTTTGGCAGACTTAATCTCTTCGATAACAGCATAGGGCTCCATCTCTAAAACCTTAGCCAGGGCGGCATATCCATCCCGGGCAAGATAGTGATCTATGTCATCAGGATCGATCAAACCACAGTCTGCCAGGATGATCTTTTTCTCAATGACCCCCCTAGGAAAATCCTCAAAAGTAGGGAACTCATCATTGGGTTCCAGTGCAGCAATTGCAAAATCATAACAGGGGTCATCATTCACGAGAAAATCAGCAACAAGCCTACGGGCAGTGCCTTCATCTACTGGCCCATAACAGAGAGCCGGAAAACCGGGTTTGGCAATAACGACCAGGGGTTCTGCATAACAGTAACCCATGCAGCCTACTTCATCAATAATTACATCTAACTGATGTTTATCAGCTTCCTCCCGAAAAACATCAAGAATAGTTAAGGCCCCTGCTGCCCTCCCACAAGTAGCTGTTCCTACAAGAACATGCGGTTTTTCCTTTATTTTCTCTATCTTTTCTACAGCAGCAAACCTAATTGCATGATACTTATCTGAAATACTCACTCCTCTGCCCCTCCCTCCTGCTGTTCCTTTTCCTGCTCTTTTTTCTCTATTTCAAATGTCAGCAGGATACCGTCAACACGTATCGGTGAAACCTTAGCCTCCACCTTTTCATCAACCACAACAACAGGAGCAAGAGCACAGCAGCCTACACAGGCAACGCGCTCCAGGCTGAATTCCCGGTCAGGAGTGGTTTCTCCCTCTTTGATCTCCAACCTGCGTTCAAAAGAATCCATAACAATGTGACCGCCCATCATATGACAGGCAGTGCCCATACATACCTTGATTTGATGTTTGCCAGGTGGATTCAAACGAAACTGATTATAAAAGGTAGCGACACTGTAGACGTCCACCTCAGGTATGTCAAGGGCTCTAGCCACCTGTTCCATGGCCGGTTTCGGTAAATAGCCCAACCTTTCTTGGATTTCCTGGATGATAGGAATCAGTTCCTGTCGCCCGGTGCCGTGTTGTTGTAGAATTTCAGCAGTTTCTGCTTGTATCTGCTCAAGTTCCCCAGCTAATAACTCCAAAGCTTCGCCTCCCTTCATAATATCTGATTATCCTATTACTTCACCCTTATTACTCGCTTTTCCTGCCAAATTAGAAAGGCAAATTGACTCTACCCCGTATAAGATTCAAGAGAACTACAGTTTTCCTTATACTGTTCGAGATCTGCTAAAAGTTTGTCTACATAATCCTTCTGATAACGCCCGGCATTGAGCATTAGAATGGTCCTTGCCCAATCAACAAGCTGAGGTGATGCAAACCCCAACTGAGCTCCCCGATCCCGAACAGTGGCAACAGCAAGAGCAATATTCTCATTCAGGGTTTCAAGTTCATCAGATGCTCTTGCCTGGATTATTGCTGCTTCTTCATCAATAGTGGGATAATCAAGATATAAAAAAACACATCTGCGCCGGAGAGCCTCAGTAAGCTCACGCTCTCCGCTGTTTGTGATCACAACTACCGGCTTGCAAATTGCTTTGATCGTACCAATTTCAGGTATCGATACTTGGAAATCAGAAAGCAGTTCAAGCAGAAGGGACTCAAAATCCGGGTCTGCGCGGTCAATCTCATCAATCAACAGTAAAACCTGCTCTTTTTGTGTTATAGCCTCAAGCAGAGGACGCTGAAGTATATATGGTAAAGAAAAAAGATCCTCTTCCTGTTCTTGAGAACCTCCCTGTTGATGGGAAATGTGTATTTTAACGAGTTGGCGCTGAATATTCCAATCATAAAGGGCTTTGCTTTCATCAAGTGCTTCATAACACTGCAATCGTATCAATCTGGCATTGAGGATAGCGCTCAAGGCCTTGGCCAACTCTGTTTTCCCCACACCTGTAGGGCCGCTGATCAAAAGAGGTTTTTCCAGCTTAAGAGCCAAATAAATCGTTGTTAGACCTTCTTCATTTATAAAGTAAGACCTTTGCTTAAAACCGTTTCGCAGTTCTTCCAGCTGTATATCGATGATACCCCTCCTCTATTTGCTACCCTTTTTTCCAACTGCGTAGCAAAAAATAGCATAATAACGCGACAACAATAAAGATAATCAGAGCATAAAAAAAAGCTGCTCTTAAAAAAGTATCCACTATGACTAAAGCAAAACTTAAGGAAAACGGCAGTATTAAAGACCCGGGCTGAAATCTGAATTTGCCGCTGCGCAGCTGAGAATAGTTCAAAATAAGAAAAAAGATTCCTGTCAATATAATTAAACGAACAAAAAACATGCTCCACTCCCTTTAAGCTATAACAGTTTTTGTACTGTCCTAGACCAGGTCATTCAAAACATCGTTTAAGCTTTTCATCGCTTTGTAATTGGTCAAGTCTATTTGTATTGGTGTAATGGAAACCTTGTTTTCCTTGATCGTAGCAACATCAGTATCATGTCCTGCTGTATCATCCTCATCAACAACATCTCCACCCAGCCAATAGTAAACTCTGCCCCAGGGATCCACCCTGGTATCGAAAGAATTAATATACTTGCGATTGCCTAATCTGGTTATCTTCACCCCACGTATCTTTTCAGGGGGTAGGGATGGCACATTGATATTCAATAATATATCCTTCAAATTGTGGTGTTCCAGAACTTTGGGCGCAATCTTTTTTATAAATTCAGCTGCAAAGTCGTATCTCGGGTTCTGGAAACTAGCAACTGAAACAGCAATAGAAGGAAAACCGAGAATGGTACCTTCCATAGCTCCTGATACTGTACCAGAGTAAAAAACATCGATTCCTAGATTTGGACCCCGATTAATACCTGCAATAACAAGATCCGGTTTTTCTTTGAGCAAACAATTGACAGCTAATTTAACACAATCCGCCGGGGTCCCGTTGACCATCCATCCCTGACCATCAAAAAGAGAGGTTTTCTCCGCCCGCAGAGGCACATCCATGGTAATCCCGTGCCCTGTAGCACTGCGCTCCCTATCTGGTGCAACTACCATAACATCTGCAATATCTTTTAACGCAGACCAAAGAGCGGCAAGACCTTCAGCCCGAATACTATCATCATTCGTAAGCAGTATTTTCATTGACAACTCCCTGACCTTTTATTTTTTTCATTTATTGTTCAACAAAATTATTTTATTTCATCATCAGATAGGTGCTTGTGGTCCAACCCAATCAAATCCCACACTTAATAGTCTACAACTTAACTCCACTTAAAGCAATCAAGACCGCCTATATAAAAAGCACCAAAAATGGCGCTTTTCTTCTAAACATGACTCTGATTTATAAAAAAGCAATATTTAAGATGCTTTAATCAAGGAAAATGCCTCAGCCCTTGTGGCCTCATTGCTTATAAATAAACCACGCACCGCAGATGTTAAAGTTTTGGCCCCCGCTTTCTTTATTCCCCGCATGGTCATGCACATATGCTCTGCTTCTATAACAACAATAACACCCATTGGGTTAAGAGCTTCCATTATAGTATCAGCTATCTGAGATGTCAACCTTTCCTGCAACTGCGGCCTCTTCGAAAGAATCTCTACCACCCGGGCAAGCTTGCTGAGACCTGTTAGTTTCCCCGCCCTTGGAATATAAGCAACATGTGCTTTTCCATAGAATGGCAGCAAATGATGTTCACAAATTGAATACATAGGTATATCCTTTACCAGGATCATCTCATTATGGTTTTCAGAAAAACAAACACTGAGTTCTTTTTTCGGATCAACACCTATACCACAAAAAATCTCTTCACACATACGGGCAACCCGCTCAGGTGTTCCTTGCAATCCCTCCCTTTGGAGATCCTCCCCTATTCCCTCCAGGAGTAAACGAACCCCTTGCAATATCTTTTCTTTATCCATATTAATTATTTTGCCCCCCCAGATTGCGTTAATGTTTCTCTTGTTTCTAGCCAAGATTTTAAGAAAAATATTTACTCCATAAAGTTATTCGCTAATAATTGAGGATATCCTGCAAAATGAATGATTTTTATCAATCTGATTCATTCTAATCCCAGAGATCTATTAAAACAGTCCAGTGCCTTGGTATTGGCTCCTTTGCTTAAATAAATCACCGCTAAGCCCATCCAAGCAGCAGCATTTTTCCGATCCCTATCAAGGGTCTTCCGGAAATATAAATCAGCTTCATCGTATTTTCCCATCTCTATGAGCACCATACCTTTATTACATAAAAAAGTAGGATTCTCAGGTTCAACAGCTAAAGCCTGGGAGCAGCATTTTACAGCACTGTCATAGTTACCCTGAACCGATAGATAGACCGCCACATTGTTTAGCAGCAGGGGATCCTGTGGTGTTAGCTGCAGCGCTCTATCAAAATAATACATTGCATCCCTGTATTTACCCGCTTTCAGCAGGACAGAAGCGGCATTACCAAGAAGGTGAGCATCTTCGCTCTCACTAACATCTAAAGCTTTCTGGTATGCGGCACAGGCACCGTCATAACACTGCAAAGAGGCCAGGCAGTATCCCTTATTGTTCCAGAGCACAGCTGACCTAGGATCATAGCGAAGCGCTTTTTCGAAATACTGGAGAGCTTTTTTATGTTCCTGCAGCTTGCAGTGGCATACCCCGATATTATTAAGCAGTTTAGTATCTTTAGGACGGTAGGCTAATGCCTCAGAAAAGTAAGCCAGAGCATTTCTATAGCGGCCCATTTTAAACAAACAATACCCCTTCCCCGCTAGTGCCCCTAAATGCTTGTTTTTTTGCTCCAACACTTGATCAAAAAATAGACTGGCCTCTTGATAACGGGATTTTTTCATTAATTCCCTACCTTTGAGATACCAATCATCCGCTGTTTCTAATTCATTTTTTTGATAATCATCTAACACAACAAAATCCGAAGTTTTTAAGTTAGCGGTCTGTAAATAATAGAGCCCCTGATAGTTGCTGATAGGTTTTCTCTTTAAAATACTGCGGACAATTTGAAAAATATGATCCAACATTTTCATCATGATTAATTACACCCCCCTGTAGAATAAAAAAAATATTCTACATCTGAACAGCTAGCACCTGCTAAATTTTTCCATGTTATTCTGCCCATTTTCGTCAACAGCAAAATCATTGTTGCCATTTGCCTAAATAAAAAACCTCGCATAGCTGCGAGGTTCCTTTTTTGTTATTATTCCTTTATTATTTGCATTCTTTACAATAGCCGAAAAACTTTAACTGGTGATTGATGATATTAAATCCTGTTTGCTTTTCAATCCAATTTTCTAACGTTTCTAAAAAATCATCATTAACTTCTATTACTTTACCGCATTTGATACAGATCAAGTGGTGGTGATTATGCGATTCTTGATCTGTAAATTCATATCTGATGCAGCCATCACCAAAGTCAATTTTATGCAGAATATTCAGCTCAGCAAGTATTTCCAAAGTGCGATAGATTGTTGCTAAGCCGATCTCAGGATCTTTTTGTTTCGTTATGGTATGAATCTCCTCAGCAGTCAGATGTTCTTCAATATTGTCCAGCAGCACCTTTAAAATTATCTGTCTCTGGGGAGTAATTTTATAGCTTTTTTCCTGAAGTAACTCGCAATATGAGTCAAATTTCTCCTGCATATCTGTCACCTTCTAATCTTTTCTGCGTCGGTCTTTAACAAATATACTACCTGGAAAGGTTTTAGCATACTGTTTTAACTCAGCTGCTATCTCAGCAACTATCCAGTGATTGTCAATTTTGCGGTTTTCGTTGGAAACAACAGCTACAGATATACTTATAATGGGAAATATTTGTTCTCTGCCTTTCCGGTCCAATGTTACAACATAACCTTTTTTCCAGTCTTCTTCACTGTAAAACTTTTTTATACCGCTATCAAATAGAGCAATGATCTTTGTTGCTAGAATATCAACCTTATCAGGAACTGTGACAACAATAAAATCGTCACCACCGATGTGCCCTAAAAAATCATTAGGAGTACCATACTGTCGTACCACTTTAACTATAATCTCTGCTAAAAACTTTATTACCTCGTCACCCTGTAGAAAACCGTATGTATCATTATATGCCTTAAAATTATCAATATCAATATAAAGAACTGCGAATTTTTCATTAAAAAAAATCCGTTGTTTAATTTCTCTTTCCACAGAGGGATTTCCATTTAAGCCTGTCAAAGGGTTAATATACCTTTCCTGCTGAACGCGACGAATCAGAGCGCGGAGGCGGGCAATAAGCTCCAATTCATCAAAAGGCTTACATAAATAATCGTCAGCCCCAGCCTCTAACCCAGTAATTCTATCTACTGTATCAGCCCTAGAAGTAAGCATCAGTATAGGGATATGAGATGTGAAATGATTGCGGCTCAATTCCCTGCATAAATCACATCCATCTAGGTAAGGCATAACTCTGTCCACTAGAATAATGTCAGGACATAACTCCTGAGCGACAGATACAGCCAACCTGGGGTCATTCAATACGGTCACTTCAAAACCGGCAGTTTCTAAAATATCTTTAATCATTTTTGACACAAGAGGATCATCATCAACTATCAAGACCTTACTGTTTTTCTTCATACTTTCTCACCGTTAATAATATTCAATTCTTATTTCAGTTTTCCTTTATGTAGATCTTATTTTCTTGGTCATATTGGAACTGAATTCCTAATATCTTATATTGATTCTGAAGTACAAGGAGGTGAAAAAATGGATAGCAATAAAAATCCTATTATTCGCCTTACTGAAAATCCTGTTGTTTACGGCACAGGAGCAGCCCTTATCTTCGGGATCCTCTGCATTATATTGCTATCACTATTTTTTTATTTGACAACCATCTCTGAACTTTATCTCAAACCTATTGGAACATTTTGTTATCTGATTGGTGGCTTTTGGGGTGGTTTTCTTGCATCGAAAAGGGCAGGGGGTAAAGGTCTCGTATACGGAGCAGAGGTTGGTTTGTGCTATTACATCATTTTCATTCTAATGTTACTCTTGATCTCACCGAATTCCCTGACTGCTTCTGCAGTAATTATTAAAGGTTTTTTCACCATCCTGGTATCCGCCGCTGGTGGCGTCTGCGGCTTGGCTTATACTTAATCCAAAAAAGCAGCCAACATAGGCCGCTTTTCCCTACTTGATGAATCTTCTAAGGATGTCCCGCAAAAATTTAGGCAGCCTGATATAATAAACCTTCAAGAGTATCACCTCGCGAAAAAAGTTTATTTCATTATATTCAGTCATCAATAGCAAGGTGACCTTTTTTTAAAAATAAAAAGCTGACCATTAATCGTGTTGGTCAGCGATTTTTTTAAGCTCAAAAACAATCATACCGCCCAGGACAGCGTAATCTTCTGTAGGAAGATAGTTTGGTGCTGAGGCATCAAAAAGAACATTTCCCGATGCCGGAAACTCATCATCTCCCTCCCAGATGATATACGCAACTTTAACCATAGGGAACACAGGTATCTGTATTGAGGCATCACCCATGTCCATCTCTTTGCCTCCTAAAACCATACCTGCTTTAATCAGGGCCTCTGGTTTTTGTCCAAAAAATTTGACCAATGGTCGAACAGCCCTATTATAAAAGGGATTGATGTATATCTGACCTGAAGGTAGTTCTTTAAAGGAAATCCACTGATGTTTTAAAGGAACACCCTCAGCTGAACTCAAATAATGCAGAATTAATATTTGATAGTCCAGTGGAACATCCTTAGATTCATGGTAAACTTCACCAGAGGGAAAACGCACCCTGTACTCTTCGTTTAAAAAAGGAACAATGATCTCATTCTCATTCTCCGCATATTTGACTCCTGCACGGAAAGCCATGGTTTTCGGATCCAGATTAGAAAACTCTTTCTTTGCAACATCCAGGGTAACATCCCTATTCAGGTAGGTTTTATTTTTAAATACAGTTTCCATCTTTAGCCCCCCTTGTTCTTTTATTATAACAAATACTACAAAACCCTAACAAGAGGGATAAGGGTGGGGCGTTGGTTGACAACTTTCTGTACTGCGGGTAAAATTATAACAGTAATGCGCCCGTAGCTCAGAGGATAGAGCGCTGGCCTCCGGAGCCAGGTGCGCAGGTTCGATTCCTGCCGGGCGCACCATTTTTTTTATTAAAAGCTTTCGCTTTTCGTCCTACGCTGAGCCCTTCGCTCAGGGTTCCACCCAAAAAGTGCACTTATGGCCAGTGCTATCTTCACCAGTTTATTCTGCAGTTTCTTCTCTAATATGCTGTTTTGAAGTGTTATCTTTTCGATTTTTTTCTGGAGAGATATATTTGTTGTATTCAGCATATCCAATTCCATCTCTAAATTTTCATTGATCTGTTGGTACTCCTGATTCCTCTTTTTTACCTCCTCCAGTTCCCTACCGAGCCGCAATATCTCCTGGTGTTTTGCCTTAACCTCTTTCCTCAGGCTTTCCAGCGCCCGATTAAACTTCTTTTCCATTTCAATTTTAGCTGGCTCAAGTTGATTTAATTCCCTGTTTAACTCTCTGACCTTATCTTCTAAAAGAAGTATGCTCTCCTGCATTTGCTTATTTGATCTTTGGAGATCTCTGTTTTCTTTACTCAATATTATACTTTCCTGGGTGCGGGCCTTTAACTGACTGGTTAAATTCTTAATATCTTCTTCAGCCTGTGAGTATTTATCCTGAAGGCTAGCAATTTCCTTGCCATATTCCTCGATCTTTTCCAGGTACTGCCTTCTTTCCCCTTCCAGCTGATGCAGGTTAGCTTCCATTGTTTTGATTATAATCTGTAGTTCGTGCAGCTTTTTTTCCTTTTCTTCTAATGATTTCATATACTCTTCACTCTGTTTGCGAAGTGTATTGATCACCCTATTTCTTTCTGCAAGTTCAGTTTCTAAATGATGGAGCCGCTCTTTGATGGTCCTGCTGATCTGCTCATCCTCCACACTGTCCTCATCACCCAAATCCCAATAAATATCCTCATTATCTCTTTCTCGTAAAAAACCATTATTTAATGAATTTACAATTTTACGCTCAGTTTTCACCTTAGCCACAAACAAAACCCCCTCTTAACATATTCTGGAAGGTCTTGTTCGCTAATAACTATAAATAATCCTTCATATATCATGAGATATTATGTCGACTAGTCATTAGTCGTAAACAATAAAAAAACAAAATTCAGAGATTTTTCATCTCTGAATAAATATATAAGCATACTTTGAACTACTTCGACACCCTTTGATCATATTGGCTTTTTAGGTTTATTATATTCCACTGCTTCATATTGCAGTTTGGCATTACATTGTTCACAAAAATAAATAGTTTTAGGTTTTTTGGTCAGGCGCTCGAAGTCCTTATGAACCTCTGTTATTATTTCTTTTTTACCACAGAGCGCACATTTTACCTCCAATAAACATACCACCCCTCAGCGTCTTTATTCAATACTATTCAAAACCTTTTCCAAACTGGAGATAAAACGCTTATTCTGTTCCATTGTTCCCACTGTTACCCTGATATATGTCGGATAATCAAAGATATCCCCTGTTCGGACAATAACCCCTTCTTTCAACAGAGCTTTAAAGACCTTAGTCGAATCCATCTTTAGATCCACAAAAATAAAATTGGTTTCAGATGGTACATAATCTAAGCCCAGACGCTCAAATTCTTTATATAAGTATTTCTTCCCTTCAATAACTAACTCTTTACTCTGGCGTACATGTTCCTGATCTTTGAGAGCTGCAACCGCTGCTTCCTGGGCCAATAGGTTAACATTGAACGGCTCTCGGACCCGGTTCAGCAGAGAAATAATTTCAGGAGAAGCAATTCCATAGCCGACACGCAGACCAGCTAGACCATATATTTTGGAAAAAGTACGCAGAACTATAACATTTTTATTACTATTGAGCAACTCAACCGCACTGCAATAAGAGGGATCAGTAACATATTCAGCATATGCTTCATCAACAACAACTAAGACATCAGCTGGTAGCGAACCAATAAATTCCTGTAAATCTTCTTTATTGGCAAAGGTTCCTGTAGGGTTATTAGGATTGCAGATAAAAACGAGCTTTGTATTGCTGCTGACCTTTTCCTTTAATCTTTTAAAATCATACTTGAAGCCTGCAGTTAATTCTACAGGAACAGGTTTTGCCCCCATCAAATTAGTTACAAATATGTATTCTGAAAAAGATGGCCAGGGATATAACACCTCATCCTCAGCATCCAGGAAAGCTTCACCGATTATTTTTATAATTTCATCAGCACCATTTCCGATAATGAAATTATTATCATCTAAATGATAAAAGTGTGCCAGTTCTCTTTTTAAATAGTAACAATTCCCATCAGGATAATTGTAAATACGCGGCACAGCTGCTCTTACAGCCTCCAGTACTGAAGCTGAGGGACCGAGTGGATTCTCATTAGAGGCCAGCTTAATGGCCCCGCTGATACCATACTCCCGTTCAACTTCCTCAATAGGTTTACCAGGCACATAAGGTTTTATAGAGAAAATGCTAGCTCTAGCCAACTCATCAAGTTTGCTCATATTTATTATCCTCCTGAAATCGATTATTTCTTTTTTCTCCCGCTACAGTACAGTTTCCTTCACTATATTTAAGATCCCTTGTTACCCCTTATTAACTCATGAACAAAACGGGGTAGAACAAAGCAGGCTTTGTGCATTTCTGAAGTATAAAATTGAGTCTCCATTGTATCATCTGAGCGGTAATCCCGCTGAGGGTCATAGCGTTTAGACCCTATAGTGAAACTCCAATAACCGCTGATATAGCTGGGAACACAAACAATATAAGCTTTTGTTAATGAAAAATAAGCATTTATTCGGTGGTAAATCTCTTTAAAGGCTTCCCTGCCAAAAGCAAAACTGGGAGAATTGGTATGGGTAACAAAAAGACCATCATCTTTTAGACATTTATAAACATCCTGATAAAACTCCCTGCTGTATAATTTATAAGCAAGGCCATCTGGTTCCGGATCGGTAGAATCAATAATGATCACATCATATTTATTATTATTCTCGCTAACATACTTAACACCATCTGCTATGATTACGTTCACCCTGGGATCAGCAAAGGAACGACTGAGTTCAGGGAGATATTTGATACAGGCTTTGATCACCTGTTCATCGATCTCAACCAAATCGATCTGTTCAACGCTTTTGTGCTTTAAAACCTCAAGCGCTGTTCCTCCACCCCCTCCCCCAATAATCAGAACATGACGGGGGTCCGGGTGGGTGAATAAAGGAACATGCGCGATCATCTCATGGTAATAGAATTGATCATCTACTGTGGTCTGAAGAGCATTGTCCAGTACCAGCGCTCTCCCGAATTCAAAAGTATCAATAATTGCAAGGGTCTGGTATGGTGTTTTTTCAATATGAATAATATCTTTAATACCCCAGGTAACTTTGTAAGCAGGACTGTGCTTTTCTATCATGTAGAAGGTCAACGGATCTTGCCTCCTTGATCAATAGTTTTTATTTTCTATAGATTTTTGGTATCTGATATCCTTATGTACTGTTAGCCTATAAACATCACACATCTGAAGTATTCTGGATGTTGTCCTTTTTCCTAAAAACTTTTCGATCTCAATAAGATCCAGATTGGTTGTAATAATTACCGGAAGGTGATAATTCAACCGGTAATTCAGCAAGGAATATAATTTATTACAGGTCCAGGGTGTATAGTTATGAGCACCCAGATCATCCAGAATGAGAACTTCGACCTGGCGAGCCCCGTTTAGTAATGAAATCTCATTTATTTCAGTTTCCTCACCACCTTTATGATAAGTAGCCCTCAATTCATCCAAAAAATCAGGCACTACAAGAAACAGGGTCGGAATTCCCTGTTTCAATAGAAAATTAGCAATCGCACCTGCAAGAAAGGTTTTTCCGGATCCCACATCACCTGTCAGTAAAAGACCCGGAATGTTCGGATTTGTTAAGTAATTATAGGCAAACTGGCGTGTACCCGCCAGGACCCTGGCCGCCCTTTCCCTGTGTTCTCCCTGGTAATAGTCCAACTGAAAAGCTTCAAAAGTACAATTTTTTATTTCCGGGGTTATATTTGCATATTGATAAAGCTGTTCCAGGTGTTTCTGCTTAACACAATTACAAACCCGTGCCCGTTCCCCATCTATCAATATAATTCCCCGGTCAAGGCATAACTTGCAAGCTGGCTCTTTAAGCTCTTGCTGCATTGAATCAGATTCTGTAGCCATCAGGTTTTTTCTTAAATTATTAAGAATTTCAGTGACATCCCTCATTTTCACACCCTTATTATGTCAAATAAATATCTTTATATTTTTCATCCTGACTATCTGCTGCTTCTTTATGGTGTTTCTTTTTATCTAAAAATTTTTCTTCATATTTAATGATCTCACTGGTTGTTTTGATATTCATCTTAGCCCATGAAGACAGGATCCTGTCCATATAATTGAGATTTAAAATTCCGCGCAGTACAGCTCTCTTTAATGCTTCTTTGATCAAGGTATCTGAATATCCGTCCTGATAGTACCAGCGCTTGATCTGGTCAACTTCAATTGCTGTCAGGGCTCTACCAAATTCACGTTCAAATAAATGAATAATTTGAACTATAGGTGATAGACGCAATTCATTTGCAGCTTTAATCTGTAGTGATGTCATTTCCTGGGATTGCTTAAATGTATGATGCATCTTTTCTTCTGCCCAGAGGTCAGCTAATTTTTCAAACAAACCGATGGTCTCAAGGGAATGCTCTTTATCGGTTAACAGTCCCAAATCACGCAGTTTTTCAATTGACCTGTGAATTAGCTCTTCAGAAACATTAATAAGCCTGGCACAATCGCTAATTTCCAGTTCATACTGTCCTTTCTGTTGAAAATAACAAAATGAGATTATAACTAAGAGGTCTGTTCCATCTAAACCAAGTCTACCACTGTATTTAATGAGCAGGTTAGGGATCACGGTAAATCCTTCTGCAAAAAAATCCCTGCTAAATAATGCGGGAATATGCAATCTGCTGCGCATTTTGCTGCCGTCTACCAACTTGACCATCCTTTTAATAAAATGTTAATCACTAATATATTAGGCAAGCTAACTTAAAAAACCTGCTCAAGATCTAAATAAAGATTAAAATTGATTAAAATAATAATTATTAAAATTATTATTATTGGGAAAAGATAGTATAGAGAAAAAAAGAAGGAAGGTATAATATGAACAACACTGAACAATTCATTTCAGCACTTCTCGAATCCTGGAAAAATGAATCAGTGTCATATCCTTTTATGCAGGCACGATTTCACAAATTTATTAAACTATCTTGCAAAGAAACACTGGAAACCCTTTTTTTTAAAGTTTATTTAAACCATCCTTTACTGCCCGATATTTACAGCTTAAGGTCATTCCTCATACCTCAGTGCCGCCACTTATACAACGAAATATCTACTTTTCTTCCATTGACCCTGAACTGTCCAATAACTGATCTAAAAAGTGTGGTCAGCCGGGAGGTGCGGTTTGTGGGCAGAGAAATACTTATTCTTGCCATCAACGACCTGCAGGTAACTCAAAAAGAGCGCAGTCATCTGTTTCATACACTACAGCTGATCAGCCCCAAACCCGAATATTATCAATTCGAAAAGATCAACACTCAAGAAGTAATTGAACAGATATCTGTTTTACTCCGCAAAGGGGATGTGTTAGCTGAACTTTCAGATTTCTCAGGACTATATTTTACTGCCCATGAATTGGAGCCTCTTTGGGATTCACTACAGAGATATAAATTTTTACCAGAGGATGAAGCAAAAATAGAAGATTTTTTTAACCTATCTATTAAACATCAAATCCTTGTCACACTACAAAATTATATCAATAGGAATTGGTACTCACCATATGCCAAAATAGCATGCGCTGTTTACATCACTCTAGGTGAAATAATTCCCTGGGCAAAACATCCTTTCATTAGGCGGCTGCTGGCTGTAAGTTATCAGGAAGCAAAAACCCTGATAAAAAAGCAAAATAAAGAGAGTATTATATGAAATACTCTCCATTAAACAATTTTATAGTATAGCAGTTTTTTTTGATTCCTGGTGATTTTTAAGAAAACGGCGCATTCTTTCCAAAGCCTCCTCAATATCCTGCTGAGCCGCAGCATAACAGCATCTGATATACCCCTCCCCGCTGGGGCCAAAGGCATTGCCTGGAACCACAGCTACCTTTTCTTCAAAAAGGAGTTTCTCACAAAACTCTTCAGATGTCATTCCTGTACCTTTAATACTGGGAAAAGCATAAAATGCGCCCTGCGGTTCAAAACAAGGCAACCCCAATTCTCTCAATCCTTGGACAATAAGTCGGCGGCGCTTATCATAATCGTTAACCATCTCATCTATAAAAGGCAAACCTTCTCTCAGGGCTGTAATCGCTGCAAACTGACTTAAAGATGGAGCACATAACATAGTGTACTGGTGAATCTTTAGCATCGCGTCAATGATTGCTTTTGGCCCAGCAGCATAGCCCAAACGCCATCCGGTCATGGCAAAAGCCTTGGAGAAACCGTTAAGTAATATGGTTCTCTCTTTCATTCCTGGAAGTGTGCTGATACTCACATGTTTCTTTCCATAGGTCAGTTCAGCATAAACCTCATCTGAAATAACCAACAGATCATAGTTGCGAGCTATTTGAGCGATCTCTTCAAGATCGGCCCTCTCCATTATTGCACCTGTAGGATTATTCGGATAAGAAAGTAGAATAGCTTTTGTTTTGCTGCTGATATGAGATATAATATCCTTCTTTTTTAATCTGAATTTTTCCTCTGCCCTGGCTGGTACTAATACAGGAATACCACCTGCCAGGGACACACTAGGTGCATATGACACATAACAGGGTTCCCCCACCAATATTTCATCCCCAGGATTGGTTATTGCACGCAGAGCCAGGTCAACAGCCTCACTGACCCCTACAGTTATTATAACTTGCTCTGGTGAATATTGAACTTCAAACCTGCTCTGGAGATATTGGGCAATTTCTTCACGCAATTCAGGCACACCACTGTTTGATGTGTATTTGGTCCGGCCTCTTTCCAATGCATTACGGCAGGCCTCTCTAACCACATCTGGTGTAATATAGTCTGGTTCTCCCACTCCTAAGGATATTACTCCTTCAGTTCGTTCGATTAGATCGAAGAATTTCCGGATTCCGGAAGGCGGCATTTTCTGCACAATTTCAGCTACAAAACTACCTACTGATTGATTAGTCACCTTTCTCCCCCCTCGTTACCATATAAAAAACCCCCGTCCTTGAATATAAATCAAGGGACGGGGGTTTTATCCGCGGTACCACCCTAGTTGACCTACCTGTAACAGGTCCACTCTTGTTTTTGTAACGGAAAATTCCGGCCTTGCTTACTTAAGTTCAGCAGGCATCTCCGGGGCGGCCTTCAGTGTTCTGTTTTACCGGTCTTTCACCCTCACCGGCTCGCTGCGAAAACCAGATACCACTTACTCTTCCCCTTCATGGATTTATCCTATATTTTTTTACATCTCACAGATTTACTATATTGCCAACTATTCTAGCATAAATGTTTTATTCATGTCAAGACTCCTTTTAATCTTGACGGTGTCAACTTTTTATAGGATATTATTTTTCGAGATCATCATAGACTTTTGGATTTTAGAAAACACCATTTCCATTTCGTAGGCCATTTAAGCAACGAAACATTGGTATTACTTTACCCCTA
>DUSK01000174.1 GCA_012842275.1 Syntrophaceticus sp. | reverse complement strand
GAAATATCCTCTCCACCTAGGGCAAGGATTTGAAAAGGAATTACAGTGCTTTTTTCTTCAGTGAAAAAATCAGCCAGAGCTCCCATTAACCCCAGCCCGGTAGCAGCCTGTGCAGTAAGGTTTACCCTTCGTGTCCATTGAATACTTTCAGGAAGTCTAGTCAACTTATAGTTGCTGATAGCACCAAAATTGTTACCATCCCCGTAAATAACAGCTACACGCCTGTATCGAGCGCCCTCAGGGGTAAACTCAATTAATGACTGAGGGTAGGTTGGTTTTTCTTTTTTGATGGTGAGGTTATCTGGTACCAACTCCAAAATCTTATCTGTCAAACTGGAGCGAGCTTTTCTCCCCACTTCCCTTTTAGTGAGACAAACACGACAAACAGGTAGATAATCCCCTTCTGGAGATTCATAAAAACCTTCGGCTGCCCGCTTTTCACAAAGTGAACACCTCTCCTCAAAGGGAAGCACCTCTAGATGCGGAGGAAGAGCATTCTCTCTTTTCGTTTCCAGTTGTTGATAGATATTTCTCATTACCACCTGGTAGTTTCCTATAAATTCGCTCAGGTTTACCTCTTCGGCAACTGAAGTAATAAAAGCGGTTCCGGTTGCCTCAGCAAAGAGGTGAATAATCCTCTCTTCCCAAGATGTTTCCTTTTTATCCTCAAGCATCGGAATTGGCGCCAAAAAACTGATGACAGAACCAGCTGCCCGCAGCAACACCTCTGGCCCAATCTTAGATTTCACTTCTTCGGCCAGTTTTTTCACCAGACCCTCAAGCAGTGCAGAAGCCCCACGAATTTCATTTAAGCCCGAGGTTTCAAATACATACTGCTTGATTCTCTGCACCTGTCCAAGGACAACTGTCACCTTTCCGGAAAGCTTCTCAGATTCTTTTGGCAGCTGCCATATAGACTTTATAAGATCAGCATCTAACCCTTCCAAAGGCAGAGAGGAGCTGTTACCCCTTAAGAACGAGATTACATCCCGCACCCTCGCCGCAAGTAAAAGGTCTGCCATCTCATCCACAAGTGGCTCAATTAGAAAAGCCAGGCGCAGGGTATGAAGATCCTCCTCATCTACCCCATTTTGGCGCAATAAAACATTCAATACCGCTGTACGCAACACAATGATGTCTGCTAGTAATTCATAGCCTTCTTTTGATTGATCAGCCGGAAGAAGAGGAGGCAATTTTTCTTCTTCTAGAAATTTAGAACGCAAAGGACCTGCTTGAAGAACCGGATTCGCCGTGGGGAAAAGCTCCACACCCTTGACAGTACTGCCTTCAACTTTTTTACCGAAGCGCAAAGGAAAAACCAATGAGTAATAATCATTGGACCAAAAAGTTGCCGCATTATCTGCCTGCTTTTTTATATCATCATCTTTTTTTAAACTTCGGGTAAGCAACTCTGCTAGATGTCTTCGCACTTCCTGGATCCAATTCGTATCGAGTGTATAGACAGCACCGGTAAAATAATCCTTCCATTTAACCATAAGCATCCTCCCTAAGTGGTAAAACAGAACTCATTCTTAAGAAAAGCAGTGCCAACCGAAGTGATAACTGCCCTAAGCTGTCACCTCCAAGAGATCATGGTAAGTTTTACGGGGGATTATAGGGAAAATGAAGAGGAAAGATATCGATGCAGTCATTACATTAACCAGGTAAGATAAATGAAAAGTATTGATAAAGTATTAAAACTGTGTTTCATATATTAGTTATATTCTTGTTCCATGTATATCCTTCCCTACCAATTTTATTTCTACAGAATATCCCATACTCCTGCAATAATTGTTATATTTTTAGAAGTTTCGCTCGCAGCATAGAAGTTTTACGTATAGGTACCCTGACTCGTAAGCAGGCAATAATATCTTTGTTTTCCAAACTTTCAATTTAAAACGCTATCATTTTATTTATTTAGATATAAGAAAAAGGCAAGCAGTGTAAATCTATTCAACACTGCTTGTCTTTAATTCCTCATAGGTATGCTAACAACCGGGGCGGAACTTATGGCCGATGGGTTTTGTTTCAATTCATAAATACGCGAAACGAATGAAACACGACATTAAAAAATGTCTTTCGTAGTTTCAATTCCCTATAGGTCCGGTACAAACGCCGGTACGGAATCAGCATCGGCAAGATATGGGAAGGTTTCAATTCCTCATAGGTACGCTAG
>DUSK01000156.1 GCA_012842275.1 Syntrophaceticus sp. | reverse complement strand
CTTCTGCAAATATCAACTTCTGCTTCCATCGAAAAAATTAGATCATTGCCAGGCCAGGGTTATCTCTGAAAAAATAAAAACGGTCAGCTGACCGTTTAATGAACTAGATGATGATGCAGATTAAACCTCCACTCCCTTCATTAACAATCCGTTGTACTGTCTCTTGCAGTTTTTCCTGGGCATTGTCAGGCATCCGGTGGAGTTTGTTCTGAATGCCTTCCCTCACCAAATCATGCAGTGATTTACCAAAAATATCTTTATTCCAAATTTTTGTCGGATCATCCTCAAACTCCTCCAGCATATAGCGAACCAATTCCTCACACTGCTTTTCTGTGCCGATAATTGGGGTGATCTCTGTGGCAATATCAGCCCTGATAATATGCAGTGAAGGAGCGCTTGCTTTTAATTTAACACCAAAGCGATTCCCCTGACGGATCAACTCCGGTTCCTCCAATATCATCTCATCAAGGCTTGGTGGCACAACACCATACCCCAACTCCTGTACCTCTTCCAGTGCTGGAGCAATTTTCTCCCATGATGACTGTGCTTTGCTGAGATCCCGCAACAGGCGCAGAATATCGTGCTCACCCGTAACAGTAAGACCGCTCACTTCCTCCAGTACCTTGTAATACAGTTCATTATGCGACTGCACCTCAATCTCAGCAATTCCGGTCCCCAGGTTCATTTCTTTTAAAACTGCGTTAGCCACAAACTGATTTTCCCTGATTATCTCCACAGCTCGATCAATATCCCGCAGCCTGTTGACAACAGATACAGCATCCTTGATCACCTGCTCAAATTCTGAGCGCAGCCAGTGGGTATCATCCAATTCCTCCACCCAGAGGGGCAATTTGACATTGACCTCCTGGACCGGGAACTCATAGAGCGCCTCTTGAAGTATATTCAGGAGGTCATCACAAGACATTTCAGCACAGTTAATGGCTAAGACCGGAATATCATACTTTTCTTCCAAACTCCGAACAAGTTCGATGCTCTCATAAGACTCGGGATAGAGAGTGTTAAGAACCACGACAAACGGCTTGCCCAGTTCTTTTAACTCCTGAATTACCCGTTCTTCTGCATCTAAATAATTTTCCCGGGCTATCTCAGTTATAGAACCATCTGTGGTCACTACTATACCGATTGTGGAATGATCCGCTATAACTTTACGGGTTCCTAGTTCTGCTGCTTCTTGAAAGGGGACCGCCTCTTCAAACCACGGTGTCATCACCATGCGCGGCCCGCCTTCTTCCTCTTCATAACCCAGAGCGCCCTCTACAGTATAACCAACGCAATCCACCATTCTCACTTTCATCTTGAGCCCATCACGGATATTTATTTCCACTGCTTCCTGAGGTATGAATTTGGGTTCCACGGTCATAATCATGCGACCGGCCCCACTCTGGGGCAATTCATCCACTGCCCTTTCTTTTTCGTTGGGATCTTCGATATTAGGCAGAACCAGCAGTTCCATCAAACGCTTAATAAATGTTGATTTTCCTGTCCGCACAGGCCCGACAACACCCAGGTAAATATCCCCACCTGTTCGCTCAGCAATATCCCGAAAGATATTGAGATTTTCCATGGGCAACCCCCTCCCTAATTCTTTCTTATGCAAGACTATCCTAATTCATTCCAAAAATTGAAAAGAAGTATATTTCCGTGCTCTCCCATTTAATTATTTATATGCCAACTAATTATTGGTATAACCGGATGGTATTAAAAAAGCGGCTCGTAATAAGAGCCGCTGCACAAATATGTTTTATATATGATCTCTTTTATATTCTCTTTAGCTATTACCAAAAGCGGATACGGTTTTCCGTTCCTGCTTGCAGGCGTCTGATATTGGGCAGATGTCTGATAACAATAATAATAGGAGCGGGAACAGCAAAAATATAATATTCCCATGGCATGTGCAGAATAAGAGCTATAAATGGAACTGCAACTGAAGCCAAAATTGAACCCAGTGAGACATAACCGGTTAACAGCACTACAACTAACCAGATCACGAATGCTATCAGTACAACCCCAGGCATTAAGGCGATCAAAACCCCTGCACCTGTAGCTACACCCCTGCCTCCCTGAAAGCGGAGAAAAACTGACCAGTTATGGCCGGCCATAACCGCCAGTCCTGCCCCCACACCATAAAAGGGTCCAAACAGGTTATTAGCTATTAAAACAGGTAAAAATCCTTTGGCAACATCACATAACAGCACTAACAGTCCGACTTGAGGTCCCAGGACGCGAAAAGCGTTAGTAGCCCCGATGTTTCCACTTCCATGGCGGCGTAGGTCAACCTTATTCTTCCTGCCGATCAGATATCCAAAAGGAATTGATCCTAATAGATAGCTGATCAAAAGCACCAAAAAAAACTTCATAGTTTCCCTCCCTATTATTGATCTCTGCGCCGTCTCGCCTTAAACTTAAGTCTCACAGGTGTGCCTTCAAATCCATACGCCTCTCTGAGCTGGTTCTCCAAGTATCGCTTATAAGAAAAATGAACCAGTTTTGTGTTATTCACAAAGAATACGAACACCGGGGGCCTTACTGCAACCTGGGTTACATAGAAAACTTTAAGTCCTCCCCTACCTCCTGCTGGTGGCGGGTTTAAAAAGAGGGTTTCACTCAACCATGAATTCAAATTCCCTGTGCTGATCATTTTATTCTGCTCAACATGAACAGCATCAACCAGAGGCAGTATTCTACCTAACCCTTCACCGGTCAGAGCAGAAATATAATGAATAGGAGCGTAGGAAAGAAAGGGCAACTGTTCCCTAACTAAATTTTCAAAATATTGACGCCTGTTTCTAATATCAGCAACTAAATCCCATTTATTTAATATTATTATAACTCCTTTTCCGCTCTCTTCAATATATCCTGCGATTTTCTTATCCTGTTCTACAACTCCCTCTTCAGCATTTAGTACCAAAAGGACCACATCAGCCCGGTCGATAGCCTTAAGAGATCTACGCACTCCATAATACTCTACCCCCCGCTCTACACGGCTGCGCCTTCTGATACCAGCTGTATCCACAAGTATATAGGAGCGATCTTCAATACTGAATCTTGTATCAATGGCATCCCGTGTCGTTCCCGGAACATCGCTAACAATTACCCGCTTTTCCTTAAGCAGTGCATTGATCAGCGATGATTTTCCTACATTGGGCCTCCCCACTACAGCGACCCGGATCCCTGTTTCCTCATCATGGGAATCCATCTCAGGAAGCAAAGATATGATTTGATCCAGTAGTTCGTCAATATTGAGGCCGTGAAGGCTGGAAATGGGAAGGGGTTCACCAAGGCCCAACTGATAATAATCGTATACATCCTGGGTCTTAAAATTGTCCACCTTATTGGCAACTAAAATAGTCTTCTTTTTGCTTTTTAACAACAGCTGTGCAATCTGTTTGTCTTCTACAGTTGCACCAACTTTAGCATCCACAACAAATACAACAACATCAGCATCCTCTATGGCAATAGATACCTGTTCTTCCACATGCTCATGGAATTGCTCATCTTCTAAAAAAAGCCCTCCTGTGTCAACTAGGGTAAAGACCCTGCCATCCCATTCCACATCTCTGTACAGTCGGTCTCGAGTAACACCAGGCTGGTCCGCCACAATAGCCGATCTTCCACCTGAAAGGCGATTAAATAAGGTGGACTTGCCGACATTAGGCCTTCCCACTAGAGCTACAACCGGCTTTTTCAAAGCTGATCCCCCCTAACATACAAATAGTCTCCACCAATGCAGTGCTGTTAGGATCCACCGGATAGAGACGGCAACCGGACATTGTCTCAACCTCTCCAACAGAGAGCCCGTCTAAAAAAATAGGGGTGTCTTGACGCAGCATAATACGGGGTATCAACACTTCCTCACCCCTCACCCCTTTTAGCCCCCGTATCAGATCCCGCCCTGTTAACAGCCCGGTTACATTAATCCGGGGCCCAAAAAAGCTATTTGGGATACTGATCATTTTTAACTTAAGATTTTTTATGAAATTCAGGCGATGAACAACCGGAGCAAGCACTTGAGCACCAGCCTGGGATGTTGCTAAAAATAAATGCCGCTTGACCCTTAGCTTTTCGGGAAGCATGGATCTTATCCGGCGGAAATCTTCATAAAAAAGCCTGCCCAATCCGATGCCGTTCTCCAATTGGGGAAAACCGTCATATTCATCCAATAAAGGAAAAGGGAGTCCTGCCTTCAGGTAAAATTCATCAGAAAGGTAAACAAAAGAAACCCCATGTGTTCTCTGATAATACTTTTGCCAGCCGGCCACTCGATCAATCAGACTTCTGCATTCCGGCCGGGTAATAGAACGCAGTTTTGGAAGATGCCGCCGGTATTTGGTCAGACCCACAGGCACAACTCCTACTGAAGCCACCTGAGGCCAAAAAGCAGCCAACTGGGAAACGGTTTGTTCCAAAACATCCCCGTCATTCCAATCGGGGCAGAGTACCACCTGAATATGCATGGTTATTCCCCTAGATGCAAATAAAGAAATCAGGTCAAGTACAGGTGCGGCCTTTTTCAGCCCCAGCATCTTGCCCCGCAAGAGAGGTGATGTTGTATGCACTGAAATATAAAGGGGGCTCAGTTTCATAGTTACGATTCTTGCGATATCCCCTTCTTTGAGATTAGTTAATGTTATAAAATTGCCATGCAAAAAAGAAAGCCTGTAGTCATCATCCTTTTCATACAGGGTAGGGCGCAGGCCGGTTGGCAGCTGGTCCACAAAACAAAACACACACTTATTCCGGCATTGTCTGATACCGTCGAAACAGTCATTTTGAAAAACTATCCCCAGATCTGTATCACAGCCTTTGATAATTTTATGGGATACAACTCCACCACTCTTTTTACGAACCCTTAAGGTCACCTGCTCATCGGCTGTCAGATAACGGTAAGAGATCAGGTCTTGAGGGCGGATCCCATTGACCGAAAGCAGCAAATCACCTCTCCGCAGGCCGAGCTCTGCAGCAGGTGAGCCAGGGATAACCCTATCGATCAAAATACCATGTTGCTTACTCAGCTTCATTTTCCTGCTCCATCTTTTTTGATCAATTATCATTGAGTAGAATTGTTTAGTCAAGAATTCCTTCTCGTAAAGCGATTCTGGTGCTGTAAACTATTTTACGGCAGTCTTTAATCAGGGAAGCTAATGCTCTTTTTTGCAACATGATTAAGACTTTTGACCAACTGAAAAACCTTCTTGCTGTAGAGATGCCTTTCAAGAAAAAGGGTGTTTTCAACGGTGAGTGAACAATACCTAGCTTTATGCTGGGTATTTCCAAAATTGTGCGCATTTCCCTCAATGTCTTGACCATGATCTCCGCTTCCCTGCCAGTTCCGGCAAGATATATATCATAGCCCTCTGCTCTACCCAAATATTTAAAGGTCCCCAATTTTCCTGTGAACTTAATATTTACAACCCAGTCCAGCAGTTGCTGCTCACCTGCATCTGGAGTAATATGAAGCCCGGCAAACAGCACAGGTAAGGGATCATTTTCCGGACAGATATACAACAGTATGGATCTCTCTTGATAAGGTATAGCCGGGCATTTTGGGATGAGGTTTTGCTTTATTCTGTTTTGTGCACCTTCTGCGATCTGAACAAAGTAGGGATAGGCTATTTGCGTTCCGAGAATAACAAGGGGCCGTCCCAGGGTGACAAGATTTAACCCCCTGGAAAGAAACCCCCCGATCACCATCAAAGGATTGACCGGAAAGGTGGTATCGATAGCTAGGATTTCTTCTCTACAGGAGAACAACTCACTGATCTTATGCAGAAAAAGAGTGATATCTGGGCCAGCCATCCGCTTTCCCAGTACTAATACTTCATTCCCTTTTACATCACGGCCAATAAACCGCAGATGGCCGTGTATCACCGCTTCTTTCTGGTCAAAATGAGGGACACTCAGGAGTTCTGCTCTGCTGGCAACCCTATCCTTTGGGAGAATGCCCAGATAAATACCTGCTGTGATTACCGAAGAGTGTGAACCACCGTAACAATGGTATATTATTTTAGCCATCCAGCTAACCCCTAATGCCCCACAATAACCATGACCCCATTATCCAAATCGTGGACCATAGCATCCATT
>DUSK01000155.1 GCA_012842275.1 Syntrophaceticus sp. | reverse complement strand
TTCGCTGTATTCTGCGCAAATAAGTCCGCAAATTCAAATCTGTTCTTCCTATGCTATTGATCTGTTCAATTTCCCCCTCACACATTTCCAGGCTTACTGATGCAAGAAAGCTGATAATCTACGGAGTACCATAGCGGGCAAGAATTTTAAGCGCCTGACCAAAGATATAATCCCCTGTCTGCATCGCTAATGAGTCTCCCCACTCTGCACTTACTGTAGGGACTCCCCGACGGGTTGCAGCATTATCGATAACATCATCATGTACCAGTGTAGCCATGTGTATCAGCTCAATTGCCGCCGCCAGTTGGCCGATACGCTCCAAATCATATTTGAATAGCTTTCCAGACAACAGCACAAAAGCAGGGCGCAGCCTTTTACCACCGGCTTCCACCAGCCATTTTGATGATTTAGTCAATAGTTTAACTGAAGATCTGGTGTATTTATGGAGTTCTGACTCCACATAGTCTAAATCATTTTGTATTTCTTCAAATAACTGCTGGTAGCACATCAAAAATCACCTTGCAAATATCGATGGTGAAAAATAAATTCTTTATAATTAATTAAAAACCTTTTCTCTTTATGAAAACAATATTTTCATATTTATATTAATATTTGATACCGATTAAACTCATCAGCCTGCTTACAAAATAATCTATCAAGTCATCTATATCTTTTGGACCAAAATAAAAGGCTGGTACAGGCGGTACGATGTGTACCCCAAGCTGCGCAAGTTCCAGCATATTCTTAAGGTGAATGGCATTTAACGGGGTCTCCCTTGGTACAAGAACAAGTGGTCTCCTTTCTTTGAGGGTTACATCGGCAGCACGCTCAATTAGGTTACGGGACATCCCTCCGGCAATACCTGCCAAAGTTGCCATTGTGCAAGGCACGACAATCATTCCTTTTGTATTAAAGGAACCGCTGGCCAAGCAGCACCCGATATCGGTCCATTCATAATAAGAGAGTGCAGTATCATCAGGGGGTAACCCCAGATAGTTATAAATCTGCAGAGCTACATCCTGCTGATCACCGGTAATGAACAACCCCAGTTCCTCTTTCAGCACCCTTTTACCAGGATCTGATATGATAAGACAGATCCCTTCTCCTGCAGAGTACAAAGCTTTTATTACCTTTAGCCCGTAAATTACCCCTGAAGCTCCTGTAATGGCCACAACCCAGGGTGCCATCTACTCATCCCCCTGACCAAAGCCGTATTCCTGCCATCTGGATGTGACTAATTCCTTGATCTCCCGGGTCATTTCAATCTCCTCCGGCCAATCCCTGTTATGTCCCTCCCCAGGCCACTTTTTAGTGGCGTCTATCCCTACTTTTGAACCGTAAGCAGGCAGCGGGGATGAGTGGTCCAACACCTCCAATGGCCCATCTACCATCATAAAATCTCTTTTAGGATCAGTGTTGTTATAAACCCTCCACCAAACCTCTGACATATCCTGAACATTGACATGTTCATCCACAACAATGATCATTTTGGTAAACATCATTTGGCCCATGCCCCAAATTGCACACATCACCTTCTTAGCCTGCCCTGGATAGCTTTTTTTAATGGATACCACTGCACAATTGTGAAATACTCCCTCTAAAGGAAGATTAATATCCACAATCTCCGGTATAAACATCTTTAGTAATGGCAGAAAGATCCTTTCTGTTGCTTTAGCAAGATAACAATCTTCCATAGGCGGCTTACCGACTATAGTAGCAGGATAAATGGCATCCTTCCGGTGGGTGATGCATTGGATATGAAAAACAGGATAATAATCAGCAAGGGAATAATAGCCTGTGTGATCCCCAAAGGGTCCCTCCAGCCTTTTTTCTTCAAGATCCACATATCCTTCCAGGATAATCTCCGCATGGGCCGGAACTTCCAGATCAACTGTAATGCATTTGACCATTTCCACCGGCTCATTGCGGAGAAAACCGGCAAAGAGCATTTCATCAATTCCATGGGGCAGAGGAGCTGTAGCAGCATAAATTGTAGCCGGATCTCCCCCTAAAGCCACTGCAACCTCCATCTTCTGGCCCATCTTTTGGTGTTTGCGATAATTTTCTGCTCCATTTTTATGGATATGCCAGTGCATTCCAGTGGTTTTACCATCAAAAACCTGGAGGCGGTACATTCCCAGATTGCGCCCACCTGTTTCCGGATCCTTTGTAAAAACTAATGGCAGGGTGATATAACGCCCCCCATCTCCCGGCCAGCATTTGAGTATAGGGAAAATATCCAATGTGGCATCTCCATCACGGTGAATCACTTCCTGGCAGGGTGCTCTCCGAACTGTTTTAGGCACCCATGATCCCATTTCAGCTAAGCGGGGAAGAAACTTCATCTTATCCAATAAACCACCGGTCAATTCCTGAAGCTCAAGCATTTTAGAGATTCTGGCCCCTATTTCATCAAGCTGCTGCACCCCCAGAGCCAGGGACATCCTTTCAAAACTTCCAAAGGCATTGATCAGCACCGGATAAGGTGACCCCTTTACCCTTTCAAATAACAGGGCTGGTCCCCCTTTTTTGCTGATCCGGTCGGTAATCTCCGTTATCTCCAATATTGGATCCACCAATGCAGTAACACGATGCAACAAACCCTTTTTTTCTAAAACTGCAACAAATTCATGCAGGTCTTTAAATGCCATTTATTAATCACCCCATAACATAAATCCGCTTTTAAATCATGGATCTGATAGATCTATGATACCCCTGGCGAAATTCTCCAATTCACTCCTTGCTTCAGATGCAGGCAGTTGGTACAAAGCCAGCAAACCCTCTTTCATTATCTGTTGCGGCCGGTATGATATACCCATCTTTTTTAACCCATAAGCAATTCCCAAAGATTTGCCGAACTCCATGAGCAGCAACTGCTCTTTTTCTGTACCTCCTGTAAAAAGCCCACCAAGGGCACAGCACTCCCCATAAAACACCCCGTACTGCTTGCGCATTATTTCAATTAACTCTTCCTCACTGGGGCTATCCCCTTTCATACGGAGCTCTTCCATAGTTGAAAAACCTTCATTCATTGTTGTGATAAGCTCAGCAAATCTTTCCAACAAAAAAAGATGTTGAGAATCGTTGATCAGTTTAAGAAGATGACTGAACAGAAAATCACCGGTTAGGATATACAACTGCTGATTTTTATCTTTGAAACTCGCCCTGTTGTGAAACATGGTTCCCAGATAAACCAGAGCCATGTAAACAGCAGGAGAGTAATGTTTGATCTCCCGGGAAAACAGATTTCCACTGAGGATTACCAGTCCCGGTGGGATCAAGTACTCATGATCAGCAGGTTGATGTAGCTTTTTTAACAATAACCTGCCCGCAGGGCGCAGCGCTTCTTCCAAGCACCCCATAACAAACCGGAGTTCCCTTGCAACCGGCTTCCATATATGTTCCCCTATTAATAAGGGGTTCTTTTCAGGACAAGAACCCCTCTCATGCAAAGAATCATTGTCTAAAGCGTAATGATCAGATTTCACAGTTTATTAAGCCACTCCCACTTTCTTGAGCATACTTACAGGATCTACGAACAGCTTCGGGAATCCCAAAGTCTTAGGATCTAACCCTAAAGCCAATCCGATTAACTGTGTAAAGAAGGGTATAGGCATTCTGTAACTAACACCATATTTCTTCTCCACTGTCACCTGACGCATATCGAGGTTAGCCTGGCAGAGCGGGCAGGCAGCAGCAATACAGTCTGCTCCAGAATCCCTGGCAAACCTCAAAATGTCATTGCATAATTTGGTGCAGTGATCCTCAAGGGTAACACCCAGAGATGCGCCACAACACTCAGTCTTATAAGGCCACTGAACAGGTTCTGCACCGAGAGCCCTGATAATGTTATCCATTGATTGAGGATCCTCGGGATCATCAACAAAATTAACAATTTTTGGCGGTTTAACAAAAAGACAACCATAATAACAGGCCACTTTCAGACCTTTAAGGGGTTTCTTAACTTTCTTTTCGATCTCTGCTAAGGTTTCCGAATTAGAAAATATATCGAGATAATATCTGAGTTTCACCTTTCCTGTATAGGGCCGCTCCAGCAAGGAGTTTACCTTCTGTTTTAATTCTTCATCTCGACCCAATTCATATTCTACAGCGGCAAATCTCGCATGACAGGCTGCACAGGGAGCGACGATCTCATCTACAGGCAATGTTTCAGCTAATGCCAGTATTCGTGCTGGGAGGGCTAAAGACAATAGATGGTCAGTCATATGAGCAGATGATGCACCACAACAGTTCCAGTCAGGCACCTCTAATAATTCAATACCCAGCGCCTCTGCAACAGCATGGCTGGACATTCCGTACTCAATTCCACCTGTTTCCAGTGAACAACCAGGATAAAAAGCATACTTCGTCATTATTTTCCCCCCTGAACTTTCTCAAATATTTTTTTCATCTCTCTGCGCCCTTTGATCCGGTGGGGAAACATTGACGCTTTACCTTTCAACATAAGTGGAAGACCAAACTGCATGTCCTTCATAAAATTACCCGTCTTCAAGTTATTAATCATTGCCATGCCAGGTTCAAAAAGCCGACCAAAAGTGCGGACAGTCCACAAAAATGATTCATTAAAGCTGAGAACAAGTTTCGCTTTGTCAACATACCCCGCTCTTACCGCTTCTTGGCGCAGGGTATCCATAACCGCTGCTACTTGTATATCTCTTATGCAGCGTGTTGTGCAGGTGTTGCATCCCATACAAACCCAAATAGTATGGGATTTTAACACCTCTTCCTTCATACCCAACATCAGCATTCTAATAATCTGGTTCGGCGGGTAATCCATAGCACTGCTGCCCGGGCATCCGCCTGAACACTTAGCACACTGATAGCACTGGCGAATATCCTGGCCGCTCTCTTCAATTACCCTGTCAACAAACGACCGATTTCGATCCATTACTTGAGACAAGTTTACCTCGCCCATCGCGACCCCCTCTTAAAAAAGCGTAATCTCTCATAATCTGTATTCTCCTTTTTCTTAATAATTCCTCCTTAAGAACAAAAGATTTTTTCCCCAATCACTTTAAAATTCACATATATATAAACTCTTAAGAGGGAAAATTGAGTTTTCAACCTTTGTTAAGCTTTTATAGAGCAATCAGGACATAAAAGAATAAGCCTCACACTTCCCTGTAAGGCTTATTCCCTATCCTTTGCTTATTAAATAAGCTATTAAAATAAATATCTCCCTCCTATTGGTTGACAACCGCCTTCTGGCTAAAGCCTGCGTTCATAATACCCCTCCGCATCTCCGATGCTGTAATGTGTTCTGCTTGGAATTTTTCAGATAGGTATCTGCAGGCATCCCAGGGATCAACCCTTTCCCCGCATGTAAAAACATCAACCGCGGCATAGCCCAATTCGGGCCATGTATGAATTGCCAGGTGGGACTCGGAAATCACAACTACTCCACTCACCCCTTGAGGGCTGAATTTATGGAACACACTTTCCCGTACTTCAGCTCCTGCAACCAAAGCTGCATCAATCATATGCTTTTTTACCACTTCCAGATCGTTCAAAATCTCGAAACTGCATCCATAAAATTCAGCTAAAATATGACGCCCCAAAGAGTTAACTACGGCCATTTCTCGACCTCCCTTACAAAATAAATGATATAAGCATAAAATGTACATAATACCGATAAAACCAAATTTTACGGTTTCTATCGATAATCCTATTAAATTTTAGCATCTCTCCTTCATTTGTCAATTAATTTTTAACATTATGATTCCGGTTTACATGGTGACATGGCCTGTTCTCTCAGTACCAGGTAAAATAATGTCGCTGAAGGAAAAATAATAGCTGTTGCCGCTGCCACAATCCCTGAGTCATTAAAAAGCAGAGCCATAAAAGCACCCAATACACTTCCGGAAAAACCTGCTGCTATAGCCGGATTCTTGGCCAGCAGACATTTAAAAATCCCTACCGGCCGGTAAAAAAGGATACCCAGAGCCAGCAGGCTGCTCAACAGCACCCTGGTCCAAATAGTGGACTTGATCAGTTTATAGTTCATAGAGATTTTTCTGACAACTACCTCTTTGATGGCTGAAAATCCAGATTCATGGATTGTTGCTGCAAACTGGCCAAAATGAGAACGGAGTTCAACTGGCCTCATATAATCGAGTACAAAAATGCCCGAACATAATAGCCCGATAACAGCTATAACAATGATAATATTGCGCGGTTCAATACGTATGCGTAACAGACGGATATAAGTGAAAATAAAAGCGATAAGACTGGCTGTAAAACCGCCAAAATTGCTTCCCCACCAGGGGGAACCTAAAACTATCAGTACGGAAATGAATGTTATGCCGGTAAGCAAATATTGAAGAGAGGCACGGTTCTGTAATCGCTGAACAAATAATGATATACCGACAATGGATGCTCCCAGAAGGACACCCATATATTCATTGCCGATTCCGTAATAACGAGCTCCACCCATGGGGTCATAACTCAATACAGCATATTTTTGCAGATATCCGCCCGTGACTGTGTCCAACAGAATACCAAAAACTGTTGCCATACATAAAATAATCAACTGGTCGATATTTCGATTGCGAGCCAGCAAAAGACTCAACAGAACCAGAGCAATGGCAACAACTACAAAAAGAACCGTATACAACCACACATCGGTGATCGGCAATAAACTGATCAGTAGCCAGGCCAAAGGCACCGCTAATAGAGCCAATGGTAATGATATCAAGTAGCAAGCCTTATGCGGATCAAAAAACATAAAAAACAAAATACCAGCGATAACGAGCAAATGAATGAAAACATAAGCTTTTACCATTATAGGGCGGAGGTAAGAAGTAAAAACAGTTCGTTCTTGGATATTCTGCATTATATATAAATTATTTTCTTCTGGCACAATATCCCAGTCCCTGCCGCTTGTTGAAAAAAACGGTGCCTGCAGGTAGGAGGCAATACTCGGTGCAATATCTGTTAAAGTGATAATTCCTGTCTGTCTGGTGGTAGGAGATGTCAATAACCCCTCCTCTATACCCTCTCCCCGGACGCCGATCAAACCGAAAAATCTGTTATTTGTATAATTACCATCAGCAGCTGTTGTTGTAACTGCAATTATAATGCTGCTGGACAAGTCTGTATTCTCCATTAAAAAACTAAAAAAACCATCATATTCACGCAGGATATTTTCTCTTTCCTGATCATACACTTCTTCGGATAACTGGTTTCTTTTTTTCTCAAGGCGTACCAGATCACCAGGATCGATAACCACCATATCTGTTTGCGGTTGTAGTTCTAAAAAAATTTCTTCAAGCTTGGAGTAGTCTGTACGATAACCGATAGGGTCAAGGGGGTCATAATAAAGAACCTCTTCAGAAACATTGCCCAGATCAATAATTCCCTTGCTATCCATAGCTATCATTGCCATGGACCTGTTGGTTATAAACTCAGAAGGGGTATCGGCGTTGCCGATAGCCGCTGTTTTCAGCCCTTTATTATGCAGGGCATCTGCTAGAGCACCAGGCTGAGCTCCACCTTCAGCACTTTTATTTGCCAGGCGAATAGAAGGTATATCCAAAACGATGAGGTTGCCCTTCTCAGGAACAAACCCTGTGCGGGCAGTAAATAGCACCGCAGGGTCCTCCCCCTTGATAGTTTCTCGAGGACCAAAAACAAGGGGCTCAGCAGTAGGGCTCAAGGCTACCTTTCCAGCGCTGATGGTTGCCGCAATATTTTGCCTATTACGCCCCCCTGCTGTATTGGTATTGAGCAAAGCAATGCTCCCTTTGCTGAAAAAACCATTGATGTTTGATAATTCGGTTCGATTTATATCATCAATTGTTAAATAGTCGCAGATAACAATAATAACCTGGCGGTGCTTTTGATCAGTGTGAGCCGCAGCCTGAACTTCTTCAGGCACCATTGAAAAAAACAAAAAAAAGATCAGCATCAAGACCGCAGTTTTTATTTTTCCTCTACTCAGGCCGTAAAACCTGTGCATAGACTTCCTTAGTCCTTTCCAGCATTTTTTCATATGTAAATTTTTGTTCTACCATTTCCCTGCCCTGACGGCCCAAAGCCGCAGCCCATGTTCTGTTTTTCAACAGCTCAACCAATGCATCAGCTAATGCCCTGGGATTTTTCGGCGGTACCAGCAAACCGTTTTTATACGGAATTATAATCTCCGCCAGGCCACCTACATCACTGGCTACCACAGGACATCCAGCAGCCAAAGCTTCTAAACAAAAAATGGATAGTCCCTCTTGTACTGATGGAATTACTGCAATATCGAAAAGGGGCAGGAGGCTAGGAACATCATTCCTGAAACCGAAAAAAAATACTCTTCTTTCAATTCCTAAACTTATAGCATACTGCTGTAAAAAGTTCCGCTCCGGTCCATCCCCCACTATTACAAAATAAACCCAAGGGTACTCTTTGTCAATAATTGCTGCTGCATCAAGTAAATATTTAATACCTTTTGCCGGCTCTAAACGGGCCACAGTGCCGATAACAGGGCCATTAAAGGAAATTTTCCGGTCAGAACAACTATTTTTAGAAAACAGAGCAACATCAACACCATTATAGATTACTGTTACCATTTCCGGAGGAAAAAGACGGTATTTCATAATATCTTTTTTGATGACCTCAGATACTGTGATCAATCTGCGAACAGTCCTTCTCATCAATATCCTATGCATGGACTGAAAAGCCATGGAAAAAGGCATCATCCCGTAATTGATCATATTGTGCATGGTGGCTACCACTTTCCCGCATCCAGCGATCAGGGCCGCGGCCTGTCCTACAATACCCGCTCTGACCCCATGGGTATGCACCAGATCGATCTTTTCCTCTCTGATAAACTGTGCAAGGGAACAAACAATCCGCCAATTGCCCAATGGATGCAGGCTTTCACTGAGGGGCAGCAGGTATCTTTTCCTAGCAGCAGATCTGAGCAGATAGGAGTCACAAGATGGGGGGGCAGCGAGATAGAGCTGATATTCCTTTTCCATCCCCTGAAAAAGGGTTTCTATATGTTTGATCATTCCTCCCTGGGCAGGTCGAATAACGTGAAGTATCTTTTCTGTCAGGAATATCCCTCCAGAAAAATAAAAATTGGGGAGTTTCTCCCCACCCAAGAAGATGGTCAGAGTGGCGGGACTTGAACCCGCGACCTCTAGCACCCCAAGCTAGCGCTCTACCAAACTGAGCTACACCCTGA
>DUSK01000168.1 GCA_012842275.1 Syntrophaceticus sp. | reverse complement strand
TGTTTATCATGGGAGAAGCACAAGGGGGAATAATTTCGGTGGCCTTTGACTCCACTGGGAAAAACACCTCATTTCTTTTTCGAGATGTGAATACAAAAGTAAAAACAGTGATCGAAAAGAATGAAATTACCTACCAGGTAGAGATCAAGGGAACAGGAGAACTGATCTCAGCAGAACCGGGAACCATAGATATTACGAACAAGCGTGATATTAAAAAAATGGAGCATATGATCAATAAGGAGGTGGAACACCGCTGCCGGAGTGCAGTCAACAAAGCACAGAAACTGGGGTCAGATCCCTTTGGTTTTGGGGATAAGCTTCACCGCACCCACCCTGAGGTTTGGAAAAAGATAGAAAACCGCTGGGAAGAGATCTTCCCTCATGTCAAAGTAAATATCACAGCTGATTTTTCTGTAGAGCATTCAGGGCTGATTGATAAAACGTTGCACATAAGATAGTAGTTGAATCAGTAGTTAGGCATCTATTAATGGTTGTAGGTCAGTCATCATTGGTCGGATGATTACTGTACAAAAAAACATCTGTTCACTCCACACCAGAGGTGTTCGGTGAACAGATGAAATATACTGTCGTGGACAGTAAATTTTAGAGGTCAGACAACAGCCAAGGGAAATGCCCCTGTGGCAGTCTTAGATTTAAAGCTTTTCTGCGATTGCCCTGGCCATTTCTGATCCCTTAGCACTTCCACCTAGATCATAGGTCAGGTATTTCCCCTCTTCCAGCACTTGATTAATTGCTTTCATCACCCGTTCAGCAGCTTCCATTTCTCCTATATATTTAAGCATCATTACACCTGAGAGAATGGTTGCCAGGGGGTTTACCTTGTCCATACCGGCGTATTTAGGAGCACTGCCATGTACCGGCTCAAAAACCGCATAATCCTTTCCAATATTGGCACCAGGTGCAACACCCAGACCGCCCACAAGCCCTGCACAGATATCTGAAATGATGTCACCATAGAGATTGGGCATCACTAAAACATCAAAATCCTCAGGTTTCTGCACAAGCTTCATTGAACAGGCATCAACAATCCGGTCCTCAAATTCTATATCACTGTACTCCGCAGCAACCTGCCTTGCCACCTCCAGGAACAAACCATCTGTGCACTTCATAATGTTTGCCTTGTGTACAGCGGTAACCTTTTTACGGCCTTCCCGGCGGGCAAGTTCAAAAGCATGGCGCACAATGCGCTCTGATCCGGCCCTGGTGATGATCTTAATGCTCTCTGCTGCATCCTCTCCAACCATATGCTCGATTCCCGCATAAAGGTCTTCGGTGTTTTCACGCACCACAATAATATCCACATTCTCATAACGGGTTTTCACTGCTGGAAGGCTTTTCGCAGGCCTGATGTTGGCATACAGGTCTAAAGATTTACGCAGAGCAACATTCACACTGCGGAAACCTGTGCCAATAGGTGTTGTCAGGGGCCCTTTGAGGGCGACTTTATTTCGCTTGATTGATTCTAAAACATGATCAGGCAGAGGTGTGCCGTATTTTTCGATCACACCCTCCCCTGCTTCGACAACTTCCCACTCAATACCTACATCAACTGCATCAAGGACAATACGAGCAGCCCTTGTAACATCTGGGCCTGTCCCATCTCCAGGAATTAACGTAATAGTATGTTTCAAAACTAACACTCCGTTTCCGAATATTCTAGTGCTGAAACTGCACGAATTTAATGTTTTTTTTACTTCTCTGTTATGTGGCACATTTTACTCAAGATGAAAAGTGCCATATTTCCGGAAATGCTCTGCCAATCCCCCATCTGACAAAATCTTTAACATGACTGAGGGCAGAGGTTTGATAGGGACCTCTATCCCCTTGGTCAGGTTTTGCAGCAAGCCCTTCTCCAAATCAACTAGCAGTTCATCACCTGACTCAATCAAACTTGTATCACAGATAACCACCGGCAGCCCGGTGTTGATAGCATTCCGGTAAAAGATGCGGGCAAAGGACTGGGCCAAAACTGCTCCGACTCCTGCATTGAGCAGGGCAAGAGGCGCCTGTTCCCGGGAAGACCCACAGCCGAAATTACGGCCTGCTACTACAAAATCCCCAGGCTGCACCCTACGGGCAAAATCCGGATCCAGGTCCTCCATCACATGTTTGGCCAGTTCCTTCATATCCAGAGTCTTAAATTTATACTTGCCTGATATAATGTAATCTGTATTTACATCATCGCCAAAACAGTGGGCTCTCCCCCGTAGTTCCATCTATAATCCCCCTACCTAATTTGGATGTTTAAATAAACTCTCTGGGATCAGTGATCTCACCTTTAACAGCTGAAGCAGCCACTGTTGCCGGGGAAGCCAGATAGATAAAGGCTTTGTTATTTGCCATCCGCCCCTTAAAATTCCGGTTAGCAGTAGAAATCACATTTTCTCCATCTGAGGGGATCCCATTATGGGTTCCTACACATGGGCCACAACCAGGTGTGACAACTGCTGCACCTGCTTCAACCAGTGTTTTCAGTACACCTGTTTCCATTGCATCCAGATAAACCTGACGTGATGCAGGAGCAACAATGAAACGCACATCGGGGTGCACCTTGCGGCCTTTGAGAATGCGAGCAGCGATGGTCAGGTCCTCAAGCCTCCCATTGGTGCAGGTACCGAGAACAGCCTGCTGAATAGGAGTCCCCGCCACCTCTCCTACAGGCACCCCATTATCCACACGATGGGGTTTTGCAATATAGGGATCCAGCTGGCTGACATCATACTCTTTGATTGCTGCGTACTCAGCATCCGGATCTGGGCTGACTGCTTCGAATTTATGATTACTGTGGGCTCGTACCCACTCCATAACCTTGTCATCAGCTTCCATCAAACCAACCTTGGCTCCCATCTCAATAGCCATATTGGAAATGGTAAAGCGCGCTTCCACAGAGAGTGCCTGAATTGCTTCACCTGTATATTCCGCAGCCATGTAGGTGGCACCATCTGCAGTTACCTGGCTGATCAAATAGAGGATCAGGTCCTTCGAATATACACCTGCCGGAAGGGTCCCATGACACACAAATTTAATGGTTTCAGGCACCTTGAACCACATCTTACCTGAAATCAAGGCAGCAGCCAGATCTGTAGATCCGACCCCTGTGGCAAATGCATTCAATGCTCCATAGGTACAGGTGTGGGAATCTGCGCCGATCACCAGTGAACCTGGCCCCACATGCCCCTTCTCTGGGAGAAGCTGATGGCAGACTCCCTCACCGATATCATACAGGATCATGTTGTTTTCTTTGGAAAACTGACGCATCAGAGAATGGAGAGCAGATACTCCTTCCAGCGGGCTGGGGGCGCTGTGATCGATCACAAAGGCGGCGCTCTCCGGATTATAAACCCTTTCCCCATTCATAGCCTCAAAGGCTCGAATGGCCAGTGGTGAAGTGCCGTCCTGGCCCATCCTGAAATCCACATCTGCCACAACAATGTCATTGGCATAAGCGTTTTGTCCGCTTTTATTACTTAATATCTTTTCAGCTATTGTTTTTCCCAAAAGGGACTCCTCCCCCATTTATCTTAATTTGCTGCTTCTTTGGTTTGTTCGTGAAGATAATCCTCATAGATATAAACCAATTCCTTATCAAAGAGCGGACGTTTCAGCTCTACAGCTGCCGCCCGGACCCGGGCTAACAGGTCCTCAGCTTCCTTCTGATCCAGCACGATGCCGTATTCCTCAAATTTTGCTTTGATAGCGCTGGTACCCGAATGCTTACCGATCACGATCTGGCGCTCCAGACCCACCTCTTCAGGGCGGAACACTTCATAGGTACGGGGGTCCTTTAAAGCTCCATCAGCATGGATCCCAGACTCATGGGCAAACATATTGGAACCCACGATCGGTTTCCAGGCTGGCAGCTCCCTTTTTGACGCCAGGGAAACATATTCGGCAAGCTCCCTGAACATTTCGGTTTTGAAATTGAGATCAATCCCTTTCAGGTGTTTCAGTGCCATAACCACCTCTTCCAAGGCGGCATTACCGGCACGCTCACCCAGTCCGATGACCGTAACCCCTACCCATTTGGCACCGGCATGGACACCTGCTAAAGCATTGGCAGTAGCCATACCAAAATCATTATGGGTATGCATCTCCACATCAATACCAACACGGGAGATGAGTTCACCGATCCGTTCATATGTAGTAAAAGGATCTAAAATACCGACAGTATCACAGTAGCGCAGACGGTCGGCTCCTGCCTCCTTGGCAGCCTGAGCAAACTCATAAAGAAATTCAGGATCTGAACGGGATGCATCCTCAGCATTTACAGAAATATAAACACCGTGCTTTTTGGCAAACTCTGTTGCTTTCACCATACTCTCCAGCACCTTTTGTCTGGTGCTGCGTAGTTTATGCTCAATATGAATATCAGAAGTTGAGATAGAAATGGCTACCGCATCTACACCGCATTCCAGGGAATGTTCAATATCTTTGATAACAGCCCGGTTCCAACCCATAATACTGGCCTTCAGGCCAAGCTTGCAGATTGCCTTAATTGTTTCCTTCTCATGTCCGCCCATGACTGGTATGCCTGCTTCAATCTGATCCACACCAATTGCATCAAGCATTTTGGCAATACGAAGCTTTTCCTTGTTGGCAAATACAACACCAGCTGTTTGTTCCCCATCGCGCAGTGTAGTGTCAACAATCTTTATTTTGTCCATGTTTCACCCTCCCTTGAAAAAATCTTCCCCCTACTGATAACACAGACGCTTTTTGAGATAGATAATAGAAGATACCATTTCTTAGTTATTTCATCCAAAATAAATAAAGAGAAAGCAATTATATTTTACCTGATCAAAGCTTTCAATGTTAGCTCAAAAAACCTCAGTAAAACTAAGATTTCCCAAGTTATTTTCATAAGTTTAAGTTATAACCTGGCTAGAAGCAACTTATTGACTATTTGCGGGTTGGCCTTTCCGCGGGTCTGTTTCATTACCTGTCCCACAAAGAACCCCAATGCCTTTTTCTTGCCCTTACGGTAATCCTCTACAACCTCAGGATGAGCAGCAATCAACTGATCGATAATGGCAGCAAGTTCATCCTCATCACTGATCTGCAAAAGCCCTTTCTCCTCAACGATCTGTGCTGCTCTTTTCCCGCTGACAAACATTTCTTCAAAAACAGTTTTAGCGATTTTACCGCTGATTGTCCCCTCATCGATCATTTTCAACATCTCTGTCAGGTGAGAGGGAGTTAATTTCGAATCCTTAATATCTACATTGTTGGTGTTGAGCAAGCGAAGCAGTTCCACCATCACCCAGTTGCTGACCTTTTTGGGATCATGGTAACCCTTAACACACTCTTCGTAATAATCGGCCAGAGCCCTTGAACTGGTAAGGATCCCAGCATCATAAGGAGGAAGGCCGTATTCCTCGATAAAACGCTGTTTGCGGGCTGCAGGCAGTTCAGGCAACTCTTCCCTGATCTTATTGATCATTTCATCATTCAAAACAATAGGCACCAGGTCAGGATCTGGGAAATATCTGTAATCTGAGGCTGTTTCTTTGGCCCTCATGACCGAGGTTCTACCGGTGTCCTCATCCCAGGCGCGGGTCTCCTGTACCGCCTTACCACCTGATTCATAAAGCTTTGTCTGCCTGGCTATCTCACTTTCCAGAGCGTGCTGTACAGCTTTAAATGAATTCATGTTCTTGATCTCCACTTTAGTATTTAAAACATTGCTGCCAGCTGGACGAAGTGAGATATTGGCATCACAGCGCAAAGACCCCTCCTCCATTTTGCAATCAGACACATCCAGGTACTGAAGGATCTGTTTCAGGTTTTCTAAAAATAGCCGCGCCTCCTCTGGTGTTCTTATATCTGGTTCGGTCACGATCTCTAAGAGAGGTACAGTGCCGCGGTTTAAGTCTACCAGAGAGTAATCTGCATTTCCTTCACCGTGCAGCAGTTTACCTGCGTCCTCCTCCATATGGATTCTATTAATACCAACCCTCCGCACATATCCGTCAACTTCAACATCAAGATATCCGTTGCGGCATAAAGGGAAGTCATACTGGGAGTTCTGATAGGCCTTAGGGAGATCCGGATAAAAGTAGTTCTTCCGGTCAAACTTGCAGTAATGGGCAATTTGGCAGTTCATGGCCAATCCTGCCTTGATCCCGTACTCTAACAGAGATTTATTCAGCACCGGAAGTGTGCCTGGCATGGCAAGACAGATTGGACAAACATTTGAGTTCGGTTCACTGCCAAATTCATT
>DUSK01000154.1 GCA_012842275.1 Syntrophaceticus sp. | reverse complement strand
GGAGGGTGTAGCCCATGTGGTAGATTTTTTTGTCCGCCACTGGGAGATGCGCCGTTCCATCTGGATGGTTATGGCCCACGGCAACGCCCAGGAGGTATTATTAAAAGGGGCACCGGTTCAGGAAAAAATACCTGGGGTGGCAGTGAAAATTCAGATGGAAACACCCCGGCATTTTGACCCCACATTCTATCCTGTTGTGCTGGGCGATTTTTTAACTGATATCAGTGAAGAGGGAAAAGATGCCATTGTAGCAGCTGTCAGGGTTAGGCCTATGCAGGAGAATAAGGCAGGTCAAAGTGAAACCGGGTCTACAGAAAACAACCAGCTGATGTTTGAAGGGGCTGGTGTTTTTAGAGGAGATAAATTGGTGGGGTATTTGGGGCCAAGCGAAACTAGGGGGGCGCGCTGGGTTAAAGGCAAAATAGATGGGGGGATTTATACAGTGCCTACCCCCTCTGAAGGCTTATGGGCATCGCTTGTTACAACAAGTGGGAGTTCTCGCATCGAGCCGGTCATCACTGAAGATAATATATCCTTTCGTATCGAAATAACTGATGAAGGATATATATGATGTGTGGAAGAAACAGGGCTCGCTGTCAGCGAGCGTGAACCATTAGAGTTGCTGGAGCAGGAAAAGGAGAAAGCCATCAAAAGGGATGTTGAGGCAGCATTGAGACGGTCTAAAGAACTGAGAAGCGATTTTCTCGGTTTGGGTGACAGGCTTTACCGGGAATACCCGGAGGTCTGGGAAAAGGTAAAGGATGACTGGAGGGATGTCTGGCTTCCCCGTGTTGCCGTTGATGTGAAAGTTACTTCTGAACTGACACGAACAGGCTTGATATTGGACCCTCTTCAGATCAAAGGACATTAATTTTTGCTACAGTTATAAAATATGATTTAACTTATAAGCAGCAGTTGCTGCTTTTTTTTTAAGAAAAAAGAAATAGGTGGCCCTAATTACAAATTTTATGATATTATTAATTGATAAATCAGTAATATGAAAGCAGGGAAGATAGATGGAAAATTCAGGAACAGTTCTGATGCCGGGAGGGGTGCGGGATCTCCTCCCTGGAGAGGCGCGCCGCAAGCGGGAACTGGAAAACAAATTGTTGGGGCTGATCCGTTCCTGGGGATACCAGGAGGTGGTTACACCCACATTTGAGTACTATGAGGTGCTGGCAACAGCATTGGATGATATGTTGCACAATCAGCTTTACAGGTTTATCGATGAAAACGGGCAGATCACTGTTTTAAGGCCTGATATGACTACTCCCATTGCACGCTTGGTCAGCGCCCGGTTGAGGGATCAGGAGTTTCCTCTGCGCTTTTGTTATACAGCCAATATCTTTCGCAGGGAAAACCATGCCGGGCGTCAGCGTGAGTTTTATCAGGCGGGTGTAGAGTTGATAGGTGCTGCAGGACCTGATGCTGATGCAGAAGTGATCAGCCTGGCTGCAGAATCCATGAAACTGGCTGGATTTGACGATTTCACCATTACGGTGGGACATGTTGATGTTCTGAGCGGTATCTTAAAGGGGGCGGGTTATTCAGCTGCGGAACAGGAACAGGCAAAGATAGCTTTGAGCAGGAAAGATATTGTAACCTGGGATAAGCTGGTAGAGGGTTCACAGCTGACAGGGAAGTATAAAAAGGCTCTTGTATCACTGCCTTATCTGCACGGCGGTATTGAGATACTCCAGGAAATAGATGGACTGGTCAAGGATGAAGCTGCACAGCAGGGCTTAAAAAGCCTGCGCCATGTGTGGAAGATTTTGTCTTATTACGGTTTTCGAGATCAGGTATGCATCGATCTTACACTTTTGCGGGGACTGGGTTACTATACAGGCTTGGTGTTTGAATGTTATGTCCAGGGGGTAGGCTACCCCGTCTGTGGTGGCGGGAGGTATGATCAACTGCTGGCTAAATTCGGTTTTCCCTGCCCAGCCACCGGTTTTGCCCTGACCATAGACCGTATTCTGGAAGCACTGGACAAACGCTCCCTTTACTGTGATGACCAGATCCCTGATTATTTTATTACTGGCTCTGATATGGGTGAGGTAGTCAAAAAAGCAAGGGAATTGAGACAGGATAGTTTTATTGTAGAGGTTGATGTGACAGAGCGGCCCAGGCGGGAAGCTATAGCCTATGCCTCCCGGAAGGGGATACCTCACATACTGGTCATGGATAACGGTGAGAAAGTGGAGTGAGGTAAATGAATAAAGAAATGATAACTTTTGCAATGCCCAAGGGGCGTCTGCTTCCCCTTGTGGAGAAGGTTTTAAAGGATGCCGGATTGATGGCAATTGATCTGGAAAAGGGTGGGCGCCGCCTGGTTTACAGTGATCCGGAAAAAGGGATACGCTATCTTATCTGCCGTGCTGCTGATGTTCCCACCTTTGTGGAGTATGGTGCTGCAGACCTGGGAGTTGCAGGGAAAGATGTGATCCTGGAGCAGGGTAAGGATATCTGTGAGCTGATGGATCTGGGGTTTGGTGAGTGCAAATTTGTGGTAGCTGTTCCTGCATCTAAACTTGAGCTATACCAGGATGGGCTCTCCGCCTACCTGTCCCGTTTTGGACGGCTGCGGATAGCAACAAAATTCCCAAAGGTTGCGGAGTCTTATCTGCGCAGCCACAATCTGCCAGCTGAGATTATCAAGCTTTCCGGTAATATTGAACTGGCGCCTCTGGTGGGGCTGGCTGAGGTGATCATCGATTTGGTTTCAACCGGCAGGACACTGCGGGAAAATAAACTGGTAGCAATAGAACAGATCACAGGGGCGACCGCCAGGTTGGTTGCCAACAGAGTGTCCTACCGGGTTAAACATCACCGATTGGTTTCATTTATTGATGCCATTAAAAGAGTGCATCTACCCCCCTGCTGAGGCATCATCAGGAAGGGGTTGCTTTTGAGATGTCACTTGAGCAAAAGGAGGACACAGAAATGTTGAAGGTGGTATCACATAAAGATGATCTGGTTTCTCAACTGAGAGCCCGGGAGCACCGGGGTGAAGACCTGGAGGCAGAAGTAAGGGAGATCATCCAACAGGTTCGAGAGCAGGGGGACGCCGGTGTCCTGGCTGCCACAAAAAAGTTTGATCACGCTGATCTAACCGCTGGCCAATTACAGGTTACAGAAGAAGAGATAGAGAATGCATATCAAAAACTGTCTCCTGAACTGCTGGAATCTCTGCGCCTGGCCAGGGACCGCATTGAGGAGTTCCACCAAAGGCAGCACTTCCAGTCTTGGTTTCATCCGGGGGAAAACGGAGAGTTGCTTGGCCAGCTGTATCGGCCACTGGACCGGGCTGGTATCTATGTTCCCGGCGGTACCGCTGCTTATCCCTCTTCTGTTTTAATGAATGCCCTGCCCGCTAAGGTGGCTGGGGTGAGGGAGATCATTATGGTGACACCACCTAGAAGTGATGGCACAATACTCCCTCTTGTTTTGGTTGCTGCTGTCGAGGCAGGGGTGACGAAAATTTTCAAGGTTGGGGGTGTACAGGCTATCGCTGCCCTGGCATATGGGACAGAATCGATCCCTAAGGTGGATAAGATTGTTGGACCGGGAAACATCTATGTCACCGTTGCCAAGAGATTAGTTTTTGGACTGGGGGATATCGATATGCTGGCAGGGCCCAGTGAGATTGTGGTTGTGGCAGATAGCTCTGCGGACCCGGAACTGCTGGCTGCCGACCTGCTCTCCCAGGCAGAACATGACAGCAGGGCTGCGGCCATACTGATAACAGCTGATAGAGCCTTAGCGGAGAGGGTGCAGGAGGAAGTGGAGAAACAGCTGTCAGTACTGCCCAGGAAAGAGATCGCCTCCAGTGCACTGGAAAACTGCAGTGCAGCAGTGGTGGTGGACAGCATGCAGGATGCTGTAGAACTGGCCAATGAACTGGCACCTGAACACTTAGAGCTTTATGTGGAGGATCCCTTTTCCTTACTGGGCCAGATCAAAAACGCAGGTGCGGTTTTTCTCGGTGCTTATTCCTCTGAACCGGTGGGAGATTATCTGGCAGGGCCAAACCATGTTCTGCCTACAGGGGGGACAGCGAGATTCTTTTCACCATTGAGTGTGGAGGATTTCTTGAAGCGCACCAGTGTGATCTATACCACCAAAGATGCCCTAAAAAAATGGGGTCCCCATATCGTCAGGCTGGCTGAGGAAGAGGGGTTAGCTGCCCATGCCCGGGCAGTTTCCAAAAGGTTGGAGTGGTTATGATGCGGCAAGCTCAAGTAGAAAGGGTAACAGCTGAAACCAGGGTAAAGTTAAGCCTGAACCTTGATGGGAACGGCTCCTTTGAGGGAAAAACAGGGGTTGGGTTTCTTGATCACATGCTGCATTTACTGGCACGGCATGCCCTAATTGATCTGAGTGTGGATGCTGTAGGAGATCTGTATGTGGATGCCCATCATACTGTAGAGGATATCGGTATCTGTCTGGGTATGGCACTACAGCAAGCCCTGGGCGATAAAAAGGGGATCAATAGGTATGGCAGCGCTATAATCCCTATGGATGAAGCCCTGGCAATTGTTGCCTTGGATCTCAGCGGCAGGCCGTTTTTGAGTTATGCAGTAAAAGCGCCGAGCGAGGCTGTAGGGGATCTGCCGGTAGAACTGGTACCTGAGTTTTTCAGAGCTATAATAAATAATGCAGGGATCACTTTGCACATGCATCTGCTCAGTGGGGATAACACCCATCATATTATTGAGGTGCTTTTCAAGGGCTTTGCCCGGGCCTTGCGGGAGGCAATTGCCTTCAGTGAGCGGGAAAGAGGGATCCCATCCACCAAAGGAAAGCTTTAATGGTGGTTGGTGGTTAGTGGTTAGTCGTTAGTAGTTGATGGCTGGTGGTTGGTTGATTGGTATTGGGGAAAATATTAGTCAGAACACGCTGTCATTTCT
>DUSK01000153.1 GCA_012842275.1 Syntrophaceticus sp. | reverse complement strand
TGTTTGCAGGAACCCTCCAGAACAGTATACTGAAAAGGGCACAGGAACAGGGTTTATTGAAGATTGAGTTGATCAATATCAGGGATTTTTCATCAGATAAGCATAAAAAAGTGGATGACTACCCCTTTGGGGGTGGTGCAGGTATGGTAATGAAGCCGGAGCCATTTTTCGATTGTATCGATGCTCTGGATGTTTCTGCAGATGCCAGGGTGATTCTAATGACCCCCCAGGGGGAAACCCTAACCCAGAAAAAGGCAAGGGAGCTCTCCCAGGAAAAGGAGATAATCCTCATCTGCGGACATTATGAGGGAATCGATGAGCGGGTTAAGGCTTTTGTGACTGATGAAATATCTCTGGGAGACTTTGTTTTAACAGGTGGAGAAATCGCTGCCATGGCAGTGATTGACTGTGTAGGACGTTTGGTACCTGGTGTGGTCGGTACGCCGTCATCCCTGGAAGAGGAATCATTTAATATGGGACTGCTGGAGTACCCCCAGTATACCAGGCCGCGTACCTATAGGGGTTGGGATGTACCAGAGGTGCTCCTTTCCGGAAATCATCAGGAGATCAAGCGCTGGAGGCGTGCTCAGGCAATTACCAGAACTTTTTTTCGCAGACCTGACCTGCTGGCTGATCTTCCCTGGGATGAAGATGACCGGAGGACCATTGACAAAATCCTAACTGCTGTATCTGATCAATGATTGTGGTTTAATATTTCCTATGCTATAATGACGGCGATATTTTAACTAAGTTTTTTTGATAGGAGGCTATTCCTGTGGATATAATGAAGATTGTTGAGCAAGATTATTTAAAAAAGGATGTTCCATCATTTCGCCCCGGTGATACTGTACGTGTTTATGTGAAAGTTGTAGAGGGTGGGCGTGAAAGAATCCAGGTTTTCGAAGGTACAGTCCTCCGAAGGCGTGGCAGTGGCTTAAGTGAAACTTTTACAGTTAGAAGGGTTACTTACGGTGTCGGTGTAGAAAGGACATTTCTCGTTCATTCACCCCGTCTGGACAAAATAGAAGTGAAGAAAAGAGGAAAAGTTCGACGTGCCCGGCTTTACTACCTCAGGGATAGGGTAGGAAAAGCCGCACGGATTCGGGAACGGAAGTAGGTAGTTAAATTGTCCCAGGAGCGAGAAAAAAACACCCTATGGAAAGATATTTTACAAGCTGTTGTCCTGGCGATCATTTTAGCAACCGTGATTCGTGTTTGGCTGCTGGAACCCTTTTATATTCCTTCTCCCTCTATGGAACCAACTTTATTTCCAGGGGACCGGATCATTGTCAATAAGATCGGTTATAAGTTTCGGGAGCCGGAAAGAGGGGATGTGATCGTTTTTCACTATCCCCTAGATCCGGAAAGGGATTTTGTTAAACGAGTGATTGCTTTTGAGGGAGAAACCATTGAAATACGTAACAATTATGTTTATATCGATGGCCAGCGCTTGGAAGAACCCTATATACAAGATGTTGTTATTGGAGATATTGCACCGTTGCGGGTACCCAAGGGGCATTATTTTGTGATGGGTGATAACCGGAACAACAGTGAAGACAGCAGAGAGTGGGGCCCTTTAGATAAAGACTTAGTGATCGGGAAAGCGATCTTTGTATACTGGCCCTTCAGCCGGTTTGGTGTTATTGAGTGAGCATAATGTATAAGAGTGATTTTAATAAAAATCTGAAAGTTGTCGATCTAGTATTTGAAGTTGTTGATGCCCGCTGCCCATATACATCCCGCAGCCCTCAGGTACAAAAACTGATCAAGGGAAAAGAGTCAATACTTATTTTAAATAAAGCTGATTTAGCTGATCCTCGAGTAACCAGGAAATGGGTTAAATTCTTCGCAGCTAGAGGAGAAGAGGCCTATCCTGTAAACACCCTTTTGCGGGAGGGCTATGGTGCGGTCAAAAAGATTCTATTGCAGAAGGCAGCGGATCTCAATAAGGCGTTACAAGAAAAAGGCCGTCGGAAGAGGGATCTTCGGGTTGCGGTTTTAGGTATACCAAACACGGGAAAATCATCTTTTTTAAACAGTTTGCTGGGGAAGCGTGCAGTGAAAAGCGGTGATCGGCCTGGTATCACCAGAGGACCCCAGTGGGTGCATCTTCACGGCAGGATATCTGTTCTGGATACTCCTGGGCTCATGTTTCCACAGCTCAAGGATGAAGAAGCCGTCTTTCGTTTGGTTTTCACCAGGGCAATAGATCCTGATCAGCAGGACATAATCCATTTGAGTGAGAAGTTGCTGCAATTCTTAAATGAGCGGTATCCCAGGGCTCTAACAAAACTGGGTCTGAGCAAAGGACAAGCTCTCACTCTGGAGAGTGTGGCACAAGTAAAGAATTTTCTTTCCTCACAGGGTGGATATGACCTGCAGCGTGCTGCGGTTTTTCTTTTTGCCGCATGCAGGAAAGGCAAACTGGGACCTTTATCCCTAGAGACACCTGATGACCTTCAATAAATGATCACTTTGGTTTTGTACGCTCTTATTTGTAAGAATAAGGGCGTTTATTGCTTAGTGCAGGAATTTTTTTTATTAATAAGGAATTATAGAAAGCAGACCAGCATTAAATGAAAAATCAATTGGATACCGCAGCCTGAGGTTGAACAGAAAATGAGTTATAAAAAACTGAGTGAAGATCTTGATCGCTTGTATCAGATGCATTACTATGAGAGGAAGCTCTGGGAAAAGGAGATTAAATTAGTAGCAGGGCTCGATGAGGCAGGTCGGGGCCCACTGGCAGGCCCTGTGGTTGCGGCTGCGGTGATTTTGAGGAAAGAACTCCTTATTACAGGTCTAAAGGACAGCAAGTGTGTGTCTGAAGAGGAGCGCCCCTTGCTGGCGGAGAAAATCAAAACTTGCGCAGCAGGGTGGGGAATTGGGATTGCACCTGTTGGTTATATTGAACGCTGTAATATCCTACAGGCTACATTTTATGCTATGATTCAGGCTTTGCGACGTGCGGGTCTGAGGCCGGATCATGTTCTTGTTGATGGACATATGGAAGTACCGGATCTAGGAATTCCCCAAACCACAATCGTTAAGGGTGATCAGAAAAGCGCTGCTGTTGCTGCAGCTTCAATTTTAGCGAAAACAACAAGGGACGCCATTATGAGATATTATCACAGCTTATATCCACGGTACGGATTTAACAGGAATAAGGGCTATCCCACAGCTGAGCACCTGGCAGCGATAAAAAGGTATGGCCCCTGCTTTTTGCACCGCAAAACTTTTAGAGGGGTAAAGGAGAATTTAAGGGATGACTATCGGTTTTCGTCCTTTGGGTTTAAATCTAAACGCAATCCAGGGGATTGAAGAACAGATTTTTCCTGTTAAAATTTTAGAAGCTGCAGGTAGTGTAGCCACTGTTTCAGTAAATGGCTTAATCATGAAAGTACAAACTGCTATCCCTTTGAGCAGGGGACAGGTATTCCTGGTAAAGCAGGAGCAGCGAGAAGACGGCACTACTGCCTGGCGCATTCTCAGGGAACTAAAAAGTGATGATGCTGATGCCGGTAAACTAGCTAAAATGCTGTCAGATCTTTTAGAAAACAGTGCACCCAAACAGGAAGCTGGAAGGCAGTTGCTGAGTGCTCAACCCCTGCCGCTTTTTCTTTATTTACCGGTAAAAGCAAAGGTCTACCTGCTATCTATGGCTGCAGATGATGGTCATAGTGAGCAGTTTAGTTTAGTGCTGCAGGTAGATTCAGAAGTGCTCGGTAAAGTGAGGATTGACCTTAACTGGTGGCAGGGTGTTCTCAGAATAGGCAGCTGTGTGGAAAAAGAGGAAACCAGGAATTTGGTTGAAAAATACTGGCCAGATCTAGCTGAAAGGTTGGAAAAGGGTGGCCTGCAGGTGCGGTGGTTAGGGTGTGTGGTGAATCCTGCAATTGCTGGGCAGGTGTTAAGTAAAGGTTCTCTGCGTTCTATTGATATTTTGGTATAGTTCATTATAAAATGTTTTTATTTCAGGTGGGATTTGGATGAAAGATGAACTCAAACATGCAGCTGCAATAAAATATGATAAAGAAAAAGATGGAGCCCCGCGGGTTGTTGCATCAGGTAAAGGAGATATAGCCAGGCGCATTGTGGAAAAGGCCGTACAATACGGAGTGCCTGTCTACCATGATGATGTTTTAGCTGAACTGCTGACCAGGCTTCCTTTAAACAGTGAAATACCTCCGGAACTATATGAGGCAGCGGCAGAGGTGCTTTTTTTTGTTTACAGCCTTGAGCATAGACAGAAAACAGGCGATAATGATAAAATCATTGGCCTCTAATTTTGTTAAAAGCGTAATATTTGAAGGGTATTAGTTTTTGGAAAGCGATTGAAAAGGGTGTTAATAAATGGTCTCTTCTCACAGCCTTGGAATCAAAGGAGAAGAACTGGCTCTATCTTTTCTCTTAGGTTTGGGGTACCATCTCCTTGAGAGAAACTACCGCTGTCGTTTTGGTGAAG
>DUSK01000167.1 GCA_012842275.1 Syntrophaceticus sp. | reverse complement strand
TTAATCGGAGGAGCAGTTGCTGATTCCAGGGCTTCCTTGGCTTCATCAGAAACATGGGGACACTGATCCAGTGTCGTTTTTCCTGATGCCAAAGCCATTGCGAAAGCCATGCATGTGGGGAAACCACATTCTTTGCAGTTTGTCTTTGGTAGCAGTTTAAAAATAGCCAGTCCTGTTAAACCCATTGTCACTTCTCCTTTCTATAGTTTTTCTTCTTTTTAAAGAACCCGGACAGGGGCAACCGGCAAGAAACCGGTTGCCCAGCCCTGGGTTTCTTTACGCTGTTACATCAGGTTACATCAATGGATCCATAGTAAGTGCCGGATGTCCCTTCTCCTCAAGGAATGGAAGGATTTCATCTGCTGTTTCACCGACAGTCTCATCAGCGATCATATCTGCGAAATTATCGCCATAGCCTGCCTCTTTGCCTCGTTCATTCAGCTGATCGCGCAGTTGATCTTTGAGCTCTTTAGGCATCCATACAATTCTACCTATACCGCCATCAGCCGGGAGGAACTTCCTACTGACCAGATAGAGGCGCCCAACTCCCAGGAAGCCTGGTGTCTGGTTACCGCCACCCACCATGCCGGCCAGTGTGGAGAAGGTCATACCGACAGGAGTCATTCCTTTGTGTTCACGGGTTGTGACCATATAGCCATTGCACTCAGGAACCATGGCGATGATACACTCACAGCAACCGCAGGTGGTCATCGGGCGGTCCATTGCAGTGTACATACACACCTCTGTGGTCTTGCCCTGGGTCCTGGCAGCGGCCTCTGCATTAATGGTGGACCATTCACCCTTAACCGGGTCGATTACATTCTTCTCTGTGATGTCAACAGGCTGGCAGACACCGGTGGGGTCAATCTCATAGGTGGCCTTGGCATCCAACCAGCTCACTGCACCACAAAGCCCTGTCCGCTCCGGTGAAACAAAGCATATATGGGTCGGCGCGAATGACTGACACAGTGTGCAGGTATAGAATACGTCAACTGCATCATCACGCAGTGTTGCCAATCTGTCGTCACGAGCCTGGTATTTCTGCCGTGCCTCTTCCAGAGCTTTTTCTACTTCAGCCTGATCGGTGATCAACTGCACTTCAAGCCGGTCGATAATTGCCGCATATTCCTTCTTGAAGTAGGCATACATGATCTTGCCGATATCCTTGAGGGTCAGGCCCTTGGCAACAGCATCCTTGCTGACACGCATCCAGTTCTGATCCCTCTGGCCCATATGCCAGACACCTTCACCATAGTTCATAAAGTAGTGGATCCGGCGCTCTAAAACAGGCTCGAAATCTTCCTGGAACTTACGGCCGTAAACCTTGATCACAATGGCCATAGGATAGGCCTTGCCTTCCTCCATGTCAGCAAGTTCAGGACCTATTACCTCAATCTTACCATCTGTAACCTCTTCAGCAGGAGCCATTTTTACAAGCTCGCATGCTGTAGAACGGCCACCACCGAATTCTACATACATTTCAGCTTTACGGATGGCCTCACCCTCAAAGGCGGGACCGTGTGCAATCGGAACATCGATCTCGATGGCAGTGATCTTAATCCCGCGCACCTCGATGCCCTCTTGCACCATTTCATCATAGTCTTCTACATAGAAGTACCAGTCTTTCCATGTCTCATCCTCATCCAACGGCTGGTCAACCAGTACCGGGAATCCGAGATAGATGGCAGCGAAAGCGGCAGCCACTTTAACGATATCCCGCTCACCCAGTGCCATTACGAAGACGAGGATACGGTCACGCTGATAGTTCCTGTGCATAAACTTGTCTCCCGCAGGGATACCCGGGAAGATAGATGATGCACGCAGGGCGTAGTTTACAGCGTGAATGATTTGTGTGAAGTTACCAAGCGGATAAACAGGCCATGCCTCGATATCAAATTTATAGCCCTGTTCCATCAGCTGTTCGATAACTTCATCAACCAGGAAGAGCATAAAGCCCTTCTGCACCAATTTGTTGACGATCCTGATGGCATCCTCGGAGGTGCGGAAGCGACCTACAATAACAACCTCACCAGGAATTGTCCAGTCAACGTGCTTAATACCCCATTTACGGACATAGGTATCAGGAATGAATCCTGTCCAAGGCTTTGGCAAAAATTCATGTGCACCTGTGGCATATCGCACAGCTTCGATGATCTCAGCTGCGTGAATGACCGCCTCACCCCAGTTCATCGCATTCTCCAGGGTAGGCTCTGGGTGCACCTGGTCTCTCATCTTGTTCAAAATGGGTACAAACTCACCTAATGTTGTGATTTCCAGCCCACTCAGTGCCCTGATAGCAGGGATGAAATAGGCTGTCTCTCCACCGTAACCAACTTTATGGTCTGCTCCATAATCCTTGATCGCTTTATTAAGCAGAATCTCCGCATAACTGAGGGCAACAATCGTTCCCTCATATGCCTGCCGAAATAGTTTCTTCGGCTCTTTACCCGGTTCTATGGAGCCTTCATAAATCTCTTCAAAGGTTTGTCTTTCTACTTTCCATGCTGTGGACATACTATATCCCCCTTTCCTTCAGGTTCTCTTAAAATGCCTGGCAGAGTTCGGTACCGTACTCTTCAGCAGCCTTCTTATGTATCCGTAACTTCCAAGCACGGTATTCTAGTGCTGCCAGCAACTTCTTAGCGGCAACCTGAGGATCGGTCTCCAGAATAAAGTTACCGCCGAAGACGTCATGGGCAATGCAAGTAACAACACTCCATACCAGATTGCTGCCCTCCAATGGAGGCATAGCACCTACATGGCAAGGAATGCCGTTGGAGATCACCCATGTACCGATGGCAACAGCCTTTTCACTCATAGCCTCTGGTGCGGAAGCAACAAACGGCACCTTAGGAACATCGACGCCATATTCATTGGCCATCGCTGTCCAGAGGTTGAAAATACGGCTGTTGTCTACACAGGAACCCATATGGAAAGCAAGCGGCAATTTATCAGGTAACTTGTCTTTATTGGCTTCATACAGCCTGTCGATAAATGCCTTCAGGCCTGGGCCAGCATATTCCTCTACTGCTTCATAAGTCAGCAGACCATGCTTGGCAGCAGCCTGCATCACGCAACCTGTACCCACCATAAAGACATTGTTTTTGGCCATTTCTTTGATAATTTCAGTATGGTTCTTTTCGTACACAGCTTCAAGGTTGTTGCAGCCTGCCAGAGCGCAGACACCGGCGATCTCTCCGCTATCAATGGCATCAGTCAAAACCTTGATTGGGTTCTCAGGATTAATTGCGGCAAAGAGATCCAGCAAAGCCTCCAGGCTGAAGCCGGCCATCAGTTTGTTCTTAATCTTCGGCACATTGACAGGTCTGCCTGATGCCTTGCGAGTCTTGAAGGTCTCAATGGCAAGTCTGATTACACCAGCTGCACTCTCTTTAGCATGAGCTTCATCAAAGGCAAAGTGATAAGAACCCGGAATCTTAGAAATGGACATGGTTGTAACCAGCTTGGTGTGGAAGCACTCAGCCACATTGCGCAGACCAGGCATAATACACTGCACATCAACAACCATCACATCAACAGCACCTGTTGCGATGGCAAGCTCCTGTGCCATGTAGCTGGTGGCAATAGGCACACCATTGCGCATTAAGACCTCATTACCGGTACAGCAGATACCGGATAGCTGAATTCCGGTTGCACCGGCAGCTTTGGCCTCTTCTTCCATTTCACGTGCTGTATCCACAACCATCTGGCTCAAGATCGGGTTGTGTCCGTGAACAATAATGTTTACCTTATCCGGATCCAGTACTCCCAGGTTGGCCTCACTCATCACCGGTTTGGGAGTGCCGAAGAGGATATCAGATATATCTGTTGAAAGCTGCTCACCGTTCAGGTCAGCCAGTGCACACTTGATGCCGCCGAAAATAATATTGACCGGGTCAGCATCAACACCCACATGGGTGCGGTGCATAACTTCAACTACCTCACGGTCAATAGCCCGTGGGAATACATCGGTTTCTTCAAACTTCTTGATCCGCTTCTCGCAAAGAGTACTCTTCAGGAAGGTGCATTTTTCTTCTCCCGGACGACCGAAGTCTTCAAGAGCTGCCAGGGCGACTTCTTTAGCCAGTTCGATGTCTGATTTCCCTTCTACCTCCAGACCGATCCTCTTAGCAACCCTACGCAGTTTGTCAGCATCTCTGATTTCATAATCAGGCGCATGCCCTTCAGCCATGTGATACAGCACATTGGCGATCTCACGGCCGTGGTCGGAGTGGGCAGAGCAGCCACCGGCCATCATACGAACGGCATTACGGGCTACAATCGTATAGTCTTTCGCTCCGCAGATCCCCATACTGCCTGGTCCCTCATCACCTTTGATCCGGCAAGGGCCAGCAAAGCAGATGCGGCAGCAAATACCCTGATAACCAAAAGCGCACTGTGGTTGCTGAGCAGACCAGCGGTCGAATGCCGTAATAATGTTATTCTCACTGGTAAAATCAAGCATTTCTAATGCCGCTGGGTCAACAGTACGCTTGATGTTTTTCGGATCTTTAATCCTATTTTTTCGATCCACTGATGGTTTGGAGTTCTGCAGAGAAGTATCACTAAATCTCGGCATACATTTAACCCCCTTTAATTAAAAATTCACATCAACATATTGGTTCTTGCAAGAACCTAATAAAATTACCTCCCAAACTTCCTATCAGCTTTTCTCCTCTGCCCTTTCAACACCCCCTTCTTTCATGATTCCATCGAAGATACTGCTGACAGAATGTACTATAACCTCCTCCAAGCCCCGGGGATCATCTAGCATCGACTGTTCCCATAGTTCTTCATTGTACTCTAACAGTCCCAGCAGTTCTTCTGGCTTAAAGGAGTCCCTCAAAAAGTTCTTTTCTCTCTTTGTTCTAACTTTATTTCCCACAACTTTTATTTTGGGAACTCCCATCTCCTGTGCTAGTTTTTGAATCACTCGGGCAGTATCAACACTTACCTTTGTTGGTTCTGTGACAATAAGCATCAGATCAACACCGCGTGCGGTACCACGGGTCAAGTGTTCGATACCCGCGCCAAAATCCAGAATCACTACATC
>DUSK01000152.1 GCA_012842275.1 Syntrophaceticus sp. | reverse complement strand
TGGGTTAGATCTTTAAATGAGTGAGCTAGTGATCCCTGGGTAAGATTTTTTCATGAGTTGACACGTCGCACGTCCTGGTTCGGGGGCGGTAAGGTCTTAGGGTTCCTACAGTGGGTTGACACGATCCACTCACTGATCGGATTTGGAGGGGGTATTTGATTTGTAGTATAATAAAAAAGACAGGAGGAAGTACTAAATGGCACAAGCTGATTATCAAGCTAGTTCTCCGACAGCTGTGCGCTCTTTGTTACAGCGCTACGGCCTTGCGCCCAAAAAGGGGCTGGGACAGCATTTTCTCTGGCAGTCACAGCTTGTGGAGCGTATTGCTGATACAGCTGAACTGACTGAAGAGGATGTTGTGCTGGAGATCGGTCCAGGGCTGGGTATTTTGACTGCAGCTCTGGCGCGCAGGGCTGGTCTGGTCATTGCTGTGGAAATAGATGAAAGCCTTTTTCCCCTTTTAGAGGAAACCCTGAGGGGTTATGATAATGTTCAACTGGTAAAGGGAGATGCCCGTCAGGTTGATTTTCAGAGGCTGTTGGAGGATTACGCTCCTGGCTACACCTCCTGTAAAGTTATGGGGAACCTCCCCTATTATATTACGAGCCCATTGATCATACGCCTGCTCCAGGGGGAGTTCCATAAGGAACTCCTTGTTTTTATGGTTCAGAAGGAGGTTGCGCAACGCATTATCGCCCAGCCGGGGAATAAGGATTACAGTTCGCTGTCAGTGGTTGTGCAGTATTTCGCACAGCCGGAGCTGGTTTTCCGGGTTTCACCCCATGCCTTCTGCCCACCGCCTGAGGTGGACTCTGCAGTGATCAAACTGGTCTGCCGGGAGCATCCTGCTGTCAGGGTCATTGATGAGGAAACCTTCTTTAAAGTAGTGCATACCGCTTTTCGTTACCGCCGTAAAACGCTGCGGAATGCGCTCAAGGAGGGAGGTCTTCTCCGCCCTGGTATGGAAAGCGTTTTTATAAATACTGGGATCGCACCTGAGCGCCGGGGAGAAACTCTTGAACTGGAAGAGTTTGCCCTTTTAGCAGACGCAATGGCTCAACTAGAAGAAAGGAAGGAAGAATGATGCACTTCACCAGTCCGACCAAAGGAGCGATGAACTGGGAAGAGGTTGTTAATGATCTGCTGGCTTATATTGCTGAGGAACCGGAATTGAGCTATAAGATCATTATCGGAACAGATTCTCAGGTGCGGGAGGAGACTTATTTTGTCACTGCTGTTGTTGTACACCGGGTAGGAAAGGGAGCCCGCTATTATTACAGTCGCAAAATGTATGAAAACATCAAGAGTCTGAGGCAGCGGATCTTTATGGAGGCAGCCGCCAGTCTGGAAACTGCCAGCAGGCTGACTCAAGACCTGGCGGCAAAAGGGCATACTGAGCTTGATCTGGAAATACACCTGGATATCGGCAGAAATGGAGAAACCAAAGAAATGATTCGGGATATTGTGGGAATGATCACCGGAAGCGGTTTTGATGCCAAGATCAAGCCCTACTCCTGTGGTGCCTCCACTGTGGCGGATAAATATACCAAATAAATGCATGCAGAGCACAACCATTTCAGAGATCAGGCCGCTTTTGGCTTTGTGTGTAACAAAAGCATTTTGGAGATCAGGTTGCGCTATCCTTGAGGGGGCGTTTTTTTGTTCTGCGGGAACTGGATGTCCTGCAAGTCAGACGAAGTATTCGATCCTTGCTTTAGGAAAATCCCGCTCCAGCTTCTCCCTGAAGAAGCCTTCTATCTCTGCCATCATCTCTTTGGGGTAAACATATTTACCATAACCGAACTGTCCCCATTTAAATCTTCTATCTTCTGTTTCCAGAGGGAGAGCTGTATGGGGGAATAGCTTCAGGATCACTTCTTTTGCCCGGGCCGTGAAGCGGTGGGTGATCAGTTCAAAGGTCAGATCCGGGTGTTCAGCAAAGGGGCGCAGTTCTTCGAGGAGTGCTGTATACTCATCCCTCCAGTTGTTATCTGCTATGATCGGTGCGATCATAAAACCCAAGGGATAACCTGCCCCTGCCACTTTGGAGGCTGCCTGCAGGCGCGCTTGCAGGCGTGGGGTGGCGTGTTCAAATTCTTTGATTATTCTGGAGCTGTTGATAGAAAAACGAAATCTGGTTTTGTTCTTATGTGGGAGGGGGAGCAGGGAATCCACATCTGTGAATTTAGTGACAAAACGAAACATGCCATTTTCCTGCTCTGCAAAAAAAGCGATTGTTTTTTTCAGAGCACCGGAATAGGGTTCTACAGCGAGGGGGTCTGCTGTGGCAGCTCCTTCAAAAACAGTTGTTTCCGGGAGCCTTTTGTTGATATATTCCCCGGCTTTATTCAGGATCTCTTCCTGGTTGACATAGATCCTGACATAGGGGCTGCGCCCCATGTTGGTGTGCAGGTAGCAGTACTCACAGCTTCCAGGACAGCCGGTGGCCAGTGGGAGTTGGTAATGGGCTGATGGGCGGCAGGTGGAAAAATCTTTGCTTTTTCTCACCCCCACTACCAGGGTGCGTTTCGCCCGCAGGAATTTCTCCTGTGGGCTCTTGCCGGGTATTCCGGTTACCCGGTTATGGGAGGTGGTAAAACCCACCTCCACTTTTTGCTGCTGAAAATAATTGTATAGTTTTTCCCCCAGGGGGTAGGAGAGAGCATCCCTTTCAAAAAAGACCCTTTCCGGTTTGAACACAAGCCTGTTCTCCTTTTTTTCCTTAGTATATCCCGATCTGTTGGGATCAATCGGCACTCCCCTCTTGATTGCGTATCCGGTTGCACAGGTCGAACCAGTCACAGCCTGAGCAAAAGGAGTCAAACCAGTTCTTTGGTGCAGCCATTACCTTTTTTTGCAGATCCGTCCAGAGAACTCTGCTGCCCGGTTGAACCGCAAGGAAGTCAAATGCTTTCCGGTCCAGTTCCCTGATCTCCTGATCTGCTCCCTCTTTGTGAGCGCAGATATCCCCTTGCAGGTAAGGACAGGCCTTGCAGATATCATCTGCTCCGGCGATTACTTCAATTATTTCACCCTCTTCGGCTTTTTTCACCATTTTCCAGAGGTGTTCCACATAATCCTCAGAATACCCCTCTCCACGGTAAAAATGCAGGCAGATCAGATGGTGACCTCTCAGTTTCATAACTATCACCCTTTCATAGTTCTATTTTAGTGCTGCCTCCTAGCAAGGACAACAAGGAAAAATCAGGTAGCAGAAGTGATGGCAGCTACATAATATGTAGCAGGCAATAACTGGTAAGGGGGGTGACGGTGATCATACAAATCAAAACAGGAGATATTGTAGCACGCAGGTCATACCATCAGGATATCTTATTTCGAGTTGATGAAATTTTTGAGGACGGATCAGAACTCTGTGCTCAACTGCGGGGAGTGTTTGTGCGCCTGTATGCCAGTGCACCTCTTGTTGACCTGGAGAAAAAAAGCCATGCTGAGGTAATCCTTAGGTATAGTGAGTTCCTCAGGCAGAAGAGGCGATCTATCAGAAAGGCCATCAGCAGGCAGGCGAATAGAAGTAGAATTACTTCATTAATTTCCGGGAAAAAGAGTAAGGGGGATTTTTTTGAAATACCGGGCCGGGTGCTCCACCTCGAGGGGGACCGCCAGTACGTAGATCGCTGTTTAAAAACCTACCTGCGGCTTGCTGTCCCCTGCCAGGTTATTTATGTGGCTGAAGATGAACAGCCTAAAAAGGTATATCAATATTTACAAGAGCACCGCCCAGATATTTTGGTCCTGACCGGACATGATGCTGTAAAAAAAGGAGTGCGGGATTACCGCAGTTTGGATAATTATAAAAACTCCGAATATTTTATAGAAGCTGTGCGCCGGGCCCGGGAGTTTGAAAGGAACAAAGATGATCTGATCATCATCGCAGGGGGATGCCAGTCCTACTTTGAGGCCTTGATCGAAGCCGGTGCCAATTTTGCCAGTTCACCTGAGCGCATTATGATCGATGTGCTTGACCCGGTTTTTATCGCGGAGCGATTGGCCTATACCTCTATTTATGAAGGGATTTGCCTGCAGGATATTTTGGAGGAGGCAGGCATGGGTGTAGGGGGTATAGGGGGTATCCAGACCAGGGGTAAGATGAGGCTGGGTGCCCCTGTCCCGCGATTCTGAGGGGTTTAGCAATTAGAAAAATAAACAACATAGTGTAAAGTTTTTATAGGAGAAAACAAGAAGAAAAAGACAAGAGATCATCACTTTTGGTAAAATTGAATGCACCAAAACAAACCAACCAAAAGGAGAGGATCTCTTGTGAACAACATTGT
>DUSK01000151.1 GCA_012842275.1 Syntrophaceticus sp. | reverse complement strand
GGTGATCACAGTTCCCGCTTACTTCAGCGACAGCCAGCGGCAGGCCACCAAGGATGCCGGGCGTATTGCCGGTTTGGAAGTAGAAAGGATCATCAATGAACCGACAGCTGCAGCTTTAGCCTATGGTTTGGATAAGGATGAGGACCATATAGTTCTTGTCTATGATCTGGGTGGCGGAACCTTCGATGTATCCATCCTGGAGTTAGGGGATGATGTGGTAGAGGTCAGAGCCACCAGTGGGAACAACTTCCTGGGTGGGGATGACTTTGATGAACGGATTATCAATTATCTGGTTCAGGAGTTTAAAAAGCAGACCGGAGTTGACCTCTCCAAAGACAAGATGGCTATGCAGCGTTTGAAGGATGCCGCTGAAAAGGCAAAACACGAACTTTCAGGGATTCCGCAGACAACCATCAGTTTGCCATTTATCACAGCAACAGATGCAGGGCCACAGCACCTGGAGATGACCTTGACCAGGGCCAAGTTTGAGGAACTGATCAGCGACCTGGTGGAAAAAACAGTGGGTCCCATGAAACAGGCTATGGCTGATGCAGGCCTTGAGCCCAAGGATATCGACAAGGTCCTGTTAGTAGGGGGTTCAACAAGGGTACCATTGGTTCAGGAAACCATCAAACGGGTACTGGGCAAAGAACCCAGCAAGGGTATCAACCCTGATGAAGTTGTGGCTATGGGAGCCGCCATCCAGGGGGGTGTCTTGGCAGGTGAAGTAAAGGATATTGTTCTGCTGGATGTGACACCACTCTCACTTGGAATAGAAACCCTGGGCGGTGTGATGACCAAGATCATTGAGCGCAATACAACTATTCCTACATCAAAAAGCCAGATCTTTACAACTGCTGCTGATAACCAGACCAGTGTGGATATCCATGTATTGCAGGGAGAGCGGGCTATGGCCGCGGACAACAAAACCCTAGGCCGCTTCCAGTTGGTTGGCATCCCACCGGCTCCCCGCGGAGTGCCACAGATTGAGGTCAAATTTGACATTGATGTAAACGGTATTGTTCACGTATCAGCAAAGGACTTGGGAACCGGTAAGGAACAGCAGATCACCATTACTGCCTCCACCAATCTTTCTGATGCAGAAATCGATGAAATGGTGAAGAAAGCAGAGCAGTATGCTGAGGAAGATAAAAAGAGGCGTGAAGAGATAGAGATCATCAATAAGGCGGACAGTCTGGTTTACCAGGCGGAAAAAACCCTTAAAGATTTGGGAGATAAGATCCCTCAGGGTGAAAAGGATAGGATCAACACTGCCAAAGATGAGCTTAAAAAGGCCGTTGACAGTAAGAATATAGAGGATATCAAGAACAAAACTGAGGAACTGACCAAGGCTATCTATGATGTAACCTCAAAGATATATCAGCAAACAGGTCCTCAGGGTGCAGCAGGTGGCGCAGGTGCTGCCGGAGCAGGGAATCCCGGTGGAGGGGGCCAGACCGTGGATGCTGATTATGTAGTGGATGATGATGAAAAATAGGATTGGTTGAACCGGACCGGTTCCGGAAAGGTGAGATAAATGGCGAAAAGGGATTATTATGAGGTGCTGGGTGTGGACCGGGGGGCTTCGGAGGCTGAGATTAAAAAGGCCTACCGAAGGCTTGCCCGCCAGTACCATCCTGATATGAATCCGGATAATAAGGAAGAGGCCGAACAGAAGTTCAAGGAAATCCATGAGGCCTATGAGGTTCTAAGCAACCCGGAAAAGCGGAGACAGTATGACCAATTCGGCCATGCTGCTTTTGATATGGGTGCGGGTGCAGGCCCCGGTGGGTTCGGTGGCTTCGGTGGCTTTGACTTCGGCGGATTTGATGATATTTTCGATGTTTTTTTCGGTGGCAGTCCCTTTGGCAGAAGAAGGGGCGGACCTCAGCGGGGTGCAGACCTTGAGATGAGTATAGAAGTCTCTTTCGAAGAGGCAGCTTTTGGTGTAGAACGGGAGGTGAGCATCTACCGCTGGGAGGACTGTAAGGAATGCGGAGGGTCCGGTGCTGCACCTGGCACTGAACCGGTCACCTGTCATAAATGTGGGGGTACCGGTCAGGTGCGGGTGACCCAAAGGATTGCCTTCGGCCAATTCTCTACTGTGACCACCTGTGACAGCTGCCATGGTACAGGGAAAACCATCGAAAACCCCTGTAAAACATGCAGTGGTAAAGGTAAAGTGCGCCGGCTCCGTAAAGTGCGGATCAAGGTGCCGGCAGGAGTTGACACCGGTTCTGTACTGCGCTTAGCTGGAGAAGGAGAATTGGGAATAGCAGGTGGCCCCCCTGGTGACCTGCTCGTAAACATCAGGGTGCGCCCCCATAAGGTGTTCAAGCGGGAAAGGGATAATGTGATCATGGAACTTCCCATTTCCTTTATCCAGGCTGCACTGGGGGATGAGATAGAAATCCCTACATTGGAAGGAAAGACCACATTGAAAGTACCTGAGGGGACACAACCTGGTGCAGTATTCTATCTGCGCGGCAAGGGAATACCCCACCTGCAGGGTTATGGCAGAGGGGATCAGATTGTTAAGATCAAGGTGCTGATACCTACCAAGCTCAGTGAAAGGCAAAAAGAGATGCTCAGGAAATTCGATGCAACAGTAAAAGCCGATCAATACCAGGAAAAAAAGGGCTTTTTTAAAAAGATGAAAGACGCCTTTATGGGCTGAAAACCGGTATTGGAAGAAAAGCAATTTTTAGTTAACATAAAAGCAACAGGCAACTACATGCCTGCTGCTTCATTTTTTCTGTCTATCATTATTTTATTTTAACAAACAGATAGCCACCAAAACCATTTAAAATAATATTACCGGTGACATCATCTCTGCTCCCATGTATATTCTTAAAGCAGATCTTAACCTTTACCTTTTCATTTTCATCGATCAAGGTCATCTCTTCAGTTGGAAGAATATCTTTTTGCCCACCATGTTTTTCGAACAGATCTTTGACAAAAGAATTCAAATCCTTTTCATAGAGCAGAGCACCTTGCTGACTGATCCTCAGTATGCCTGACTCCTCATCGAAATCTGCTTTAAGTGCATGATCAGCGGTCGTATCATAATAAAGAATATCGGCATCAAACATATAACCATACTCTTTGATATCAATTACACCTGTCTCGGTTTCGTTTCTTGTGAAGTAAAAGAAGTCTTCAGGAGAGGAAAGATCCGGTTCTTCATAGGGGAAGCCGAAGACTTCTTCCATGTCATTCATCTCAAAGCCTTCAGGAAGATATCTGACATCCCTTAAACTGTGTTTAGTGTTAAAGTAAGCCAGTATACCGCTGATTGCAATTCTGTCTTCCTTTGAAATATCAACAGGCGCAGCTTGTATTTTCCCATCTACCAGCATGTTATTCTTAAGCAGTATAGCCTCAAACCTGTTATTCTGGCTTAATGTTGAGATTGAGTAACTGCTCAAAGGGCCCAGAACTGAGATCAGTGCGAAGATTGCTAAGCTGACCGGGAGTACTATATTGAGGGGTTTATTCATTAATAGGTAGTAAACCATGATGCTGAAGATCCATATTCCCAAAACAACAACAAAGTATCTGTTCTCTGTTACTCCATAGGCATTAATTCTGATTCCCATGGAAAAAAACATCATAATCAGGATGGGGAGTATACTGATGGGCATCCATTTTGAAAAAATAATTGCCAATTTGTTTTCATTCCTCAAGGGTGTGATGAGGAACAGCACTGCAGTGACAATCAATGCATACCAAAGCACTAAATGGGAAACAAGACCGCTAGGCCACTCCCAGGATACGATAATCTTGATGAAATATATGTAGAGTATTGCTGTATAGGCTGTTAAAAGGGGGATAACTATATATAACAGCAGCACTTTTAATACTGTTAAATAGTTTTCATCTTCTAATGAGTGGTCTTTCAATGGTATGCCTGCTAGAAAATATGCAGGGGCGAAAACACACCCCAAAATGATCCCGGTATATAGATACAGCTTCTCAGGCACAGGTACACCCAGCAGAGCATCCAGTGTAAAGAGAATCGCTGCAAGTCCCATATATAGCACAGCTGTATAAACAACTGTGATGATAAAGCCGGTACCGAGCTTGATAATGTACATTTCAAAATGATCTTTGCTGGGGAGATAGGGTATAAACAGAAATCCCAAATAAAAGGCGAGATTGACCCCTATGTACCTTGTGATAGATACCAAACTGAGTTCATTTAACAAGAAAAAGTAATATAAGACTAGTATTAGACCACCGATCATTACAAAACCGGCAGATTCAAGTACGGTTCTGTTCTCCTTCCTCTCCCACAAAAGCTTGAGACACAAGGAAATTGGAATGCCCAGTGCAAAAATCATGGTTAGTCTGCTCAGTGTTTCTTGCAAGCCCCTATTATTTATTGGCTGTAGCTCTGATATTGTGATCAGCATAACCGCCACAGCTGTTGAAAATAATAAAGTTATAGGAAACCTTTTCATGCTCCTGTAAAAGAGGGTGATTATATTTTTTATATGATTTAAAAGTTTCATAACATTCTCCTTAATAAAAAGATTATTAATTGATGTTTCTTGATAAAATAAGATCATCCTGCTTTGTTGAGAGCAAATGTCAGTATATTTTTATGGTTTCTGGTTAATGGCGGGGGCGAACACTGGTAGATGAAAGGCAATCAGAACTCTGGTATTATAAAAGGTATAATATAACAGGGATCTGGATAAAAGCCTGATTGTTCTCGGGTTGGAAGTTTATTTACAGAAAAACAGCTGTTTATGGTCCAGATAGGAAGGAGATATCAGGTGCACAGATTTTATGTGCCTGCTGTGCCTCTAAATCAAGACTTTCCGCTGCCCCGAAAGGATGCTAGAAAGATCCTGCGGGTTTTGAGGCTTTCCCCTGGGGAGGAGATTCTGCTCTGGGATGATGAGGGCAGGGAATACAGAGCACTGATCACCAGGGCCGAGGGGATGTCGGTCTATGTACAGGTGCTAAAAGAGCAAAGCAAAAAAGTAGAGTCCCCTCTTCGTTTGGTGCTGGTGCAGGGTATACCTAAAGGGGATAAATTCGAATTCATTATTCAGAAGGCAACAGAATTGGGGGTATGGCGGGTTTACCCGGTTATTACCGAACGAACCATAGTGCGGATACCCCCTGAGCGTCAGGCAGCGCGCAAGGAGCGCTGGCAGAGTGTAGCCAGAGAAGCTGCCCGCCAGAGCGGCCGGGTACAGATCCCTGAGATAATGCCTGTTTCCACCCTGACAGAGCTGGTGCAGGATATAGAAAAGGATGCCCACCGGCTTATTCTCTGGGAAGGGGAGAAAGGGACAGGTCTTAAAGATTATCTGCAGAGAAACAAACCGACTAAAGAAGCTGTTTATCTGTTTATCGGTCCTGAAGGGGGATTTAGCCAGCAGGAGGTTGAGTTCTGCATCAATAACAGCTTCACTAGTGTGACTCTGGGGCCAAGGATTTTACGGACAGAAACCGCAGGTTTAGTAAGTCTAAGTTTAATTCTTTATGAATGGGGTGACCTGGGTGGCTGAGCAAAAAGGCAAAGTCGCTTTCTATACCCTGGGCTGCAAGGTCAACCAGCAGGAAACCGCGTCCTTGATGGAGCTTTTTAGGCAGAGCGGTTACCAGCTGGTGGATTTCAAGAGCCCGGCTGATGTTTATATAATCAATACGTGCACAGTGACACACACCGCGGATCAGAAGTCACGACAGGTGATCCGGCGCGCCATCTCCCAAGAGCCTGATGCAGTTGTTGCTGTTGTGGGATGCTACTCACAGGTTGACCCGGAGAAGGTCCTGTCCATCCCGGGGGTTGACCTGGTGCTGGGTACCAGGGAACGGACAAGGCTTGTGAAACTGGTAGAAGACCTGCTCAATAAGAAAAGAGCAGGGGAAGATGTGTCAGGGATCAATGCTGTCAAGGGTCTTGATGAACACCAGGAATTTGAACAGCTCCCCCTTCCGGATAATCCCCAGCGCACCCGGGCCTTCCTCAAGATCCAGGATGGCTGTGATCAGTACTGTGCCTACTGTATTATTCCTTATGCGAGAGGGGGAATAAGGAGCCTTTCCCCTGAGTTGGTTAAAGAACGGGTAGGCGAGCTTGTCTGTGCTGGCTACCGGGAAATAGTGCTGACAGGGATCCACACCTCAGCCTATGGAAAAGACCTGAAGGATGGTGTTACCTTGGCATCACTGCTGCGGGATATTGCTGATTTCCCCGGTGATTTCCGCATCCGTTTGAGTTCTGTGGAGCCTGTGGATGTTTCAGCAGAACTGCTGGAGGTAATGGCCTCTTCTCAACGCTTCTGCCGCCACCTCCATATCCCGCTGCAGGCCGGTGATGATGAAATTTTACGGCGTATGGGGAGGCCCTATACAACAGAGGAATATAGGGAGCTTTTCTTGAGGGCTACAGCCAAGATAGCCGGTCTGGCGGTTACTACAGATGTGATGGTGGGCTTTCCCGGGGAAAAGGATGCTAACTTTGAAAACACATATAGTTTTATTGCCTCACTCCCTTTCAGGGATCTCCATATATTCAAATATTCTCCCCGCCCCGGCACTAAAGCGGCAGAAATGCCGGACCAGGTCGCTCCGGATATCAAGGACCAGCGGAGCAAAAGACTGCACAGGCTGGCATCTAGGCATGCCAGCAGTTTCGCCCGTAGGTTTGTGGGAGAAACACTAACTGTGCTGGTAGAGCGGCCCTCCCGGAAAAAAACCGGTTGGTGGGAGGGTGTTACAGATAACTATCTGCGGGTTCTTTTTAAGGACCCGGGGAAAGGGAAACTCCGGGGTAAGCTGTTGCAGGTAGAGCTGGCAGGTGTAGTAGAAGGTGACCTGTTATGGGGGGAAGTGATTTCTGACTTTAAGGTTGACGGAAAGTGACAGTAGTTTGGATATGATCCCTTATGGTTTAGAAGTCAGAGATGTCACGGGTGTTAATTTTTGCTACAATTGCGGTAGAATATTGTTGGGAGTGGAAGTCCCTGTGGTTTACGGCACAGCAGGGTAAAAGAGCTTTAACTCCGGTTTTAACAGAATCATAAAGGAGGTTTTAGATTGTCTGACTGTATTTTCTGTAAGATCGCCAAGCATGAGATCCCGTGTGATGCAGTATATGAAGATGATGACTTTTTGGCTTTCCGGGACATTAATCCTGTTGCCCCGACCCATGTGTTGTTGATCCCCAAACAGCATGTCAGCTCTCTGCTGGATGAAGGGGCAAAAGCAGAACTGTTGGGCAGGATGACAGCTCTGGTGCCAAAACTGGCCGAGAAACTGGGGATTGCTGCTGACGGTTTCCGTTTGGTTGTCAACACGGGAAAGGAAGGCGGACAAACTGTGCATCATCTGCACTTCCATATTCTAGGCGGCCGTTCACTGCAGTGGCCTCCCGGCTAAAACCGACCGGTCAGACCGATCACCGGACAGGTTGACCGCGCGATCAGTGGGACAGGTTGGGTGATCGGCGCCGATCACCGGGGCCGATCACCGGGACTGTTCCCCCGCGCGAGTTTCCCTGAGTCAAGGGGACAGGTACTTTGACTCACTGCTGTGACATGTGTGCATGATGACGGGACCCCCGTCCCCTTGTCACATGCCCTTGTCTCATGAGTGCTGTTTGTTTCTGCTGCTGGCACATCGGCTTCGGTTTAAACTTGCCCTAAGACTTGTCTCTTTTAAAGCAGACCGCGCCCTATGACACCATCCATGGCGCATAGTCGCCTAGCTCAATAACTGGGACTGTTCCTCCGCGCGTTCAAGAACGGTACAGTGGAAAATTAGGTGATGCTATGCATGATCAATTAATGGAAATCTACAACAAATTATTTGATTATTTTGGTCCGCGGCACTGGTGGCCGGCTGATACGTCTTTTGAGATGATCGTCGGCGCTATTCTGACACAAAATGTATCCTGGCGCAGTGCTGCAGCAGCCATCGATAACCTCAAGAGAGAAGGGATCCTGTCCATAGAAGGGATCCTTTCCTGTGATCCTGTGTCTCTGGCCGCCCTGGTGAGGCCTGCCCGCTACCATAACCAGAAAGCCAAGAAACTTCAGTCCTTCTGCTATGTTGTTGCTGAAGAATTC
>DUSK01000013.1 GCA_012842275.1 Syntrophaceticus sp. | reverse complement strand
TGGAGCAGTTCATCACCGTTCAAAGCCCTGCTGCTTCGGGAGCACCGGCTCTTCGTCCGCACCCCTGTTTTCCTGATGAATGTCCTCCCGATAGCAGTTATCGTTCCGATTTTTATGTTAATCCCCCTGTTTACTCAGGGTGCGCTGCAGGAGATCGGCAATTTTTATCCTTTTCTGAGCAAATACCCCTATCTAAAACTGGGTATAATCGGATTTATGACCTTTATCGCAGGAACCATACCCCTCTCACCATCGGCACTTTCCCGGGAGGGAAAAATGTTCACTCTTTCTCAGCTGATCCCTATCAGTCCCCGGGAACAGGTAAAAGCCAAGTTCTGGTATACCCTGATCGTAAATTATGCCTGTACACTCCCCATTTTCGTACTGTCAATTGTCTTATTGCATTTAACCTGGCTAGATGCTTTAATGCTGGGTTTACTGAGCTTGGCCGCGGTGGGTGTAATTACATCCCTTGGAATCCTGATCGATTGTAATCGCCCTTATTTTGACTGGGAGGATCCCCAGCGTGCTGTCAAAAACAATTTGAACGTTCTGTTCATCATGCTTATTACTATGATTTTCGTTGCCATCATGGCTGGTATTAGTCTGGGATTGTACATGATAGTTCCTTGGTGGTTGGGCTATTCTCTCCTGTTTTTGCTGGTCACATCCATCTCAGCCGGTCTCTATTTTCGCATCCAGTCTATAGCTGAAAGGAAATACCGGCATTACGAATTATAGTGCATTGGCTGTATAAAGGCATGTGCCTTTTCCGTTCCATTATATCCCTTTGTTCCTGCTTTTCCTGCCCTAGCAATCGCCCTGGCTTTAATTTTTGAGCCCCTTATACTGAAGTGGCACCTCTGAAAAAAGGCATACAAAAAAATATACATTAATGCATTTTATCTTGCAATATATTGCATTGTATGTCATAATGAAAAATGATATTGCATTTCGGTGGGGTATTACCGCAGAGCACTGCATTCTTAAAGCAGAGGAGTTATACCTTTTATGCGCAGCTATATTATAGAAAAAATCGAGCATTATAAGGCAGAACTCCTGCAAGCCCTGGACCGCAATGATTATTTATCAGCCATTAAGCTACGGGCAGTGCAAAAAGAGCTGGAGGAACTGCTCAGTGTCCTTGATGAGCAAAAAGATGCATTTCCCGGTGCAGAGAATGATTTGCAAAACTACTACACCACCATTGAAGCAGCTAAAATTTTAGGAGTCCATCCCAGCAGTGTAACCCGCAGAGCCGCTTCTTTGCAAGGAAAGAGAATAAGCGGTAGGTGGTATTACCCCAAAAAGGTCATCGATGAGGAAAAAATAAGAACACAAGGCAGGAAAAAACCCGGAAGAAAACGCAGATTATAGGAAAGGAGGGCAGGAAACACTGGAACAGCTGATCGGCTATCCACTACCTCAACAGCTTCCACAGCAGTTCAAGCTGCAGCATAAACCTCGAATTGGAAAAGCTCGCATCATACTGGTATTTTCCATAGTATTTTTGGGACTCATATTATTAGCATTTATCCACCTGCAAAACACAGCAATTACCCTCAGCTACCAAGTCAAGCAATCAGCTGCATTTATTGAAGAGCTAAAACGGGAAAACAAAGCATATGAACTACAAATGCTCAAGCTGAAATCGCTGGATAGGATAGAATATGTAGCCAGAGAAAAACTCGGTATGATCGAACCAGAAGAGGTTTTGTTGAAGGATAATAAACTGGTTGACTAAAGGGTTTGTAATAAAACCAAAAAAAGCCCCTCATTGTATCTTTGGGGCTTTTATTTACTCCAGATAATCTTTCAATTTTTTGCTTCTGGTGGGATGACGCAGTTTGCGCAAAGCCTTGGCTTCAATCTGCCGGATCCTCTCTCTGGTCACATTGAACTTCTGTCCCACCTCTTCCAATGTCCTGGCTTTTCCATCCTCAAGGCCGAAGCGCAAGCGCAGCACATCCCTTTCTCTGGGGGTCAAGGTTTCCAGCACCTCTTCCAGCTGTTCTTTGAGCAGGATAAAGGACGCAGCCTCTGCAGGTGCCAGAGCATCCTCATCTTCAATGAAATCCCCCAGGTGGCTGTCTTCCTCCTCGCCGATGGGTGTTTCCAGGGAAACAGGCTCCTGGGCTATCTTCATGATTTCCCGCACACGCTCCTCCGG
>DUSK01000177.1 GCA_012842275.1 Syntrophaceticus sp. | reverse complement strand
CGGCTGCCTGTCACTAGTACAGGCAGCCTGTTGATCACCTATAGAATCTTAATCATCCTCACCTGGCATGTGTCCTACAGCGTTTTCTACAATATGTCTGATCTTGGCAGCCACATCTTTCGGCAGTGGTTCCGGTTCATGATAATTGATAATGTCGCGCACCTTTTGGTTGGCTACCTCGGTTAGTGTTTTGCCTCCTGCTTTTTCCCAAATCTCCCGGGCAGCACGGCTGATCAATTTCGGCATGTAGTTCTCTTCTTTGTGTTCTTCTGTGTGATCCTCATCAGCGAAACTGCCGCCAGGACCCACACTTTCGATAACATCCAGAGCCAGTGTGTCCTCATCTACACGGATGCCATTGGTCAGCTTTCTGGCCATACCCAGTATCTCGTCACAGATAACGACCAGGTCCAGGTTAGAGGTGGTTCCCTGCTCTGAATATCCGATATCATGGTTCAGGTTGGCACCTGACATGTTGGTCATGGCAATAGAGATGGCAGCCTCAATTCCGGCCTGCTCATCAATGATACAGGAATCTGTGCACCCACAGGTACCGAACATGGGGATTCCCAGATAATGGGCCACATCTGCCAAAGCAGCGAGCATCAGTGACAGCTCAGGTGCTCCATAGGAGAAGATGGTAGTGGTCATATCTAAAATGGTGTAAACACCGCCCATAATGAAGGGGGCACCTTCCCGTGTGCACTGGCTGAGCACTAAACCGCTCAAGCTTTCACACAAGCCCTGTACCATAACCCCGGCTAAGGTTGCTGGGGCAGTTCCACCAGCCATAATACATGGGGTATAAATGGTAGGCAGGCCTTTCTTGGCACCCATCACCAATTTCTGGGCTGCTTCCTTGCAGTGTACACCAGGGGAAATAGGCTCTGCATAGAGGCAGATAAATGGATTCCTGCGCAGTTCTTCCTCACCGCCGGCTACGATCTCCGCCATCTTGATGCAGTCTTCCTGACCCCACTTATCAACACATACGGTAATAATCGGTTTATCTGTATTGAGAACCTGCTGTTCAAACTCATGCCTGTCTGAAATCAGCAGAGGCACATCCTGAACAATACCCAAGGACATGGCGTAATCGATATTTGGCAGAGCGTCTAACACCTTGGTAGCCCAGGCCACAGACTGCCTGGTGGCACGATGCCTTTCCCCGGTAAAGGGGTTTCTGGTAAATGGTGTACAGGGCCCTGAACCAAAGTAGGAATTATACCCTTCCACGAAAAGCTCTCTGGCGCCGGTGCGGCTGTTGCAGAGCACAATATGCTTCTGACAGGTTTGTAAAGCCCGTTCAGTGATATCTGCAGGTATGCGCACTCTTGTTCCATCTACCCAGCACCCTGCCTTTTTCAATATCTCCAGGGATTCTTTGTCATGGAAGTTGGTTCCTGTACGCCACATGGCTTCTTCTGCAGCATATACTAGTTCCTGGCATTGATCCGGGGTTAATACGTTCATCCTGGAGGTTTGGTTCGCCTTTATGTTGGATCTGATGGTCAACTCCAACACTCCTTTCCCTGTAAGATTATTTGCTTAACAGCGATTTACATAGATCTACTGCTGATGCTGCATCTGGTGCATACCCGTCTGCACCCACTTCATCGGCGAAGTCCTGGGAAATAGGTGCGCCACCGACGATAGCTTTCACATGGCCTAAGCCCTCTTCTTTCATCAGTTCAATGGTGTCTTTCATATGCAGCATAGTTGTTGTCAGCAGTGCTGACATGCCCATAATGTCCGGCTGATGTTCTTTGATGGCGTTAACAAAGTCTTCCGGTGATTTATCTATACCGATATCGATAACTGTAAAGCCGCGGCTTTCCAGCATGATTCCCACCAGGTTTTTACCGATATCATGCAGGTCCCCTTTAACAGTGCCCAGCAAGACCTTGCCTTCAGAAGGCATATCGGTTTCTGCGATCAAAGGCTTGACCATTTCAATGCCCTGGCTCATGGCCTTGGCTGCTACCATTACCTCGGGAACAAACATTTCACCGTTCTTAAATCTGACACCGACCACATTCATACCTGCGATTAAGCCTTGATTGATAATATCCAGAGGAGCAACACCAGCATCTACAAGCTCCTGGGTCAATTTCTTCGCTTTCGCCACATTACCATTGATAACAGCTTTGGAGAGATCTTCTAAAGTTGCCATATTAAAAACACTCCCTTTCGAATTAATTATTTTATTTATAGAGCCGCTTCAGCTTTCTCTATTATTTCCCTTAATTTCGCCAAAACATCATCTGAAAGTTTTTCCGGTTGATGGGTCTGCAGGATGCTCTGGGTTTTTTCAGTTGCCCGCTGACCCAGAGACTTAGAGCCAGCCTCGGTCCAGTCCTTGATGCGGTTTCTGTTCATGAGGGTCGGCCACCAGAATTCCTTACGGAAATATTTCAATGTGTGTTCTTCACCCAGATAGGTGCCACCTGGCTGAACAGCATCGATCACACCGCGAGCCAATCTTTCTTCATTGACCTCAATACCTTTGATGATCTTCCTGATCATACCTATAATTTCATCACCGATAACCAGCATCACCAGTGAGCCTGTTAATCCGGACTCCAGGAGACCACAGCCCTGAATCAGATTAGTGCCTGACAGTCCCATATGCAGCATGGAGAAGGCCTCTTCCAAGCCCATTTGGGCGTCGCTGATTTTGCTGTCACTGGCACCGGCAAAGCCAAAACTGGGGATCCGCAGATAGCGCAGGAGATTGCTCATACCTGTCCCCACCAGGCTCACCTCAGGAGCACCCCAGGGGAGCATGTTGTTTTCTTCATCACGAACAGTAAAGATACCACCGGCAATAACAGGTGTCCCCTGGCGGACCAACTGGCTGAGCAGCACTCCCACCAAAACATCTGCCAGCGCTACTACCAGTGTCCCTGCAGGGGTAACCGGTGCTGTTTCCCCTAAGACCAGTTTTGTATGGTATATAAACGGAATCCCATTCTTTGCTGCAAAAATAACTTTTGCCAGGGTTTCATCTGAATGGACCAGTGTCCCGTCAGCATCGATCAGATACACGAAGAACGGGTTTTTCTGCAGTTCCCTCAGACTGCCTGCTACTGCAACTGCCATATCTAAAATAGCCTGGGCATGTTTGACACTGGGAATATACTGAATGATCGGCTTTGTAGTATTGGCAACCAGTGCTTCAAAAACATGCAGGTCCGCTGCTGCTTCTTTGACATCGGTCGGGTAGCCATTGCTGAGGACAAAATCGATGTTTTTCAGTGCATCACATACAACAGCAGTAGCTGCTACATCATCTTTAACAGGTTTTCTTCTTTCACCGGTATGGGGATCAAGCACAAAGGAATTGCCCTGCCCCGGTCCAAAATAGGAGTAGGTTGTTTCCACCCTTAAGGCCCGCTTGCCATTGCGGTCACATAGAGTAACCCTGGAAGGAGCGGTTCTTGCTGCCCATTCTGTTAATGGAGACGGGATCCTAACCCTTGTACCATCCACCCAGCAACCAGCTTTTTCAAATATTTCCCTAGCCTCTTCATTGAGGATCTCCACACCTGTGCGTTCCAATAACTCCTGAACAGTCATAAAAATTTCTTCACACTGATCATCACTGAGCATTTGCCAGAATATAGTTTGGTTTACTTCAAAGCTTGCCCGGGTGAAATTGCTTCTTGTTGTATTAAAAGTTTCCACAATTCTACTCTCCTTTCTACCCTAAAAAATTTAGCTTAACAGGAATTGCAGAGGTCTCTGCTGATGGTTGTGGTGCAAAAGCAGTATTAAAATGATGTAGCCGGCATACACCTCCTAAACTGGGTTAACACCCCTGATCAAAAACTATTTGTTGACCATCAAGAGCAACAGGACATCCTGCAATTTTCTATTAAGCAATTATTGTGCCAACAGGCACTTATCAGGGCAGGCACAGAAAACCCTGTAGTTTACCAATAAATTTTCGCTGGCAGATAATAAGTGCAAAATATGATGCAAAATGTGTTGGCAGTTTGGTGCAAACAGCAGTGGCAGCTTTAATTGCTTTGCACACAAAAAAAGGAAAAGAGGGGAGAAACCCTCTTTTGAATCTTATTGATCTTTTCTTGGCACCCTTTTTGCTTTTATATTATAAGTAAGTGATTCTTGAGGAGGGACAGCGCTTGTCCACTAAACTTATCGGGTACCTGTTAATTGCAGCAGCGGCAGCCCTCTGGGGGACATTTAGTGTTATATCCAAAGTATTGTTCAACCAGGCATATTTTGATCCGGTGCAGCTCACACAAATAAGAGCATTTGCATCAGGTATTACCTTATTGTTTATCTTGTTTGTGGTTAACAGAAAATTGCTGAGAATAGATATCAAATCCTTTGGCGCATATTTTTTGCTGGGCTTTACCATAATTCATGTGCAGTTAGCTCTCTTTTCTGCCATAAATATAACAGATGTTTCTATAGCCAGTTTTTTGCAGTATTTAGCTCCTGCTTTGATCTTCTGCTATTTAGTTTTCTTTCATCATGAACCTGTTCATTTAAAGGATATATTCATCCTTGGTCTGGCAGTGGGCGGTGTTGTGTTTCTCATTATCTCCAGCTGCCAGAGCAAACTCAATATGCTTGGGATAATAGCAGGCTTATGGACAGCTGTTGCCCTGTCTATTTATACAGTTTACAGTAAATTCATAGCACAAAGGTACAACACCTGGACAGCTTTAGCTTATGGGATGTTCTCTGTTTCTCTGTTGTTATTGGTGGTGTTTCCGCCATCGACCAAGCTTTTCGATGGTTTCCCATATAATATCGCCCTGTTCTTACTTTATCTCAGCCTTTTTACTATGATCATCCCCTATGGCTTATATTTGCTGGGTATGCGCTTCCTAAAACCACACCAGGCCAGTATTACTGCAACACTGGAACCTGTTGTAGCCATAATTTTGTCAGCTTTATTATCACTGGAATTGCTGACACCAACAAAAATAATAGGCTGCCTGCTGATCATCACTTCTGTCATTCTGCTGGCTTATCAAAACATCAACCATCAAAAGAAAACCGAAAATTAAGTTGTAGTCGTCAACTTAGTCCTGTTGATATTATATTTTTTCAATCTATACTGTAAGCTTTGTCTGCTGATACCGAGAATCCTCGCTGTTCTTGATACATTTCCCTGTGTTTCACTGAGAATTTTGATGATTAGATCCCTTTCAGTTGAATCTATTTTGTGTTTTAAAATATAATTTGTTTTTTTGCGGTTGTTATGATGAGTCTGTTTGCGAAAATCAGCATCCAGGATAACCAATTGATTTACTTCTTCATGTTCATCTTGCTGCCGTGCATAGCATTCAATCAGATGATGGGGCAGATGGTCCAGTGTAATATAATCGCTATCCCCGATTACCACCATAGCGCATTCAATAACATGTTCCAGTTCTCTGACATTACCCGGCCAATGGTAATTCATGAAACACTGCATTACCTCAGGTGAAATGTTTTTTACCGGTTTATTTAGTTTTCGTTTATATTTGCCGATAAAATAGGAGGTCAGCATCGGGATGTCATCCCGTCTTTCCTTTAAGGGCGGTATCCTGATAGACACAACAGCCAAGCGGTAAAAAAGATCCTGCCTTAAAACCTTTTTATTAACTGCCTCATTGGGGTCCATATTGAGGCTGGAAATGATGCGCACATCAACCGATATATCCTGAATTCCTCCTACCCGGCGTATAGTCCCATCCTGCAGCACCCGTAGCAGTTTTGCCTGCAGGCCTAAGGGCATTGAGTTTAATTCATCGAGAAAAAGTGTGCCTCCATTGGCCTGTTCAAAAAGCCCAGGGCGATCGATGGCACCGGTAAAGGCTCCTTTCACTGTGCCGAACAAAATGCTTTCCAGAAGGGACTCAGGTAAAGCTGCACAGTTAATGCCAATAAAGGGGCCGTTTTTACGTTTGCTATGGCTGTGAATGCTCTGGGCAAAAAGCTCTTTTCCTGTACCGGTCAATCCGTAGATCAGGATATTTGAGTCGGTTTCAGCTGACACCTGTGCCCAGCGGATAGCCTCCCTGAAGGCAGCGTTATTGCCGATCAAATCTTTAAATGTATATAAATTATCGCGAGTTTTTCCTTTTGCTGCTGCAGGCTTTATTTCCCGACCATTTGAGCGGTTATCATAATAATCGAGAACCATTTCTGCCAATTCCTTGGCCTTTGTTGTATCCCTGCAGATAGCCACAGCCCCGACTACTTTGCCGTTAACCATTAAAGGGTAGCCGTAGGTAACAATGTTAACCGCATGTCCCACCATATTGATATAATACTGGTGGCGCTCAGGCACTTCCTTTTTAGTTATGAGAGCCTGCATCAGTACACTGCTTTCATTATCTAAATTAAAAACCTCAGTGGCTTTCTTATTATAAACATCCTCTTTTCTTACATTATCCAGTTCCTCCTGGGCCTTGTTAATATAAATAATTCTGCCTTCACAATCTGTGATGATGACACCTTCAAATAAGGATTCAAGGGCCTGCTCATATTTCTGCTTAATACATTTAGTCTGCTTGTATTTTTCCTTTAATTTGGTTAAATCTGTTATATCAGTTAAGATGATAGAGGTATAATATTTGTTGTTGATCTGATGCTTTTTGATCTTTCCTTGCAAGGTAAGAATGCGATTTTTATTATCGATTACTTCAATCTTTTCAATCTGTGCCTCTTTTAAATCGAGCCATGGGAATACATCTTCTAAGGGGAAACCCCTGATGTCACTACCGCCCTGCGCGGGCAACCTGCCGCGTCCGTGCTTCTTTCAACTTGAGGAAGCCAGTGATACTGCAAATTGATTGCTGTATAGAATCCTGTTCTCTTCATCAACAATTATTAATGCCCGATCCTCAAAGTCATCGAAAATTTCCCCGGCCACCTGAGCTATCAAGTTTCACATACCTCCTTTATTAATAGGATTTAAACCAAGCAGTTACATGATTTTGATTTTTAAAAGGCTGCTCGCGCGATGTTTACAGTTTTTGGAGTAT
>DUSK01000150.1 GCA_012842275.1 Syntrophaceticus sp. | reverse complement strand
GAACTGACGGGACTCGAACCCGCGATCTCCGGCTTGACGGGCCGGTGTGTTAGACCAACTACACCACAGTTCCGTAAAATTAATCTATTATATCAAAGATCGATATCTGGTGGGCGATGACAGGCTCGAACTGCCGACCTCCTGCTTGTAAGGCAGGCGCTCTTACCAGCTGAGCTAATCGCCCCATCGCCTCTCGCTCCATGATTATAACATCCCTTTTCATTTACGTCAACATCGATCGATCAAATTCATATCAACTTTTTCAACAGATGCAGGCTTCTTCACTTCTGAGAAAAGGCCAGCAACCCCTCCCTCACCAGTTTAGCCGCTAACAATGAGGTAATTCCGCTCCGGTCATACACAGGGGCCAGTTCTACAAAATCACAACCTATCACATTAAACCCCTGTAGTAGCTCAAAAATTCGGAAGAGTTCCTGCGGCGGTATGCCACCAGGCTCCGGGGTTCCTGTCCCAGGTGCATAAGAAGGGTCCACTACATCGATGTCAACAGTTACATATAATGGACGCCCATGGAGAGAGGGCAAACTGGATTCCAGCCCAGGTAAAAGCTGAAAAGGATAAAAATTAGTCAAAGATTTCCCATAAGCAAATTCATCCTTTGTCCCGGATCTAATCCCGTACTGGTAAACATTATCTGGACCTATCAGTTCACAGACTCTCCTGATCACTGTGGCATGGGAATAGATCTCACCCAGATATTCATCCCTCAAGTCCGCATGGGCATCAAAATGAAGCACAGCCAAATCCGGATAAAACTCAAAGATGGACTTGATCACAGGAAAGGTGATCAGGTGCTCCCCACCCAGAAAAACCGGTATTTTCTTATCCAGGATCAGTTGTTTTGAAATCTGTTCGATCCGATCAAAACATTCATTCAGGTTGCCAAAAGGCAATAAAATATCTCCTCCATCATAAAAAGGGCAGTCTGCCAGGTCCAAATTGAGATAGGGGCTGAATTCCTCCAACCCCTCTGAAACACTGCGTATAGCCTGAGGGCCTTCTCGAGAACCGGTGCGAAAACTGGATGTTAAATCCATAGGAATTCCCATCAATACAAGTTCTGCATCTTCATAAGAATCCTTTGCCGCAAGGAATGACCAGTTCCGCACACAGAGATCATTTCTTTTCACAGAGTGTGCCCCCCTGCAGTATAAACTGCTGTACAAAGTTCGGCAACTGAAAAGCAGCCTGGTGTACACCACTATTATAATAACGGAGCTGTTCAGACAAACCGCTCTCCCGGGGAGGAAGCATCGGGTCATAGCACTTGGAACCGATGGTAAAGCTCCACATACCGCTGGGATAAGTGGGAACAGGAGCCAGGTACAGTCTGGTAATGGGAAAAACGCTGTTTATCTCATGATAGACCCTTGTTATGAGATCCTGATTCACAAAAGGTGACTCGGTCTGAGCGGAAAAAAGGCCGTCAGACCGCAGTGCACCCCTGATAGACCGGTAAAAGTCTCCACTGAACAAACGCCCAGCCTGTCCAATGGGTTCCGGTGAATCCACAAGGATCACATCATACTCATCCCTTTTTTGCTGGAGAAAGGCCACCCCATCTTCAAAATGGACCTCAAGGCGCGGGTCATCAAAAGCGCAGGCAACCTCAGGGAGAAACTCCCTGCTCACCTCAACAACCCGGCGGTCAATCTCTACCAGGGTCACCTTTTCTACCTGAGGATGGCGCAGCACTTCCCGGGCTGTACCTCCGTCCCCACCACCGATCACCAGGATATTACGGGGATCGGGGTGCGTATGTAAAGGGACATGAGCCAACATCTCATGATAGACAAATTCATCACCGGTGGTCAGCTGCACCATACCATCCAGAACAAGCATGCGCCCATACTGCTCTGTATCGATGACTGCTATTTCCTGAAAGGGTGTTAATTCACGATGTAGTGTCTGCAATACTTTGCAGCTTATTCCCAAACCTGCTGTCTGCTTTTCAGTAAACCATAACTCCATATCTTTTTTGCTCCTTTAGCTTTACTGGCTTCTCCACCACTTGCTTATTTGTACCAAAGCGGGATACCAGCGAAAACACAACCGCACTTTTCAACACGGTGTTCAACGCTGACCGCTTTGATCTCTTTTAATTCTTTTCCCCGGTACCGAAAGGCCTCGATCACCATTTGTTTAACCTGATCCTCTGCTTCTAGAGCTGTGCAGCAACCCGAATATTCCATAATAACCCCATATTCATTGCTCTCCGGCCCAATCCCTACGGCAACAGCTGCAGCTATCAAAGTCCCTGCTTCTAAGCTGTTGAGTGCTGCATAGGCAATAGGTACTAGAGAACCAGGGGGTATCTCCAGTGTTTCCACAAACTCTGCACCGGGAGGCAGGATACTACTGACCCTGATTAGATTGACATTTCCCACTCCTGCTTTAAGCAGTGCCTCATCAAATGCATTAAGCTCGGTTTTTCCTTCTGCTGCTGCATAAACAAGTGAATATAATTGCGGTGTTGGAATCATAACCAGTTTCCCCCCATTTCCACGCTATACTGTAAAAACTAGAGTGATTATAGCAGCAATTTAGTGCCTGGTCAATTTCAAAAGTATCATTTCCCCTTCCTCAACTGTGCTGGGAAGGGGTAAGAAAAACCTGGCTTACCAGAGGAAATCTCAAACAGCAACCTCATTTTAGCAGGGGGGTCATCAAATCAGTCCGTACTTCTCTATCTCTGGCTTACTCATTGTTATCAACAACAAACTCCGCAGCAGCCTTGAACCATTCGGACACAGCCTCACTCAAAATTTTTTGGATATCAGCCATGACCTGTCCAAACCGGAACTCAGCCATCAGATAATCCTGTACAGTAGGGTTGGCACTGACCAGCTCAGCCAGCTGTGCCATCCTGCGTTTTGTTACTTCATCAATTTCTTTTTGGAAGGCTTTCGCTTTTTCCATCTCCCACTGACAGCGCCGGAAATCCAAAAGCATTTCCTTATTTTTTGGATCAGCCTCCAGTTTCTTTTTTGCCTCCAGCAGCCCCTTATATTCACTGGATTCTCTTAAAGCACGTGCCAGGTTATGGGCATGATCGTATGGATTCATACTACAACCTCCCCTTAATTTATATTATCGCTCTTATACCCTGCAAAGAGAAGTACAAAGCAAGGATCACCATCAATACACCGCACCCTGCAAGGATCCACTTATAGACAGCAGCTGTCAAGAACTTTTTTCCTGTGGCAACAATAACAGCGATCAGAACATACCAGACATAATCAGCCAGTATATGCCCTGTATAGAAACAGCCAAGCCCCAACCACCCGTATTTTAAAGCTTCAGCAACATACATCACACCGATGGTCAGCCACCAAATAATCCAGTACGGATTGGCGGCACTGACAATAACTCCTGCTCCTACAGCACGCCCTATCGATTTCGCTGTCACCTGCCCGGCCGGCTTGTCCCCACCATTGAGATCTAAACCAACCCTGTTCCGTATGGCTCCCATCAGCATGTCCAACCCCATGATGATCAACACAATGCCACCAATAATGCCTACAACTGCTGTTATCCATTGAACTTTGATCACTGTGCCTAACCCCAGAGCAAAGAGGAATAAAAGAGCGATTTCAGCTGCAGCATGTCCTGTAGTAATAAAAATTCCCGCGGGCCAGCCCTGTTCCAGGCTCTCCTTGATTGTAACCGCCAACATCGGACCGGGCATCAAGGCACCGGACATAGCTATAAAAATGCCGAACCAAAGATAAACACCAGATGCATCCCTCTACTCCTCTCCTGATTAATGAAGCATAACCCATACAAAAACTGCATATAACAAGCCGCCCACCAAAAGTGTAAAACAATTAAGCTTTTTCCTCAACAATAGTAACGAGTAAACAAGCCCCACAGAAAGATAAGTTATGACAATTGGTGTTGCTGATCCTGCTACAATCTGCCAATCTGTGAACATAATGCCGATGCTCGGGAGCAGAACACTTTGAAAAACCATGGCCCCCGTTATATTACCCAGCGCTAAAGTATCCTTACCCTGGATCAGCCAGATCACACTGTTGAACTTTTCCGGCAGTTCTGTGGCAACAGGAGCAATGAGTAAAGATAGGATAAAGGGAGGAACCCCCAATATATCTGAAATAACCCCCACATTTTCAACAAAAAGGTTAGCCCCTGTGATCAATAAAGCCAGGCCTACAATTACTTGTAGAATGACCAACCGAAGGCGGGGATTGTGTTTGGATCTACTGAAATAGAGAGGGCTCAACTCTGTACTGTGTTCAATTTCAGCCCCAAAGCGCAGAGTGAGCCATACATAAAGGGAGTACCACACTATCAGAAAAACAGCGATCAGGTAAACAAGGATATTATTTTCGATAAGAGCTGCTGATAAACCCAAACTGTAACCGATTAAAAAGAAAAAAAAGTCCCTTCTGATGACCCGTTCATCCACTCGCAGGTGAGGGAAATCAAATCGCCTGCGGGCTTCCAGCACCACCACCATGCCGCTGATAAAAAAGCCCAGTGTGCTCAGCATAAAAGGTGCCCCAATGATGGCTCCGATTCCGATCTGATGCTGCTCCACACCACCGCCTGTGACAAAAGCGATCAAAGGGATCAAGGATTCAGGCATCGCCGTACCAACAGCAGCT
>DUSK01000149.1 GCA_012842275.1 Syntrophaceticus sp. | reverse complement strand
CATAGAGATACTGCCCTTCCCCTTTTACCATCTGGGGAGGATCCTGATAGAAATGGTAGAGGCAGGGTATGATATACTCCTTCTTCTTTTTGATGATCTCTTCTGGCCCCCAGTATTTTGTCATTGTTTTCACTCTCCTTTTAATTTTCCCTGGCTTTTACTCCTGTTGTATAAGGTCCGGTGCCAAAAGGCACATTTCTGATCTCTGTCAGCTGCTGCCAACTGGATTCCTCAAATGTGTAGGCATCAACATCTTCCCAAAGTTTGTCCAGCTCTTTTCTATAAATCCTGGTGACTGCAGCTGTTTCATCCGCTTTATATAATGGTATCTCCAAACGCAGGCTGGCAAACCCTGCCCCGTAAAAAGAGCGAAGATAGGGAAGCAGGGCTAGTTCATTGGCCAGGTAAATATGGTTTCTGCAGTCCTGGTCAATCTCCAAGATGTGCAGCTGTCCGGCGGTGTCCTTTAAGCCATAGTTCCGTTCACGGCAGGGCGCACCGCAAAATTGTTGTTTTGTTTTTCCTGTTAACAAAGCTGCCGGCAGGCAGTGGTCACTGACCATGGTGGGGAGTAAGCCGTGGATCACCGCCTCCATGGGGGGGTGTTCACCGGGCATTGCCAAAATTTCCTCACAGCAGAACTCCAGTGGTGCTGTAATCTGGGCCACGCGGTAATCTTTGAGCAGTTTTGCTGCTTCCTGGTTGGCAATATTACAGGAGTAGTCAGCGTAAAGGGGTAGAGTTGTGTTCTGAAAAGCCGCATAAATGGTCCCCAGATTTGTAACCAGCACACCGTCGGGTTCTAATTCCTCTATCTGTTTGAGGAAAAGGAGTGTTCTCTCCATTTCCCAGGGCATGGTGATGCGGGGCAGACCGATCACTACACCCTTCCCCAGTTCATGGGCTCTGGATATTACTTCAGGGTAGTCGGCGAACTCCCAGGGCTTGTCCTGTGAGAGGAAGGACTCCCCGCTGGTATAAAGGAGGTCAGCACCGTTATCTAAAGCGGCTAGAGCTGCTGATTTGCTCCCAACTTTCACAGCTAGCAGCGGTTTGGCTGTATTTTTTGTTTCTTTGGGCAATGGCAAAGCTGAGTCTTTTAAATTCTCAGCTGTGATTTCCGGTTCTTTGATAGCATGGCTGAAAAAGCGGGGTTCCCGTTCACCTGTGTAGCCGACTGAATCAGCACCCGGATTGCCGAAGGCATAGAGCGGGCTGAAATCCCGCACCCGCATCTTTTCCAGCTCACGGAAATCATCCCAGTCCATTGTATAGCCCACCGGGTCCTGATAATAGCGATCCAGTGCCCGCCTGTAAAAGCCAACTAAAGCTGCTAAATAATCAGCTGTGCGCATCCGCCCCTCCAGCTTCAGGGAGCAGATCCCTGAAGAGATCACTTCAGGCAGATAGGGGAGCAGGCACATATCTTTGACCGCCAGGAAATAAGGGCCAGCTACCCTCACTGGAATTAGCTCACCGCTTTCCCGGTCTAGCAGTTCGAAGGCCCAACGGCAGGGCTTCATACAGCGGCCCCGGTTGCTGCTTTTGCCGAAGAGCATCCCGCTGTGATAGCACTGGCTGCTCTGGGCAAAACACATATCTCCATGGGTGAAGTACTCCAGTTCCAGGGAGGTTCTGGTCTTCATCAGTTTAATGTCATCAAGGGTCAACTCCCTCCCCAGGATCACCCTGCTGATCCCTAACCCCTCCAGCATTTTTAAACCCTCGAGGTTGTGGGCGTTCATCATCACACTGCTGTGCAGGGGTATGGTCAGACCGATATCCTTAGCAATTTTTACAACTCCCAGGTCCTGTACGATAAGGGCATCTACAGCGATTTCCTCAAGAAAAGAAAGATAGCTGGGGAGTTCCTCCATTTCTTTATCTGTTAACAGGTTGTTGACCGTCACATAGATTTTGACTCCTCTTTGATGGGCATATTCTGCAGCTGACTTAAGTTCGTCTTCAGTAAAGTTGTAATCTTTCCGGTGCAGGCGCATATTGTATTTCTTGCCGCCCAGGTAGACGGCATCTGCCCCTGCTTCGATTACAGCCTCCAACACATCCCACTTTCCTACAGGTGCCAGGAGTTCTACTCTGGCTGCCTCACTGTTTTTTTGCATCTGTTATCTCCCTCTTTAAATATCAATAAAAACATCTAAAACTGTAAAGACCAACAGGGTGACACCGATGATTTGGTTTGCTGTATAAGCAGCTGTTGTTACCCTGTTCAGGTCATCTGGTTTTACAATCAAATGCTCCCAGCAGAGTAGTGCGGCCACCGCGGCTATACCCAGATAATAAAAGAAACCGGGGACAGCATGAGGGGGTGTGGAAAAGAAAGGCACCATGATCAAAAATAAGATCACTGCCATGTGTAGGGCTTTAGCGATATTTAATGCTGCTGGGATCCCAAAGCGGGCGGGAATCGCACAAATCCCTGTTTTTCTATCAAATTCGGTGTCCAGTGTGCCGTAAATAATATCAAATCCTGCTACCCAGCACATTACTGCCGCACTCAGCAGCATAGGGGGCAGTGCAAAGCTGCCGGTGACCGCCAGCCAGCTGGCTGTAGGAGCGATTCCGCAGGCAAAACCCAGCACCAGGTGGCAGGCCCAGGTAAATCTTTTGGTATAGGAGTAAATCACCAAAATAAATAAGGCCACAGGTGCCAGTTTAAAACACAAAGGATTCAACTGCCAGGAAGCCAACAGGAAGAGAGCAAAACCGATGATGCTGATCATAAGCACCTCTTTGCCGGAAACAAGCCCCTGGGGCAGGTGCCTGTTGGCGGTTCTGGGGTTAGCTGCGTCGATACGAGCGTCGATCAAGCGGTTCAGCGCGTTGGCTGCATTGCGTGCCCCCACAAGAGCCACAATGATCCAAAAAAATACCCGCATCTCTGGAAGCCCATTAGCTGCCAGCAGCATCCCCATCAACCCGAAGGGAAGGGCAAAAAGGCTGTGGCTGAACATCACCAGTTCCCCATATAATTTCAACCTGTTCAGACCGGTATTGATTTTGGACTGAATGACTGACATTGCTCTTCGCCTCGTATAGTACTGTTTTATAAAAATTCGCTATATACATCGCTTTTCCTCCTTCAGTCCTATTACAGGCAGGGTTATGCCTGTGCTCAAACCCGATCAGCGCCGGCCGGAGAGGCATGAACAATAAAGCGACTGGACTTACTGACCCAGCCGCTGCTATCCTCAAATATTAATTAGGGTTAGTATCTGTGCAGGTTATTAATCAAGGGTGAAAAAGCTTCTTTTGTCATCATAACGTAACTTCAGATCTTCATTACTATTTTCATTAATATCATCCCTGTTGTGCTGTCTTGAAAGTATCCAGATTATTTTCTGTTTTACTCTGTCCAGCTCTTCGTTGATTTCTTCTAGTTTTCTCGCAAATTCACTTTCATTCATAACGCATACCCCTCCTATGATTATTTCGTGTTTCTGTAGGCACCCCGAATAAAATTGATTAGCTAAAAATTATATAGCACTATTGGCATTTAATCAAGCCGCTTTTTTACAAAAAAACAAAGTATCCAAAGGAAAAGCCGGAGGGGCTGTTCTTTTAATCGGCCCAGTTTTGTATAAAAAATGAAATTCTTCACACATTATAACTGTCCAACAAAATCTGGATATAAAGGGGGTTTATCAATGGATATGAAAAAACCGCAATATGGCTTGGCTGCTCTTATAGCTCTCTCCCTTGTGTTTTTCTGTGCAGGATATCTGCTTTGGCGGCAGGGTGGGCCTGATGTTGAACCGAGAGTAAATACTGCTGATAGTATTGCAGAAGCCAGCCCGGAAACCAATGTTGATAACGTTGATCTTCTGGCTAGGGTTATTATGGGTGAGGCAGGCGAGGAGCCCTATCTGGGCAAGGTGGCGGTGGGAGCGGTTATCATGAACAGGATGCGCAGTGGTTCCTTTCCTAACTCCTTGTCCGGAGTGATCTTCGAGCCCTGGGCCTTTGAATCTGTTGAAAACGGATTTATTTGGTCCCGTGAGCCTACAGAAGATTGTGTCCGTGCTGCAGTCGAGGCCTTGAATGGGTTTGATCCCACCTATGGGGCGCTATTTTTCTGGAATCCCAGTAAACCGGTGGGACCATGGATCTGGTCGCGGCCGATTATCACTCAGATCGGAAATCATGTGTTTGCAAGATAGGAGGGTCAATTATGAACCTGAGACAATACACAGCAGCCCTTGTAGCACTGTTTGTTCTGTTGGGAATCACAGCTGTTTGGGGTGTCAGTCAGGCCCAGGCACGGCGCAGTGCTGAAGTGCAAATGGAAAACAAATACAACAGGGCCTTTTATGAAGTAATGCAGAGAAGCAAAAATATAGAGGCGTTGTTGTCTAAAGGGTTAGCCAGCGGATCCCCTGACAATGTTGACAACCTTTTTTCTGATCTCTGGTGCAACGCCAATGCTGCTCAGGAGAACCTGCACCAACTTCCTCTATCCCATAATGTGATAGCTAAGACATCCAAATTCCTGACACAGGTGGGGGATTATGCCTATGCTATCACCAAGCGGGACGATGGGACCAAGATGACCGATGAGGACCGCTCTACGATGAGGGAACTGTATAAGACTGCTCAGGCACTTAACCGGGAATTAACCAAAGTGCAGCAGCAGGCAGCTTCGGGAAAGTTTCGCTGGTCAGAGGTTCAAAAAGGTATAAGAAGTAATTTTGCCAAAGGGTCAATGTCTGCCGACCGGTCTTTTCGCAGTGTGGAAAGCCAGATGCAGGAACTTCCTACACTGATTTATGATGGCCCTTTTTCCGATCACCTTGAGCGGGCTAAACCCTTGGGTGTCACAGGGAAAGATGTCACTGCTGAGCAAGCCCAAGAAAAAGCCCGCAATTTTATCGATTTTAAGGGAGCGAAAGTTAAAGAAGAAAAGGCTACAGGTACGGTAAAAGGGAAGATACCGGCATATGGCTTCGAGTTCCGCACCGGAGATGACAATTCACCTGATATTATTACAGCCAATGTTTCCAAAACCGGGGGGCATGTAATTTATTACACTAACTCCCGTCAGGTGGCTCAGTCCAAAATATCTGAAGCTCAGGCACGCACCTTTGCGGAAAACTTCTTGAAGTCAAGGGGCATCAAAAACATGGAGATCACTTACACCTTGAAGGAGGGCAATACCCTTACAGTGTCCTTTGCTTACAAAGAGGGTGATGTGATCGTTTACCCTGATCTTATTAAGGTGTTGGTTGCACTGGACAACGGCCAGATTCTGACCTATGATGCCCTTGGCTATCTTATGTCTCACCATGAACGAGATCTCCCCAGCCCGAAAATCTCTATCAGTGAGGCAAGAAAAAAGCTCAATCCTGAGCTAGAGGTGGAGGAGGAGAGGATGGCGGTCATCCCCTCAGATGGCAGCCATGAACGGCTGACCTATGAGTTCAAGGCAGAGATGGATGGTGAAGATTTTTTGGTTTACATAAACGCCCTGACTGGGGCGGAAGAGCGCATTTTCAAGCTGCTCCATACCCCAGGCGGAACACTGGTGTTGTAACTAATTTGATTAATGAGCTAAACCGGCCTTTTCGAGAGGCCGGTTTAGCTTTTAGTTCTAAAGCTGTGCTGCAACCTTGCGGGCCAGGTGCAGTTCATGTGTGATATAAAGCATGGCAAAACCGAATCTGTTCTGCAGACCTTTCAATTCACGCAGGATATTGGCCACAAACAAAAAGCCATGAAGATACTGTTGTGTAGATAGATCAGCTGTCATCTCGAGCTATCCTTTTACTTTAAGGAATCCAACACCTTATTTAATTCTGTTTGAGGGACATCCCCGTAAATCCTCACCCAATAGCCTTGTCCGTTTTTTTCCACATAGCGAGTAGCCAGCTGGTAACGCATATCATCCTGTGAATCTGCTGTAAGAGGGGTATCTTGTGCATTCATTTCTGCACCTGAGTTATCCGGTATGATTTCCAGACACAATCTGCCGCCTGTTTGTGGGTTTTCAAAGCTTAAAATACATATAGCTGGAGATCCACCCTTGCCAGCAGAGCCACTGCTTGAGGCACTAGTCCTAACGAACCCCGCAGGCAGATACTGAGGAGTCAAAACAGCGTTTGTTGGGCTAATGGGTGTTATTTGTCCTGAGGAGACACCTGTATCTAAATCAGATCTGTTATTAACAGTTCTTTCATCTGGTGCAATAGCATCTGGGGGAAGTGCCGGTTCAGGTGTAATTGTTCCCTCCTGCACATCCTTTTGTGGAGAGGCGGAACTGTTGTCCGCTGTAACATTTGCTATTTCTCTGCCCTGCTCAAGTTTTTGGTCAGTCAGCATAGCGTCCTGTGGGGAAGAGAAAATCCCCTGGGAAAAAGCACCATAAATGACCATCACCAAAAGACAGGCAGCAGTTAGAGGGAGCATCCACTTTTTCAGCCGTGAGTTTTTGGATGGAGTCCTGTTTAGTGCCGGGTTTGTTATTTTCTCCATTACCTTTTTGCTGAATGCCGGTGTTAGCTCGGGTACCGGAAATCCGTTGATAATGGTTTCTCTTTCCTGTTCCCTTAATTTAAGCAGTTCACTGCACCGGGAACAGTGGCACAGGTGCTGTTCGCATTTTTCCTTTGTTGGGGGATCCAGTTCCTGATCTATATAGAGATCGAGGAGTTTTTCTGTTTCACTGCAGTTGAGCATTTTTTCACCTCCTGTTTTACCCATATTTGGCGCAACCTCTGCCGCGCCCGGCATAAACGTACCTCTACATTGTTGCGTGTAGTATCCAGGATATAGGCGATCTCATCATAGTTAAGATCCTGGTAATAGCGCAGAATAATCACTAACTGGTCCAATGGTTTCAGTTTTGCCAAATAACTGGACACCTCTTGTTTTATTTCAACTGCTTCCAGTGAGGCGGCGGGGTTAACTGCGTTCCGGTCTGCAAGTTGGGAGGATGCTGTTTCCCAGGGAATCAACCGCTGCTTCTTCAGCTGCCTGACTCTGGTCAATGCCAGGTTGCTGGCTATTCGGTAGAGCCAGGGTGTAAAGGGCCGCCCCTGATCGTATTTATCAAGGCTTTGATAACATTTGATAAAGCTTTCCTGGACAATATCTTCTGCTTCTTCTTTGTTCCGTAGAATGCGGAAGACGATGCTAAAGACCGCCTGCTGGTAACGGCAGACAAGTTTCTCAAAGGCAGATAATTCTCCGGCCAGTGTCCGCTGTACCAGTTCTTGATCAGTTAAATTTTTTTGCATTTGTTTCGCCTCTTCCGGAATTGGCTCTATAGTAAATACGCTGGACCAACTCCAAAACTTACAAAAAATATTCGGTTTTTTTGAAAGAAGATCCTTGATAAATAAAAGACCATGATAGCCCCTTTACTTTGAAGAGGATACCATGGTCTTTTGATAATCCCTGTTTAATCAACTGCTTGAAACGGTGGTATTACTATTCAGTTTCAATATTCAGGATGCGTCCCTTAGGTGCCTCCACCTTCGGCAGGGTGATCTCCAGCAACCCGTTTTTGTATCGGGCTTTGGCCTCCTCAGGTTTAATCTGAACAGGAAGGGGGATTGTCCTGGTGAATGATCCAAAACTGCGTTCTCTTAGCTGGAAGTTTCCTTCTTGTGTGTCCTTCTCTTCTGTGATTTGGCCGCTGATCTGCACACTATTCTCCAGCACATTAATGGTGACATTTTCTGGATCATAACCGGGCAGATCAGCTCTGATCACATATTCTGTTCCCCGGTCGATGAGGTCAATCGAAGGCCTCCACTCGCCTGCCTGTGAAAAAGTAGGGAACCGGGTAAATAAATCTTCGATAAAATTGTTGATGGTTTCACGCATAGGGATCAAATCCCTGAAATAATCGCGGTCACGTCGTATAAGAGACATCTCATCACCACCCCTTCAAATATTACTTTTTTTAATTATGTCCAGATTAAAGATAATTCATTAATTCGATTATGATATGTATCTTAATGTCTGTCAATACTTATAAAAATCGACACTTATTAACAGTATCAAACTACTGATACTTCCGAATAGGTATTCTGGATATGAATATATTTTATATTTCTGCAGGAAAATAGTATTAATGAGAAGAATTATCTGCAGAGCATTATATTGCTGCTATTGGGTTTCAACTTTATATAACGATAGCTTGTTGTCGAACAATAATTTGTGTGGGGTAAATCCGTTGATTCTTTATACAGTTCAGCATGTGCTTGTCTTGCGTCTGCTAATTTGTTATAAATTTCAATCTGTAGAGCTACTGCATAACCTGCTTTTTTTAGTGAGCGCCTCTAAGGATGAAGAGCAAGATATTGCGTTTTATGATTTTGTGAGAACCCGTAATGGTGCTTACAGCAGGACTGTACAGAAGATCATTGATGAGCTTAAAGAAGAAAAACTTGTGGTAGAAAAAGAGAATCATCTTGAGATCACAGATAAGGGCAGGAGTGTGTATACCAATTTAGGTGCATCTTTGAGGTCTTTTTCTGCTTTATGGGATTTATGTGTCGATATCATGGAACGCTATCAAGGGGATGCTCGAAAAATTAAAGAGGGGGTTTTTCATCATATTACTTTCAGAAGGGCTAAAATAGGAGAGCATATTTTTGATTGCTGGTATTGACAGCTGGTATTTTCAGATGGTGTTTATTATCAGTATTTTCTTCTGTTTTTCTCCCGTTCATTTATAAGGAGGTAATGGTTTTGCAACAGCTACGAATTTTGGCAATCGATATCGGAGCAGGCACCCAGGATATCCTGCTTTATGAGGAAGGAATTCCTGTAGAGAACTGTGTTAAACTTGTGCTCCCTTCTGCAACTAAACAGATTGCCGGAAAAATTGCCAGGGCTACAGCCGAAGGCAGGGATATTTTTTTAAGCGGTCACCTGATGGGAGGAGGCCCCCTGGTAAGGGCTTTGAAAAAACATCTAAATGCTGGGCTGAAGGCCTATGCTCTTCCATCTGCGGCCAAGACCATCAGAGACGACCTGCGTGAGGTGGAGGCTATGGGTGTAGAGATTGTGGATCATAAGCCCGGTACTGAATGTGTGGAAATAGAATTACGTGACCTTGATCTGGAAAAATTGAGCAGTGCTTTGTCATTATATGATGTCTCCCTTCCGGAGATTGTTGCAGTTGCCGTGCAGGACCATGGGGAGGCCATCGGCAAGAGCAACCGGAAGTTCAGGTTTGAGCACTGGGAAAGGTTTTTAAAAGGGGAAGGCCGGCTACAGGATCTCCTTTACAGAGATAATGTCCCACCATATCTGACCAGGATGCTGGCTGTGCAGGAGGATGCCCCTGCTGCCTTTGTTATGGACACAGGCACAGCAGCGTTCATGGGTGCACTGCTGGACCCTGTTGTGGCGAGCCATCAAAAGGATGGGCTGCTGCTGGTCAATGTGGGAAACCAGCACACACTGGCAGCCTTAATTAAGGGAGAGCGGATCTGGGGTATTTTTGAACACCATACCGGATTGATGACTCCGGAGAAACTGTCAGATTATCTGCACCGTTTTGTCCGGGGAAAGCTGAGCAATGAAGAGGTATATGAGGATCATGGACATGGTTGCGCTGTCGTCCCTGGAGCACCTGGACCTGAATCCTTTTCTTTTGCAGTTGTTACCGGGCCGCAGCGCCATCTGGCAGAAAAAATAGGTTATTTTGCCGCTCCCTATGGTGATATGATGCTGACCGGAAGTTTTGGGCTTGTTGCAGCAGTGAAAAAGTATCTGCGGCAATAACAAGTTAGGGTAGGTAGTTTTACTGTTAGATTTTTGACCAGGACATTATTTACAGGAGGTAAGTCTATGAATTCCGATGCCTTATGGGATCTGCTGATCGTGGGAGCTGGGCCAGCGGGTATGGGTGCAGCGGTAAACGGGCGTATCAGGGAAAAGAGTGTTATTCTGTTGGGTGCAGAGAGCGGTTCAGAACGCCTGGCTAAGGCACCTGAGGTCAATAATTATCTGGGCTTGCCTGAGATCTCCGGAAAAGAGTTGATGAAAAGATTTTATGACCATGCTGTGGGGATGGGGGCCGTAGTAGAAAAGGGGCGTGTTGACAACATCTATCCGGGGGATGAGTTTACAGTTGTCACCCGTGACAACCGGGTTTACCGGTCGAAAACCGTTATTCTGGCAGTAGGAATTCAACAGGCACACCTTCTTCCCGGTGAAAAGGAACTGCTGGGGCGCGGCCTTGGTTACTGTGCTACCTGTGATGGCCCCCTCTACCGGGGCAAAGAGGTGGCGGTGATCGGAGAAACTCCAGAGGCTGAGGAAGAGGTAAATTTCCTGGCGGAAATCTGTGGCAAGGTGCATTATTTCCCTACCTACCGGGGAGAGATCCGGGTTGACCCCAGGATCGAAGTGCACCGGGAAAAGCCCCTCGGTGTGCTTGGTGAGAGAAAAGTGGAGGGGGTTGCCTTGAAAGATGGGAAACTCCCGGTAGCTGGCGCTTTTATCGTCAGAAAGGTTGCTCCGGCAGAGCAGCTCATCTCCGGACTTCAGATAGAAGATGGGGCTATTGTTGTTAACAGAATGATGGAAACCAATATCCCCGGCGTTTTTGCCGCAGGGGACTGCACCGGCAAACCCTACCAAATCGGAAAAGCAGTAGGGGAAGGCCTTACTGCTGCCCTCAGTGCTGTCAGCTATCTTGACAGATTTAAATAGTTGTTAGTGGTTAGTGGTTGCTCGTGTGACAAGGGGACGGGGGTCGCGTCATCATGCACACACGTTACAGCAGTGAGTCAAAGTCACCGTCCCCT
>DUSK01000148.1 GCA_012842275.1 Syntrophaceticus sp. | reverse complement strand
CAGAGAACCCTCCAGCTATACTATAACTGGCCAGAGTATGGCGCCGCATAATTAATAATACCAGATCAACCATTAACCCCTGGACAAGGGAAACCAACACTATAGCTATCCCGTGGGTGCTGCCAGTTAGCATCTCCACTATTCCCTTGAGAAGGCCAGCTATTGTGCCGGCCCCAGGCTTCCTCACCAAACCTGCCACAAGTATAATCCAAAATGTATGAAGACCAGCCACAAACTGGCCGGCTCCGAAAGGCACCATAAAGACCCGGTTGAGCAGATTACCCAGATAACCGACATAAGTGCTTAAAACTCCTCCAATACCGCTTAAAATGGCGATGACAAGAAGATCACGGTTGGATAAATAATATCTCTTTTTAACATTGTTCTCTATTCCTGGTCCTGACATGGAACCACCTCCAGTCGTATCACATTCCTAACCCACCTTGCACCGGCTGATTGGTAAAGGTGCCACCCTTGACCTGGAGCAGAGGTCAGAGAACAGTCTTCATTATCGTAAACCCCATCTTCAGGGAAAAAGGCAATCCGGTAGCCATCAGGCCATTCCGGAACTGATGTGTTGTTATATTCTACAGCCAGAGCCATCTCCCCTTGGCGCTCTGTCCAACCACAGCTTTCAGGATAAACATTTTCATAGGCAAAAGCCTGTGAATAACCGTCCAAAGCATAGACCATCAGGTTGTCCCCGGGTTCCATACCCCCAACCTTTTCTACCAGATCCCTGATGGGTACAGCGCGGTAAATCCCTTTCCCTTTAAAGTTACCGAACTGGTTTTCAAAAGATAGTTCGCCCTCTAATACAGCCATCTCTTCCAGTTCGTCCTGAGAGATGATCACATCTCCTTTTTTCCCATTGACAACTAATTCATCAGAACGGGAAGGGGCTTCAATTTTTACAGGTTCAACTTGAAGCCCATCAGCTGCAGCCCTGCATAAAGCAAAATGATAATACCCTCCCTGGTCCGCTGAGGCATAGAGGGAAGCACCACCCCCACCGCTGATCACAAAATCCACCCCTGCTATTTGGCCTTGATAAAACATATGGATATGCCCCGAAAATATCCCCTTAACAGGGCTGGTCGGAGCAGCAACCAACTCTATAAAAGCCTGTGCTTGATTTGAATCTAGAAATGCATGGTCTCCTCCCCGGGGATCAACCGGTGGGACATGAAGAAAGATGTAAGCCGGCTGCTCTCCTTCCCCCAGCTTTTCCTGCAGCCAGGCCAACTGTTCATCATCCATCCCCATAGAAGAGCTGTTTAACAGAAAAAACCGGGAACCGCGGTAATCAAAAGAATAGTATTCCGGGCCAAAATTGTTACGGTAATAGTCAATACCATCACCTTTAACATCGTGGTTGCCAGGGATGGTGTAATAAGGGCAGTTGAGCTTCAGCATTGCCTCTTGAAAAGCCTTGTACTCTTCGTCACTCCCTGAAGCAACCAAATCGCCTAAACAGATCAAAAAGTCTGCATCAGACTTGTTTACTTCTTCAATAATCTTGCTCAGCACATCAATCCGGCCCTGGCAATCCCCTACCACCGCAAACTGAAAGGGCATGCCTTTATCTGCAGAGGCGGGTTTCAGCTCCAGGCGCTGGGTGCCGCTCCCCTTTACAGTCAACTTCAATACTGTGGGAGATACTTTCTCAACAGTACAGGAGGCCTCCTGTTGCCCTGCTGCCGGAGTTATCTTTACCTCAGCTGACTCAGCAGCAATGTTTTCCACAACTAATGCTGCAGAGCCGCTTTCTCCCTCCTGCCAGGTTAAAGTCAACGCTATCTCCGGGCAGTAGGCCCGCAGACGGGTTTCCTCCTCCTGGGAAGGAATGAGCAAAGCTCCCTCTGCTTCCACTTGCACAGCAGACTGTCTGGGAGAGCAGGACAACAGGATAAAACAGATAACTGCCATCAAAAGAATTAAAACTGATGTAATTACAGCTGATAATCGCTTATTTATACCGGCAGCCATACCCTAACCTCCTGACTGTTGAACTGTTCATTTTTATTCAGGCAAATTAACCAATTTAATCTCTTTGACCTGTTTTACCATGTGCTTTTTATCAGGCAGGTTAGGCCCAGCCAACATCAGTGGACCGGAATCTGCATCCAGCGGCTTGTCATTGGCTAAATAGGCCAGGAAGATACCGTCATTGTAAGCCACATCTTTGGAGTTAAACTCAACTGTATAACCATCAGCAGAAATCACCTGAACAGTATATCCCTTTTGAGCTAAATCACGGTTAAACCGGTAATGGCCGTCCTCTGTGTCATACCCGTCTACCATTGAAACCATAACCCACAGGGGAACCCCTTTATATACTACTTTTTCACCATCTTTGTTGGTAGTTTCCCACTCCTGAGATGGGTGAGTGGTGTCAGGGCAGGTAGCAGCGCTCTCAAAAGTGGAACGGTCACATTTCGCTTCTT
>DUSK01000147.1 GCA_012842275.1 Syntrophaceticus sp. | reverse complement strand
ACAATGTTGTTCACAAGAGATCCTCTCCTTTTGGTTGGTTTGTTTTGGTGCATTCAATTTTACCAAAAGTGATGATCTCTTGTCTTTTTCTTCTTGTTTTCTCCTATAAAAACTTTACACTATGTTTAATCTTCTTGATTATTTCCCTTGAACAGCTCATTTCATCAACAGGTATTGCAACAAAATTGATCCCCGACTGGCGGCAGATACATTCTTTGCGCACAAAATCTGTATTTCCTTCTTCTATATTATCAATGGCCAGTTTAAGGGAAGGAATATAATATTTAAATAAACACCCCAGTTTCCTGTAATTATTGATCACCTTATATTGAGGAAAAAGATACCTGATCGCCTTTCTTAAAGGGTCCTCATCACGAGCCTCAACCCTTTGAACAGTTTTAGGTAAAGAAAGTTCTTCTTTTTCATATACACCATTATACATGCTATTCAAGAGTTCAGATAAATCTACATCCAAACTGGACAACATGTTTTCTTCAGGCAGCCTTTGAATGATTAATTCCTTGATGGCCTCTTTGATGTAATCATCCCTTGGACCGATCAATTGTCCCAATAACTGCCGCAGTTCTTTTACCAAATCACAAGCCTGTAAAAAGTAATCATCTTTTTCCGCAATTTTATTTCTCCCTATAATTGAAATAATTTCAATCAACAGATCAATTTTTGCAAGCACTTTCTTGCCAAGCAGTTGTCCATCCTGTTGTATCATATCCCCCACCATCTTTATTTTTTTATATAAATCTTTATTCAGTGGAGATTACTTTTATTACGAAAAAAACCCCCGGTTTTCACCGGGGGTTTTCATCTTGAACATAAACCTACTTGAATAAGTAGCGATAAGCCTCCCCTGCCGCTGCTTTGGCATGACCAATGGTTTGTGGAATATCCTTTGGTCCTTGGCAGACTCCCGCTAGAAAGACACCGGCCTGATTGGTTCTTACACTGCTTCCTTCACTTGCCAAGAAACCATAATCATCGAAGTTGATATTCAACTGCTTAGCAAGTTCTTCATTTCCTTTTGTGGGGGTAATGGCCAGTGATAAAACGATGAGATCATATTTTTCTTCACACTGCTTACCCGTATAGGAATCTGTGTAACGCACTGTTAAACGATCATAGGGAAATCCGTAAATCTTAGAGGGAATTCCCCTTACCAATTTAACCTTATCCTTCTCCAGTAGAGTTTCTTTAAAACAGCTATAAGCTCTACCAAAGCTCTGAAAATCCATATAGAAAATATCAACTTCGGTGTCAGGCAGTTCATTTTTGATGATTTTCGCCAGCTTGGCAGCATACATGCAGCAAACCCTTGAACAGTAACCATTATCAATGGAGAGATCACGGCTTCCCACACACTGTATGAAACCGATCTTTTTGATATTGTCACCATATGCCGCGGTGATACTACCTTTTTCTTTAATTGCTTTTTCTAATTCCAGAGCACTAACCACATTTTGCTCCCTACCATAAGCAAATTCATTTCTTCTGCTCAGGTCATAGGGATCAAATCCGGTTGCCAAAATAACAGCCTGTGTATTTAAAGAAAGTTCCTTCTCACCGCTGACAATGGTCGCTTTATATCCATCTCCATTTTTACTGATCTCTTTAACGCGGGCATTGGTATATACCCGTACTTTAGGCTCCTGCAAGACCTTTTCTTTCTGCTGGAGTACCAAGCAGGCGGCACACCGGTTGCATTCATCAGTCGCTTTACAGCAATAAGTAGCTGCCCTGCCACCGATCTCTGCTTCCTTTTCAACGAGAACAACCTCTACATCACGTGCAGCCATCTCCAAGGCGCTGGTCATTCCCGCGGTACCACCACCAATTACAAGTACCGTTTTTCTATCCAAAATGCACCCCTCCAATTGCCCGCACTGTTAAAATGTCGGTCTGGGCAGTAAACCGGCTTTTTCCACTACTGTAGGAACAATTGATTCCCAGGCAACTGCCATTACATGGACCCCGCTGACACCTTTGATCTCCTTGCAGCGTTTGATGTACTCAACTGAAATTTCTACAGCTTCTGCTTTGGGATCCTCTGCTTTTTCCAGACGCTGGCAAAATTCTTCTGAAACGATCATACCTGGCACACTGGTCTGCATGTATCGAGCCATCCTCGGTGACTTGACAGGCATAATTCCTGCACAGATGTAGGCCCTTTCATGTAAACCGCGCTCCACACACATCTCCATGAAACGCTCAAACCGTTCCATGTCAAGTATACACTGGGTCTGTACAAAGTCAGCTCCTGCTTCAATCTTCTTTTCCAGACGAATGGGACGGAATTCAAAGGGATCCCCAAAGGGGTTTTCCGCACAACCGATGAAAAACTTGGGAGGTTCTTTGCATTCAGCACCACATTCGAAACAACCATCATCCCGAAGTCTTCTCAGCATTCGAACCAGCTGAACAGAGTCAACATCAAATACTCCCTTACAGCCAGGGTGATTACCAAAGGCTTGATGATCACCTGTTAGGCAAAGGACATTTCGTATTCCATGAGCATAGGCTCCCAAAAAATCGCTCTGCATAGCTAGACGGTTCCGGTCACGGCATACCATCTGCAAGATAGGCTCCATGCCCAACTGTATTAACCGTAATGATGCTGCCCAACTGGAAAGACGGACAACAGCAGTCTGGTTATCTGTGAAGTTAACAGCATCAACTTTCCCCCGCATTTCTTCAGCATGTTTATCAATGTTTGCGAAGGATGCGTATGTAACTGGACCAATTTCCCCGGTGCAGGCAAACTGACCCGAAGCTAGTACTTTTTCCAGATTACTACCGACTTTGAGGTTATTAATTTCTTTCAAGGGTCAATTCCTCCTTTACCAGTTTTCTCGGGCCTTTATCACGGTGCCAGTTCTTTGCTGGAATAATCTCTTTCAACTTATCTAGCTGCCCAAGAGCTTTCAGCCGATCATAGATTAAATGCCAGCCGCAATCAACATCTTTGGAAACCTCGCATTTGCCGTATTGTGATCCACCACATGGACCATTTAACAAATGCTTGGAACAGCGTGCAATAGGACAAATGCCGCCGGTTTTATCCAGCACACACTCACCACATGCCATACAGTATTCTTCCCACTTACCTACATCCAGGTTGGCACCAAGGAACTGTGTATTAACCCCTGGGTATACAGGAATAGGTTCATAAACCTGTGCCAAATACTGTATGCCAATACCGCAGGCCAAAGAAACAATGGCTTCAACTTCCCTGGCATTATCCTGGAACTTCTCCAAATATTCCTTATCACACTGGCGCTCTACAGTTTGCTCTAACACTTCAATAGGACTGCCATCCTTCTGTCGTGCCATGCGTATCTGCGATGCCAGCAGACCGACTTCTTTCTCACCACCGGCCAGGCAGACGGTGACACAACCATAGCAACCTGCTATCAAAACTTTTTTATATGGAGCAATCATTTGAAGTATTTCTTCGATAGGTTTATTCTCAACAACGATCATTCTATCACCTT
>DUSK01000175.1 GCA_012842275.1 Syntrophaceticus sp. | reverse complement strand
TAACATCAGACGAGTTAGAGAAAATGGGGTGTACTGCCGAAAAACGTAAAGTTTGCAAACAAAAGATGGAGTTCACAGTAGGAGATGCAGTAACTCCAAAACCTGAGCCTCAACCAGCACCAGTGGTTATACCTAATGCCTGTGACACACCCAAGGCGGTTGCAGCAATTACCGTGGGAAATGCTGAAAAAAAGGCGGTATCCCCATTTTTCAATCTACTTGTGTTGGGGATTCTGGCCGGATGTTATATTGCATTGGCTGGAGCACTATCAACAGTGGTCACAAATGATCTGGCAACATATGTAGGAGACGGACTATCCAGATTAATGGGCGGCCTTGTTTTCTCACTAGGCTTGATCCTCGTCGTCATCGGTGGGGCTGAACTGTTTACCGGTAACACACTTATGGTAACCGGCTGGCTGGAAGGAAAAATACGGGGTAGGCAGGTAATAAGAAACTGGACAATAGTTTTCTTCGCAAACTTTATAGGTGCAATCCTGATCGCCATGTTCTTTTACCTCAGCGGGATTTGGGAAATGAACGGCGCACTGATCGGTGCTAAGTCAGTAATGACCGCAAATGGTAAAGTTAATCTAACATGGACTGAAGCATTCGTTCGCGGCATTCTTTGCAACTGGCTTGTCTGTTTAGCTGTATGGTTGGCAAGTGCCAGCAAGGACGGTGTCAGCAAGATTCTCTGTATTGTATTCCCTATTACAGCTTTTGTTGCTTGCGGATTTGAGCACAGTATCGCCAATATGTTCTTTATCCCAGCCGGTATTTTCTTAAAGAGCCAGGCTTCAGTTTTATCTAATGTAGCATCGGCTTTAGGAACAGACACTGCTGGAGCGGTTTCTGCTTTAGCGAATCTAAACTGGAGCTCCTTTATATTTAAAAACATTATTCCTGTAACACTTGGCAACATTATCGGTGGTGCTATTTTTGTAGGGACTTTTTATTGGAGTGTATTCTTGAAGAAACCCGCTACGAAAAGACCAAGACTTGTAATGAATCTCGCAGGAACCATGACCAGAATGTTCACACGTTAATAATAGACGAAAAACCCGGATTTTTCCGGGTTTTTCGTTCTCAATACAAAAACCCCATCATTGTGTCACAAATAAAACCTGCCGCTGATCGGTCACAGCTTTTTTAACGAATTTTTGTTATTTCTTTTCGTAAAATCGGTATTGGTCATATGCCCATATTATCAGTATTTATTGGTTTTAAGCGATATTGATGCAGTCTACAAATAAGACATTCCGAAATTACGTCAAATTGCACCGTATTTTTGGCAATATTTTATCTGTTTAAGGATTGCCTTAGTGTATCATTAGATTCTGGTTCACTACGCGAAGCTTAATACCATCGCTGTTACCGGTATTTTAGTGCCTCAAAGGAACAGCATTAAGCAAAATAGGGCCTATCCATAAAAACGATAACGAGCATTTAGATGGAAATATATATTGTATTGGTATGAATCTTGCATTTTTGTTAAAGAAAAATAAAGTTATATAATTTTTGGTATGTGGCATGGATAACAAGACATCAAAAGGGTCATGGTGCAGTTGTTTACAGGCTGAGAAATCAGCTCAAAGCATGTCGAAAAAAGGAGGTGGTTTAAGGAAAACCGAACATAGTCGACTTTCAGGTTATCGGTAAAATTTAAAATGGAGGTAGTAAATTAATGAGTGATAAGAAGATACTTTACCAAGAGCGTCTAAACCGGTTTATTACGGCGATGGATGTTGGTAAACCAGACAGGGTGCCAATTCGTTTGACTCTGAGTGAGTTTTTGGCCAAATATGCAGGATACACTCTACAAGAGATTTACTACCAGATGGACAAAAATATCGAATGTTCAAATAAATTCATTCAAGATTTCGATGTAGATACTGTACCTGGCCCACCAAGTCTGTGGATGGGCGGTATCCATGATGCGACAGGAGCAAAGTATTTGAAGTTTGCCGGCCGTGAATTGGAGAAAGACAAACAATTTCAGTTCCTTGAGTCCGACTATATGAAAGCAGAAGATTATGATGATTTTATTGCGAATCCTACCAAATGGATATTAACCACTCTCCTTCCTCGCATACATACAGAGTTCAAAGACCCCTACAGAGCACATCTTTCACTGATCAAAGGCGCAGCTGGCATGGTTATGAATCAGGGAATGCTGGCAGAGGCTGGAAAACGCTGGGCTGAGGAATACGGAATATTCCCTCCTTTTTCCGGAATGAGCAAGGCGCCATTTGACACTTTGGGTGATGTTCTGCGGGGCCTGCATGGGATTATGATGGATATGCATCTGTGTCCTGATAAACTGCTGGCAGCCCTTGATGTGCTTGTGGACCACAATATATATTACGGTATGGCTACTGCTGCAGGTGATACAACACTGCCTCTCTTTATGCCGCTACACAGGGGAAGCTACCCCTTCCTCAATCCGGAACAGTGGGACAAGTTCTACTGGCCAACACTTAAGAAGGTCATCGAAGGGCTATGGAAACATGGCAAGAGAACCCTATTCTATGCAGAAGGAGACTGGACCCCATATCTGGAAAAAATCGCAGAACTCCCGGATAAAAGCATCGTCTTCCATGTAGATATGACCGATATGAAAAAGGCCAAAGAGATCTTAGGCGGCAGATTCTGCCTTAGCGGTAATGTTCCTAACACCCTGCTGACCTATGGGACACCCGAGGAAGTTAGCGATTACTGTAAGAAGCTTATCGATGAGGTGGCCTGTGACGGCGGGTTTATCATGGATGCCGGAGGGGTTGTCCAATGGGATGCCAAGGTTGAGAACGTCCGCGCCATGATCGAAACAACTCTGGAATACGGAGTTTATTAATAAGGAGGCTGGAAGCGATGGCGACAGAGGACAGCAAAAGAATACCCCCAGGAGTCTGCCTTCCCTGGGAAGAAAAGGTGAAAGATATCGGAGAGATTCGCGGAGATGAAGATATTATCAAAAGCGAATGGGAAAAGCTAGAGGCTTTTGCTTATGTTTATATTTGGTGGTGGGTACAGAGGTAGTTTGTGAGATTTATTCCTAACCTCGATAAACAAAGGGAGGAATCACTCAATGGCCAATCAGATTGATGGTTTGAAAGATGCCCTTGTTGGGCTTGATATGTATAAGGTGCTTGATAAAGTAAAGGCCGGCCTGGATGCAGGGGTAGCCCCAATGGACATGGTGAAAGACCTGCAGGCGGGTATGGTGGAAATCGGTGACCGGTTTGCTAGAGGGGAATACTTCCTTAGCGAGCTTATTATGAGCGGAGAGATCATGAAAAAAGCCATGGCTCTGCTCGAGCCTAAACTCGCCGGGGTTGATCAAGAATACAAAGGCAATATCGTGATCGGCACTGTACAAGGCGACATCCATGACCTCGGCAAAAATATAGTGGCCATGCTCCTCAAAGGAGCCGGTTACAATGTCATTGATCTAGGTGTCGATGTGCCTGCTGAAAAGTTTATTGACGCAGTAAAAGAGAACCAGGCGCCTCTCCTGGCAATGAGCGTACTACTGACCGGATGCCAAGACCCAATGAGAGACATTATTAAAGCTGTTAGAGATGCTGGACTGGATGTAAAAGTTCTGATCGGCGGTAATTATGTAGATGAAAAAGTTAAAGAGTACTGTGGAGCAGACTATTTCGGAACCACTGCAGATGATGGCGTCAAGGTAGCGAAACAAGTTTTCGGTGCATAATCCAGGCACACCCTATTCTATATAGCCCAGATGACCCGGAACAGTCCGGGTTGTCTGGGCTAATTAACTTTTCGGAAAGCAAGGGGACGTTCTCTTTTTCACAAAACATATTAACACCTTTTTGACACTCTGTATCACTCTCATAACTATCCTTTTCCCAGGCTATAAATTCATCTACTTCGCTTTTTGAAGGAATTAAGTCATTTTTCGTTTTCAAAAAATAAAAACCACGCTGTCAAGCGTGGAAATCCCTGAACCCTGCTCTTCCTTCTCCTTCTAAAACCCGCAAACCTTTGATTTACAAAGTTTCCCCAGAAAATAAATGGTGGGCGCGATAGGGATCGAACCTATGACCCCCTCCGCGTCAAGGAGGTGCTCTCCCACTGAGCTACGCGCCCAAATCACATTTCATATTATAACTGCATCTTTGCTTCTGGTCAAGTCAGCCGCAGATATTTCACTAAAAAGATTTAATAAGAAGATATTGCCGCATATAGAAGGGGATTATTGGCAAAACACCGGCGTTAGGAATGGTACAAAAGAAGTACTAAATAAATTTCACCATTGCGCAAAAACTATCACTGCCAACTTCTTTATCGCCATCCAGGAGGTGCAGCACATGAAGTGGTCCCCAGGCCAGCTAAAACCTATGGAACCTGTTCCCCATTCTGCCCCCTTCGACTCTAGGGAACACCTTTTTGAGATCAAATGGGATGGGATGCGGTTGCTGGCCTTTATCAAGGGGAATGAAGTGCGCCTGCAGAACAGAAACCTCAAAGAGAGGACAGCTTTTTTCCCTGAGCTGAAAAATCTCCATGATTTATTCCATGCCAAAGAGGGAATTCTTGATGGCGAACTGGTGGCACTGGAAAATGGTAAACCATCATTTCCCCTTTTAATGAAACGCTGTACCGGTTCTGCTGTAAAAGCTGCCTCCTTGGCTGATCAGATTCCGCTGGTGTATATTCCTTTTGACATTCTCTATCTTGACGGAAGGGACCTGACAACAACCCCTCTTATCGAGCGCAAAAAATTATTGGCTGACAGTTTTGAAGCAGGGACAAACACTATGCTCTCACCCATCTTTCTGGAAGAAGGCATTTCCCTTTTTAAAATGGTTAAAGAACAGAACCTGGAAGGAATTGTTGCCAAAGGAAAGAACACACCTTATCTCATTGGAAAGAAAAGCAGATACTGGCTTAAGATCAAGTACCGCAGAAGACAGGCATTTGTAATCGGTGGGTATACCCTCTCCTCAGGGCAGTTGAACAGCATATTATTGGGAGCTTTTTGGGACAATAAACTGCGGTATGTGGGGCGGGTTGGTACCGGATTTACCAGAGTGGAAAAGGAACTGCTGAGCCTGCTGCAAAGTGCTGCCAGTAGCTGTTCACCCTTTGATCCCCAGCCAAAAATGAAAAAATACATTCAGTGGGTGGAACCGATCATTACAGCAGAAGTTGAGTTTCAGGAATGGACCCCGGATCTCAAACTGAGACAACCGGTTTTTATCAGACTTCTCCACATGCCATCTCAAGACTGCCGTCTTTTTTCAGATGACCGGAATAATAATCCCTCAGAAAAAGAAAAATAGAACTTGATAGGGGGTAGAGATGCTGTGCGAAAAATTGTCCTAACCGCTTTCATCCTGATTATTTTTTGTTTGATCCCTTTTGAAACGCTCCTTGCTTCAGATAACAATCAGGCTTCAAATAATAAACCTTGTCCTTGCGCTTTATATAACAGAGAATTATCTGAAACCACACCACAGATGGAGGGAGAGGATGTTGTAGAACTCCAGTACCGGCTCAAGCAATTAGGCTTTTATCATGGCAGTTGTAATGGAATCTACGATAAAAACACTGCAAATGCTGTTCGCTCTTTCCAAAAATCAAGAAAACAGCCTGTTACAGGAATAGTTGACCAGAGTACCTGGGCTGCACTGGGGGAGGGCTTTGAGCGTCCGGCAAACGCCCTCCCCGAGAAACCACAGCCCGAGAAGCCACAGGGAAATGTAAATATTCTTGTAGATCTAGAAAAACTGACACTTACCGTCAGAGAGGGTGAACGCCCTTTCAAAGAGTATCCGATAGCTGCAGGAAAACCATCAACCCCTTCACCCATCGGAGAATGGAAAATTATCGAGAAAGACTATGACTGGGGTGGTGCTTTCGGAGCACGCTGGATGGGGCTTAATGTCCCCTGGGGAAACTATGGAATCCATGGGACTAACAGGCCATGGTCCATCGGCAATCCGGTCTCTGCAGGATGTATCAGAATGTTCAATGAAGATGTAGTCGAGGTATTTGAGTGGGTAAATGTCGGTACAAGGGTAAAAATACATGCACCCCTCATCTGGCTGGCGGGATCTTGCGGCCGAACCCTTAAAAAGGGATTATGTGGTCAAGATGTGGTCTATGTTCAACTGCTCTTAAAAGAAGCCGGGTTTAACCCCTATTATTGTGATGGTTGGTATGGTTCTTTGACCGAATTTGCGGTGCGGTCATATCAACTGCATACAGGACTGCCTGTAACAGGAGAGGTAGATGAAAAAACCAGGTTACATCTGGAGGAAATGGCCGGTCTATTCGAACAGGATACACCACCGGTTTCCGCCGAAAGATCTCGTTTAAGCCATATTTCACTGCACCAATAATTGATTCGGTGTGCAGATCATTTCCTGCAATTTTTGCAAACTTTCAAATTGAACAGCAAAACTATCCCACATTTCACCGATCAAATAAACCGACTGTAAACCGGCTAACTCCTTTGATATATGATGGAAATCAATATTCCCTTTCCCCGGCAGCAGGTGGCCATCCCTTGTTCCATCATTATCGTTTATATGAAAGTAATGCCCCTTTACCCTGCTGATCCATTGCTCCGGTTTGTTAGTGGACATGCAGTTGCAATGCCCGATATCAACACAGGAAGATATTTGATGGGAATCTATAGCCTCCAGGCATTTGGCAAATGTATCAGACAGTTTATCATAAACATTTTCCAGAAGAATGGTTACCCCGCTGTCCTTAATCTTCGGTAAAAATGCACTCCAGAAACGCACATTTTCCTTGAACCAAAACTCATCATATTTTGAATAACCAGTGGTTGTATCATAAAAAGAATGAATAACCAGCTGACGGGCTCCTAACTTGACAGCTGCATCAACAGCCTGCAGATACCTGTACTCGGCCACCTCCCGCACCCTTTTGTCAATACTTGTAGGAACCAGGTTCAAATAGGGGCCGTGTAGTGTGACTTCCCCTTCAAAACCGGACAGCATCCCCAGGTACTCATCTATAATCTTCGGATTGTCCAAGTGATCAGGCATAATAAAATCCTGCAGTTCCAAAACATCAAAATTTTCCAGACAAAAATCCCAATTTTCAAGAAATCTTTCCTTATAAGCCCCGATTCCTAGTTTGACCTGTGTCATCTATAACCTATCCTTTCTGAAGCTATCCATAATCATTCAAACAATTATCCTTCGTCAAAGAACAACAAAAAACCTCCTAGAATCGCCAGGAGCTTCTATCAAGGTTGTGTGCATTTAAAAACCTTCAAAATTGATAATGACCGGAAACAACAAAAGGCTGCTGCACATCGACCACTCGGTTCATCGTGCAGCAGCCCCTCTTTCCCTTGCCACTTAATGGTGCCGAGGGAGGGAATCGAACCCTCACGAGCCGTGAGGCTCCCGGGATTTTAAGTCCCGTGCGTCTGCCAATTCCGCCACCCCGGCAATAAAAATGGAGGGCAAGACCGGATTTGAACCGGTGCATCGCGGATTTGCAGTCCGCTGCGTTACCACTTCGCCACTTGC
>DUSK01000146.1 GCA_012842275.1 Syntrophaceticus sp. | reverse complement strand
ACAAGTGGAAGAGGCTATCAAACTAAACAACCCCAAGGCCAAAATAGTCCTGGCCAACTCGCCCATCACCACTGAACAACCGGAATTAATCAAAGGCAAAAAGGTCCTGGTGGTGGAAGATGGGCCCACTCTTACCCATGGTGGTATGGCTTATGGTGCAGGGGTTATCGCCGCTAAAAATTTGGGTGCCGGTGAACTGCTGGACCCACGCCCCTATGCTGTGGGAAGCATCAAAGACACATTCAGTAAATACACCCATCTGTCCGCACTGCTTCCCGCAATGGGCTATGGCAAAAGCCAGATCGAGGAACTGGAAGAAACCATCAACAATTCCCCTGCTGAAGTTGTGGTCATCGGCACACCCATCGACCTGCGCCGGGTAATGAACCTGAAAAAACCGGCAGTAAGAGTTAAATATGAACTGGAGGAAGTGGGCACTCCACAGCTGAAAGAACTGCTGAAAGAACTGCTATAAGGAACGGTGGTAAGACGCGGGGAGTGTTCCGCGTCTTACCGCGTTTTATCCCACCTGCGTCAAGGAATATCGATCTCCAGCCACTTTCGATTACAAGACTATAAAGTGACAGGAATACTGTTCCCTGTCACCTCAAACATTTAGGGTAACTATAGTGTTATCTGCTCCAGGATTCAGTTTACAGGCAGTTTTTCTTTTACTGTTCTGAGGAGAAGGGCAAGGCCAATCAAGACTGCCGCTAAATAGTACATCTTCACCGAAAAGAAAACAAATGGCCCCAATTTATGCCGGATAAGCACCAGCAGTGCAATGATACCGCCAAAAACACCTACCCATAACAGATTCTCACGGAATATGCTTTTGTGTTTTTCTTTTAGATTATTGAAGCTGGTTTTCCCGACATAATAAAGAGTGGCAAAAGAAGCTATTAGAATAATAACTACAGCAATGAGCAATCCCAGGTCCACTTGATAATCCAGAATAAGCCTGCCCTCTTTGATCATCTGAGGGAGATAACAAAAGACAAGGTCAATCAGCCAAAATGACGCAATGCAATAAACCACCATTTCCAGATTGCTGAACAACTTTCTCCAGCTGAACCTTTTGGGCTGGGCCGCCTCGATAATGGAATCACAAAAAGCCTGATAGTCATCCCCAATAACCTTTTCGATCTCTTCCCCCCTCTCCTGGGCTTCCAAAAACATACCGAGGATATCATGGATAATCTCTTCCGCTTCCAATTCATCCAGTGCACTGGCTCTCAGGTAACATACTATACTTGTGTATATTTCATCGTTTTTAGGGGTAAGCTTTTTGCTCAGTTCATAATTTTCCCTGATCAGATCATCTAACTTGCCCATCAATGCTCCCCTCCTTTATAATCCTGGAAAATCAGGTCGATCGCATTACGCAGTTCCAGCCAGGTCCGGTAAAAGCTTTCCAACTCCTTTTCCCCTTCCTCTGACAGGTAATAGTATTTTCGTTTCGGGCCATAGGGGGACTCCCTGTCTTGAGAATAAAGCAGTTTGTTCTTTTTGAGCCTGAGCAGCAGCGGATAGACCGTTCCTTCACTTATGTCCCGAAATCCGTATTTTTTCAGGTTTTCAACGAGCTCATATCCATAGGTTTCCCCATCGCTGATCAGCTTTAAAATACACCCTTCCAGTAGCCCCTTTAACAGTT
>DUSK01000145.1 GCA_012842275.1 Syntrophaceticus sp. | reverse complement strand
CTGACTGAAATGGTCAGACGGAATCCCTATTCAGTTGTGCTCTTTGATGAGATTGAAAAGGCGCACCCGGATATCTTCCATGTCCTCCTGCAGGTGATGGAGGATGGAAGGCTGACCGATGCCCAGGGCAGGACCGTTGATTTCCGCAACACAGTGATCATTATGACCTCCAACGTGGGAGCCAACCTGATCCGCCGTGAGCAGAGGTTAGGTTTCAAGGCCGGGGAACGAAAAGATGCTATGGATTATGAAGCAATGAAAGAACGGGTTACAGAGGAACTGCGTCGCACCTTTAGGCCCGAGTTCTTGAACAGGGTTGATGAGATAATCGTCTTCCACCCGCTGGAAGAGGAGCATATGAAGGAGATCGTGGAGCTGATGCTCAAGAATATCAGCAAGCGTATCGCTGAATTCGGGCTGCAGCTGGAGTTTACCCAGGAGGCCAAGGAATTCCTGGTCAAAGAGGGCTATGACCCCACCTTCGGTGCCCGGCCACTGCGTCGGGTCATCCAGCGGATGGTTGAGGATGAACTCTCCGAGGAACTGCTGGCCGGAAAATTCAAGTCCGGCGATCACATCCTGGTGGATGCCGGGGAGAACAAACTCACATTCCAGGCCAAACAAAGCTGAAGGGTGTGACAAGGGGACGGGGGTCGTGTCACCTGTCGTGTCACCAGCTGACAAGGGGACGCGAAGTCAACCTGTCCCCTTGATCAAAATCCCCCTTCTCGCAGATTGTCAGTGATAGGACCGATCACCCAACCTGTCCCGGTGATCGGCCTTTTTTATTGCCCATCAATAAATGCATAAAACTAGCTAAACACCCTGTATTTTTCTATATTTACCTATTAAGGTTTTTAGAGTAAGATATATTTAGATATACTAAAAAAAGGGGGGATCAGTGTATATCGCTCTGTTTGATAATAGGTCAAGGACTTTTTCTGACCTATAACAATTAAAGGGGGGGTATTTGTTGAGAAGAAGGCTGTCATTTATTCTTTTATTCTCTTTGTTTATGGTATTGGTTTTTGCTGTATGCGGCTGCAGTTCAGATGAACCTGCACAAAGTGAAACTGAAACTGATACTTCATGGCAGGATATCAAAGAGAAGGGTTATTTTGTGGTCGGGCTTGATGATGCTTTCCCGCCTATGGGCTTCCGGGAAGAAGGCACCAATGAGATTGTTGGCTTTGACATCGATCTAGCCAAAGAAGCTGCAAAAAGAATGGGTGTTGAGGTTAAATTCCAGCCGGTGATCTGGGATACGATAATTGAAGAACTGAACAGCGGCAATGTGGATGTGATCTGGAACGGCCTCACCATCACTGAAGAAAGACAACAAAAGATTGCCTTCACTGAACCCTATTTGGAGAACAGACAGATCATCGTGGTACAAAAGGACTCCGCAATCAACAGCAAGAAGGACCTGGCCGGCAAGAATGTAGGACGGCAGGCAGGTAGCAGTGCCAAAATAGCGATGGAAAAAGATCCTGAAACCTTGAATTCCATCGGGGAAATTTTCGAGTATGGCAGCAATGATGAAGCCCTCTTGGATCTGAGCACGGGAAGACTGGATGCTGTGGTGGTAGATGAAATTGTGGGCCGGTACTACATCACGAAAAAACCTGATGTGTACCGGGTGCTTGATGAACACTTTGGTGAAGAACTGTATGGAGTAGGTTTGAGGAAAGGCGATAAGAGTTTTCTGGATGAGCTGCAAAAAACGCTGGATGAGATGAAAGCAGATGGCACAGCGGCTGAGATATCCAAAAAATGGTTTGGAGAGGACCTCGTTATATAAGAACTTAATTGCACAGGCTAACAGCTTTTGCTGTTAGCCTGTGGTTGTAAATCATCCCGTTTATTTTCCAGGGCAAGGGGGATTACTTTGTTGGAATATATTCTGTCTTTGCTTCCAACTATGCTCGGGGGAACAGTCATAACACTCAAGCTTTTCGCTTTCACTCTGGTCATGGCATTGCCGATCGGGGTGGTATTTGCCATTGCCCGCCTTTCCAGTCTTCGTTTCTTGAATTACTTTATGCAGTTTTATATCTGGGTTTTTCGCGGAACCCCGCTGCTACTACAGCTCTTGTTTATCTATTATGGGCTCGGCATTGTCGGAATAAAGATCGACCGCTTCACGGCAGCGGTGCTGTCTTTTGTGCTCAATTATTCTGCTTACCTAGCGGAAATATACCGGGCGGGTATTCAATCCATCGACCGGGGGCAGTTTGAGGCAGCAGATGTTTTGGGATTGACCCGCTTCCAGACCATGACGAGAATCATTCTCCCGCAGATGTTCAAACGGGTTTTACCGCCGATCAGCAATGAGGTGATCAACCTGATTAAAGATACCGCTCTGGTTTATGCCATTGGGATGAGTGAACTGCTGAGAGTGGCAAAAACTGCATCGGTAAGAGACTTCAGCTTTATTCCCTTTTTTACAGCAGCAATTTTTTATTTGTTGATGATCGGCCTTGTTCAGCAGTTTTTTAAATGGCTGGAGGCAAAATACGACTATTATCGGTAGCGGGAAGTGACAAAGATGTATATATTGCAGGCACTGGATCTTCACAAGAGTTTTAAGAAAACCAAGGTCTTGAAGGGCATAACACTGCAGCTAGCAAAAGGAGAAGTGCTTGCTATTATTGGGCCTTCAGGGTCGGGCAAGAGCACACTCCTCAGGTGTCTCAATCGCCTGGAAACCATCGACAGCGGTGTTATTGAAATCGATGGGGAGATTATGGTTCGCAATGACCCTAAAGGAAGGGCTGTATACAGCAGTGAAAAAGATATTGCCCGGATCCGCAGGAAGATGGGGATGGTTTTTCAAAACTTCAACCTTTTCCCTCATAAATCGGTGCTGGAGAACCTGATGCTGGCTCCCATGCTGGTGCAAAGAATCGATGCTGTGAAGGCCAAGGAACGCGCCTTAGCCCTGCTGGATAAAGTGGGGCTGTCAGACAAGGTTCATAATTACCCTTTTGAACTGTCAGGCGGCCAGCAGCAGCGTGTAGCCATAGCCAGGGCACTGGCCATGAACCCGGAAATTATGTGCTTTGATGAACCGACCTCTGCTCTTGACCCTGAACTGACCGGCGAGGTTTTGAATGTGATGAAAGACTTGGCTTCAGACAAAATGACCATGATCGTTGTCACCCACGAAATCGGTTTCGCTAGGGAGGTCGCTGACCGGGTGATCTTTATGGATGATGGACTCATCGTAGAGCAGGGAATTGCGGAAGATGTGCTGCTGAATCCCCAGCATGAAAGAACAAAAACATTTTTGAGCACAGTTCTGATGGCACGCTGAGCTTTTGCAAAATAGGGGATTTGCGGGGAACTCGGCAGCAGACCCTTTTATGAAGTAAAGAATTGCCTTCTCATAAGAGAGGGCATTTTTTATTCGCCATTTTCCTGTTGCTGCATAAAATAAGCAAAGGACCGGGCGGAAAGAAGCATCGCGCGGGGGGACAGTCCCGGTGATCGGGCCCGATCAGTCAACCTATCCCGGTGATCGCGGTGATCGGTCTTAGGTGAGGAGAAAAAGTGGGGTGATGAAAAGTGGGACTGAATCAACCGCCCTGCCCCTCCGACCGCTATTGGCGGGTGGAAGCAGGAGATACCTTTTACTCTATTGCCAGTGCATTGGATATACCGGTGGATGAATTGATACGCGCCAATCCGGGTGTGGATCCTTTAAATCTTCAGATCGGCCAATTGCTGTGTCTGCCAGAAGAATTCCCTCCCTGTCCCTCTGGTGTTTATTGGGAGGTTTCTCCTGGCGATACCCTGTACAGCATTGCCCAAACGGTAGGAACAACTGTAGAGACTCTGCTGGAGTTAAACCCGGGAATTGATCCATTTAACCTTCAGGTGAAACAGAAGATATGCCTGCCCTGATCATGCCAAAAACTTGATCCCAATAGGGATCAGGTTCGGCCTGTTGTGGACAAACCCCGGCTCTGGGGGAATGGGTGATCACCCAACCTGTCCCTGTGACCGGTCTTTGAAAATATCGATATATTTAGAGGATTATTTGCTTTATTCAAGAATTATTATCAATATCATACGATTTGGTTCAGCATGTTGAAATGGATAGCAGCACTAATAGATGGTAGCGCTAAAAAACGGTGCAGGCACGATAGGCCGGTGGTTGACCGGTTTTTATCTTTGTAACCATCTTGGTGATCGGCCAGGCCTAGTCTGAAAAGGGTCCATCCACTGTTTGGGGGTGATTATTTGTTCGATGAGATAACCATTGGTAAACTGGCTGTACTGCTGGCTGTCAGCTCTGATGCTGAGGAAGAAGAGATCATTCAAAAAGGAGAGCAAGCGGGATATAAGCTGTTCAAAGGCCGGGTCGGCTCTATGGATGGTGAAAAAATATTCGCTGCTGTGGAAACAGCTGCTAAAAGAAGAGAGATCATTGTCAATTTATACAGGGAAGAGCATGCCCTTTATCATTCCATTCTCGATGCCTTCCATGGGGTGTGCCGGGGGGAACTGGCATTGGGGAGTGTTCTGCGCTCTGTAGGCCTTGTTTTCAGTGTTGTACGGGGACCCCGTATGGCCGGGGATTATTCTGACGGAGAATGGCTGGCGGTAGCGCTTTATGGCAATATCGGTGCCCCTATCAAGGGTTTTGAGCATGAGGTAATAGGTCTGGGTATCAATAATGTTTAATTCATCCGCTTAATAGTGGTGAGCAGATGCCCGGGATGGCCGCCCCGGGCTTGTTGATGCGAAAAAAATGAAAAAGTGCACGTAGAATAAGGTCTTAGCAGGAGGATGTACAGCGGTGGGACGGAGCGGGGTAAGTTTGTGGAGAAGCAGGGGTATGCTTCTTCTATTAGTGGCAGGCAATACAGTAATTTACATGATGATCTATCTGAGGGGCACTTATTATATTCCGCTGATGGAGGAACTGCAGATCAATAACACTCAATTGGGGATGATGGGTGTTGCCTATGGAATAGCGGCCGCCCTCTGTTACTTTCCCGGCGGTTGGCTGGCGGACCGGTTGTCAGCAAGGAAACTTCTTGCTCTGTCATACATTCTTACCGGCTTGGGAGGTTTTTATTTCGCCACCTTTCCTAGCTATCTGATGTGTGTTCTGCTGCATGCCTATTGGGGAGTCACCACCTCCCTTATCTTCTGGGCTGCATCCGTCAAGGCGACCCGGCAGTTGGCTGCAGTAACTGAGCAGGGGCGAGCCTATGGTTTTTTGGAAGCCGGGCATGGTATAGCAGCAGGGATTCTGCTGTCTGTTGGCCTGGCTTTCTTTGCCCGCTTGGGGAGCGGCAGCGATGCCTTGTCCCTTGTTATAACTGCCTATGCGCTGTTATGTTTATTGCTCGGTGTGATCACCTGGCTTTTTTTCAATGAAGAATCCAGTGAGGACCGCTCTTCCAGCGATTTACGGGGAAATATTATCAAGGTTGTTAAAATGCCTAAGGTGTGGCTGATAACTTTGATCATCTTCTGCACCCATTGGGCTGTATGTGCAACTCAGTATCTGGTGCCCTTTTCAACTCAGGTTTTTGGTGCAAGTGTTATCTTCGGTGCCGCTCTTTCCATAATGAAAGACTATGTGCGGCCTATTGTGGCAGCAGTTTCCGGGATTGCCGGGGATAGGATAGGCTCATCCAAAGTGATCTCCTTTGGCTTTCTTCTGTTGCTGGCAGGGTTTGTGTCTTTGCTGATTGTGCCAGGAAGAATAAATCTGCTCTTTCTTTTAATCATCAACAGCGGGCTTGTCTATCTGGCAATGTATATGATCAGGGCTCTCTATTACGCCCTGCTGGAGGAAGGGGACATCCCTCTAGCCATTTCCGGGACAGCGGTGGGTTTAATTGCCACCTTCGGCTATACTCCGGAATTCTTTGTTCCCATGGTTGGCGGCCGGCTCTTGGATCTTTTTCCAGGGGTTGCAGGTTACAGGTATTTATTTATAATAACCGCTGTTTTAATTGCTGCCGGTTACTTTATAACAGTTCACTGGATGAAAATCACGAAAGAAAAGAGGATGAAGATGCTTGCCTTACGGAAAAAGGGTGTTTTTCCCACTGGGAGAGGGGTTCTTGACACTCAGGGTGCCGGGGGTTATAATGAAATCAAATAACTACTCAGAGTTATGAGATAAAAGGGAGTAGGCGCTAGTTTAGTGCGTAGGCTCCCTATTGTTTTTCCTAAGATTTTTCATCGATTATTTTTCACTCACAAATCTTGATATCTTAGCCATCTACTCAGAGATACTTAAGATATGAGGGAGTAGAAAGCGCAAATGGTATGTGCTCTACTCCTTATTGTTTTTCTGCACTCTTACTTTGAATATTGAGTTTATATTCAGGAAGTTTATATTCAGGAGGGACTAGGCATGATAGAAATGGATGCAGCTGTACATTGTGTATCAATAGATGGCGAAAGTCTGACACTAGAGCAGTTTTTGGCTGTTGCCAGGGATATGGCCAAGGTAAAGCTTCATATTTCAGGGAAAGAGAAACTGCTTAGATCGAGAAGGGTAGTGGAAGAAATCATTTCCCGGGGTGATGTTGCTTATGGTGTCACCACCGGTTTTGGTAAATTCAGCGATGTTACTATCTCTACGGAAGACTGCAATACTTTGCAGCAGAACATTATTATGAGCCATTCCTGCGGGGTGGGGCAACCCCTCCCCCGGGAAGTTGTCCGGGGGATGATGCTCCTCAGGGCAAACTCACTGGCCAAAGGCTACTCAGGGGTAAGGCTGGAGCTTGTGGAACTGCTGCTCAAAATGCTGAACAGCGGGATTCATCCGGTTGTTCCCTGCAAGGGATCAGTTGGTGCCAGCGGTGATCTGATTCCCCTTTCCCATATTGCACTGGCGATGATCGGTATGGGTGAAGTGGAATACCAGGGCAAGGTTATGCCCTCCAAGGATGCCCTGAAGAGGGCAGGGCTGCGTCCTATTACTCTCACTGCCAAAGAGGGGCTGGCCCTGATCAATGGAACCCAGTATATGAGCACTCTGGGCTGTTTGGCTGTTTGTGATGCACTGGATCTGTTAAAAACTGCACATATCGCTGCAGCCATGACCTTTGAAGCCTTAGAAGGGATTCCAGCCGCTTATGACCCGCGGGTACAGGCTGTGCGCCCCCACTGCGGCCAGAGATTGTGTGCCCAGGCGATGCTGAAGCTGCTGCAGGGGAGTGAACTGCTGGAAAGAAAGAAGCCGAAAAGGGTTCAGGATGCTTATACATTGAGGTGTATCCCTCAGGTCCATGGAGCATCCTTAGATGCCATCAATTATGTGAAGGGCGTCCTAGAGGTGGAGATCAACTCTGCTACAGATAATCCCCTCATCTTCCCTGAGGAAGGGGATGTAATCAGCGGTGGCAATTTCCACGGCCAGCCGCTGGCTCTAGCTCTGGACTTTCTGGCTCTGGCTGTTTCTGAACTGGCCAACATCTCTGAGCGGCGTCTGGAAAGGATGGTCAACCCTGCCCTTAATGGTGAACTGCCGCCCTTCCTCACCAGAAACGGCGGCCTCAACTCCGGTTTGATGCTGCTTCAATATGCTGCAGCGGCACTGGTTTCAGAAAACAAGGTTCTCTCCCATCCTGCCAGTGTTGATTCTATCCCTACTTCAGGCAATCAGGAGGACCATGTCAGTATGGGTTCAATCGCAGCTTTGAAGCTGCGTACAGTAGTGGAGAATCTTTCCTGGGTGATCGCTGCTGAAATGCTGGCTGCCAGCCGTGCTATGGCTTTTATTTCCCACAGGACCGGCAGGGGGACCTCGATTGCCAATCAGTTGGTGCTGGAAAGGGTGCCTTTCCAGGATCAGGACCAGATCCTTTATCATAACCTCAATAAGGTGCATGATCTGGTGCTTTCCGGATTGGTGATCAGGGAAGTGGAAAGAGAGTTGGGAGATCTTTTAAATTAAATGGGTAAATTAAATGGGCAGAAGAAGTTGTTTTAGTGAAAATGAAAGAGAAGGCGATTTATATGGTGAATCCGTTAAGGGGGGATATCGTGGAAAAAATTAAAGCGGATTTTTTACTGGTAAATGCAGGACAGTTGGTTACAGTTGCTGGTAATTCTGATCACCCCAAAAGGGGGAAGGAACTGAATGAGATCGGTGTGATAAACAATGGCGCAGTTGCAGCCAGAGATGGAATAATTGTGGCTGTAGGCACCACTGATGAGCTACAGGAAAGAGTTGAGCTAGTTAATGGAACTGTTTGCATTGATGCCTGTGGCAAAGTGGTCCTGCCTGGTCTGGTGGACCCCCATACCCATGTTGTTTTTGCCGGCTCCAGGGAACATGAGTTGGAGATGAAGATCAAGGGAGTCCCCTATCTTGAAATATTGGCCGCAGGGGGCGGTATCCTTAATACAGTTCGCTCCACCAGAGCGGCCAGCCGGGAGAAACTGCTGCGGGTGGCCAAAAAATACCTGGATCAGATGCTGGCACAAGGCACCACAACAGCGGAGGCCAAGAGCGGTTATGGGCTTACAGTAGAGGATGAAGTGAAAACCCTGGAGGTGATCCGGGAACTGAATAATAGCCATCCTGTGGACCTGGTTCCCACTTTCCTCGGTGCCCATGCCATTCCGGAAGAATACAAAGAAAACCCTGATGGTTTTGTGGATCTGGTTATCGAGGAGATGCTGCCTGCTGTCAGGGAAAAAGACCTGGCCGAATTCTGTGATGTTTTTTGTGAACAGGGCGTTTTTTCGGTGGAGCAGAGCCGCAGAATCCTGTTAAAGGCAAAAGAAATGGGATTCAAACTGAAGATCCATGCTGATGAGATGGTGCCCCTGGGTGGGGCTGAACTGGCAGTTGAGCTGGGGGCAACCTCTGCTGATCATTTGATGGTGGTTTCAGAGCGAGGGATTGAGATGCTGGCTGCATCTTCTACTGTTGCTGTACTACTGCCGGCAACCACCTTCTGTGTTATGGGAGAGCGGTATGCCCCTGCCCGCAAGATGATCGAAAAGGGGGTAGCAGTTGCACTGTCCACTGATTTCAACCCCGGGAGCAGCCCGGTCAACTCCATGCAGATAGTGATGGGCATCGCCTGCCGTCAATTGAAGATGACACCTGCTGAGGTGATCTCAGCTGTGACCATCAATGCTGCCCATGCCATCGGGCGGGCGGAAAGTGTAGGAAGCATCGAAGTAGGGAAAAAAGCCGACCTGGTTATATTTGATGCCAGAGACTACAGGTATCTGATGTACCGCTTTGGTACCAACCTTGTGGAAAGAGTAGTTAAATCAGGGCGATTAGTTGTAGGAGGGTGAGAAATGAAGATAGTCGAGTGTGTGCCTAATTTCAGTGAAGGGCGGCGGAAGGATGTTATCGAGAAGATCATCGATGCGGTAAGGGCTGTGGAGGGTGTTAAGGTTTTAGACTATTCATCAGATCCCAGCCACAACCGCACTGTGCTGACCTTTGTGGGAGAACCCATGGCTGTGAAGGAAGCAGCATTCCGTGTAGCGGAAAAAGCTGCGGAGCTGATCGATATGGAACAGCACCAAGGGGAACACCCTCGCATCGGTGCTGCTGATGTCATTCCTTTGATCCCCATCAGTGGTGTGAGTATGGAGGAGTGTGTGGAACTGGCCCGGGAGTTGGGGCGTGATATCGGGGAGAAACTGGGGATTCCTGTTTATCTTTATGAAGAGGCAGCCACCCGTCCTGACCGGAAAAACCTGGCACATGTCCGCCGGGGTGAGTATGAGGGCCTGAAAGAGGCTATCAAAACACCTGAGCGCCAGCCGGATTTCGGGCCAGCTCAGATGCATCCTAAGGCCGGTGCTGTAGCTGTTGGCGCACGCCCTCCTCTGGTGGCTTATAATATCAACCTTGACACAGACAAAGTGGAGATCGCCAAAGCCATTGCCCGCTCCATCAGGGGGAGCAGCGGTGGTTACCCCAGTATTAAGGCTCTAGGAGTTCTCATTGAGGAAACCGGTAAGGCCCAGGTGACCATCAATGTCTGCAACTATAAAGAGGTTTCCCTGGCCCGGGTTTTTGAAACAGTAAAGAGTGAAGCCGGGCGCTATGGTGTCAATATCACAGGCAGCGAGATCGTGGGTTTGGTGCCTATGGAGGCCCTGCTGGACGCAGCAGCCTTCTACCTGAGGCTGGAGGGCTTCCAGCTGGAACAAGTATTGGAAAAAAGGCTGTGACAAGGGGACGGGGGTCGTGTCACTGTTTGCTGTTGGCGGACATTTAATCGGGAAGGATGATTCTCATGTTGATGGATATGACAGTCAGGGATTTCTTAAAAGAACTGGCCTCCAATTCACCGGCACCCGGTGGGGGGAGTGTATCTGCCCTTGCCGGGAGCCTGGCTGCGGCCTTGGTCTGTATGGTTGCCCGTTTGAGCGAAAAACAGCCGATTCCTGATGGAGTAGAAGAAACAGCGGTTGTTTTAGCAAAGGCAAAAGAATTGATGGCAGTTCTGGAGAAGGATGTGGATGCAGATACTGAAGCCTTCAATCAGGTGATGAAGGCTTACGGTCTGCCCAAAGGCACAGAACAGGAAAAGGAAGAGCGTTCCCGGGCTATCCAACAGGCACTGAAAGGGGCGGCCCTTCATCCGATGAAGGTTGCCAAAGAGTGCCTTGATGTGTTGGAGCTCAGTTGCTGGGCTGCTGCCCATGGCAATCCCAACGCCTTAAGCGATGCGGGGGTGGCTTCCCTGCTGGCCCAGGCCGGGATCAGGGGTGCTCTCTATAATGTGGAGATCAATCTGTCGAGCATCAGGGACCCGGAATTCAAGGAAAAAATGGCACAGGAAAAAGAAGCTATTCTGAAAAAGGCTTTGCAGCTGCAGGAGGAGCTTAAAGAAACAGTTGAGAACAGCTTATCATAAAGCTTGCTCTCTGGCACTCTCAAACCCATGAGCAGGGATATTGTTTAAACAAGTCGAATTAATGCGTATCTTGATCTCCTAGCTGGGGGTGAAGGGATGCAGGAAAATTTGGCAGAAAAGAGATTGGATACCGAGGAGATGGCGGAGCGGCTGGCCCTCCTGGAAGCAGTGTTAGATGCCATTGTTGAGGGGGTTATTGTTACTGATACCAGTGGCAGGATCCTCTATTTCAATGAGGCCCAGGAAAAGATAGAGGGTCTGAAGAAAGATGAAGTAATAGGGCGCTATCTCCATGAGGTCTATCAGGTTTCCCCGAAGACCAGCGATCACGCAGTTGTCATGAAGAATGGCAAGCCATCCAAGGATAAGGTCAAAACTTTTTTTACCACTGAGGGAAAGGAGATCAACCTGGCAGCCAGCACCTATCCGGTGAAACATAATGGCCGGATCGTGGGTGCTTTTTCTGTCTGCCGGGACTTTACCAGGATTAAGGATTTAATCAAGAAAAATATGTCACTGCAAAGACAGATGCATCTCAAATGGGATGACAAGCATTTAAAAAACGGGACACGCTATACACTTGATGATTTTATCTATACCAGTAAAACCATTGAGAGGTTGATCAACCAAGCCAGAAAAGCGGCTTTAACCGATTGTCCCGTTTTGGTTTATGGGGAAACAGGTACAGGCAAAGAGGTGCTGGCGCAGGGGATTCATAATGCCAGCGGCCGGGCTGATGAGCCTTTTATTGGGATTAATTGTGCAGCAATACCGGAAACCCTGCTGGAAAGCACTCTTTTTGGTACAGTGAAAGGCGCCTTCACCGGTGCCCTCGACAGCCAGGGGCTTTTTCAGCAGGCTGGGAAGGGAACATTGTTTCTCGATGAGATCAACTCCATGTCCCCTGCTCTGCAGGCTAAACTGCTCAGGGTTCTGCAGGAGAGGAAATACCGGCGGGTGGGTTGCACCAGAGAACTCCCTCTGAACTGCAGGATTATCTCTTCAACCAATATGGACCCCTACCAGTGTATTGAAGAGGGGACATTGCGGGAAGACATCTATTACCGCTTTGCTGTTTTCACACTCTATATCCCGCCTTTGAGGGAACGCCCCGAGGATATCGGAGAGCTTATTTCCCATTTCATCAAAAATTTCTGCAGGGTTTACGGCCAGCGTGATGTGAGGGTTGATCCCGAACTGAAAAGAGCCTTGTTAAGCTATCAATGGCCGGGAAATGTAAGAGAACTGCAGCATGTTATTGAAAGCAGCCTTGTCATGCTGGAAGCTGATGAAAATGAAATCACCTTTGATCACCTGCCATCTTATATCAGGCCCAAGTTTAAGCAGAATAAAAGCAATTTCACTATAAAGTACACACCTTTTAATGGCAGTCTTAATGAGATCATCAAGGAAACAGAGCGGCAGGTGATCGAGGATGTGCTGCGCAGCAATAATGGAAATATTACCAAGGCGGCAAAATCCCTGGGGATTTTGCGCCAGAATCTTCAATACCGTATGAGAAAATTGGGGATTAAGTCTTAAGTGTTTGTTGGTACCGACTTTTATTTTTAGAGAGGTGAGAAGAGATGCTGAACAACATCGATATAGCCAATGCCATGACCATCAAGTTGAGTAATGAACTGCCGGAAATGCCGGAATTCGTGCCCGGTATCCGCAGAGCACCGAACAGGGGGTTCCGCCTTTCACCTGAGCAGACCAAAATTGCTTTGAGAAATGCTCTGCGCTATGTGCCTGAGGAGCTCCATGAAAAACTGGCTCCGGAGTTTTTAAATGAGCTTTTGACCAGGGGGCGTATTTATGCCTACCGCTATCGCCCAGCTGGAAGGATCTATGCCAAACCGATCGATGAATATAAGGGAAACTGCCTTGAAGGTAAGGCCTTCCAGTTGATGATCGACAACAACCTGGATTTTGAAGTGGCCCTTTACCCTTATGAGCTGGTCACCTATGGGGAAACCGGCAGTGTGTGCCACAACTGGCTGCAGTACAGGTTGATTAAAAAGTATCTGGAGGTAATGACCGACCATCAGACACTGGTGGTTATGTCAGGACACCCCTTAGGGCTGTTCCCGTCAAAACCCGATGCTCCCCGGGTGATCATTACCAATGCCCTGATGGTGGGGATGTTT
>DUSK01000144.1 GCA_012842275.1 Syntrophaceticus sp. | reverse complement strand
ATTATACGCAACTCTGTGCCTCAGGGTTAGCTCTGCTCAATATCTCCTGCAGTCCGTCTTCTCCCACCAACTTTAGGAGAATAAGCACATCTATTTTTTCCGGCGGTCTTGACCACAATTCTTTGTATTTTTCGATACAACCCTGCCGTACCTCTTCTTTGCCCTGAATCAAAATATGATAACGGCAGTCCCGGCATTTGTATATTACTTTTTCCCGGAACTCCGGGAGGATGACCCGGTGGCCTTCCCAGAGTTTGTTATTGTTATAGATGCTCACTGTAATCAAACCCCCAAAGTATTAAAGGTAACGCACATGTTCCAGGCATCCTTCTTTCAGTGAAACTGCCCGGAAAACGGCTGTTCTTCCGTAACGCTCCCGCACCTGATCACATGCCTTTTCTATCCCCCGGAGCTTTTCCCTGTTGCCGAATAATTCTGCCTGTTCCACTTGGGAGGGGAAAAGGTTGGCCAGAGATACTCCCACCATACGCACAGGCCAGCGGGGGGACCAGTGCTTCTGCAGCAGTTCAAAGGCTGCCGCTGAAATATCTGCAGCAAGATTGGTGGGCCTCTTTAGTGTCTGCATCCGGGAAAGCCAGCAAAAGTTGGTGTCCTTGAGGGTGAGGGATACAGTCTTCCCCAGATACCCCCCGGCCCGCACCCGGTGAGCCACCAGATCTGCGAGTTCCAGAATAACCACCTTGATTTCATTTCCCTTATAGTCCCGGGGGAGAGTGATCTGCTGGCCGATGCTTTTTACCCGGTTGAGGCTGTCGGGATCAACGGGGCTGGAATCGATGCCATTGGCGCTCAACCACAGTGTTTCACCGTAAAGGCCGAACTTTTTCTTGAGAATGGCTGCCGGGTATCTAGCCAGATCCCCGATGGTGTAAATGTTCAGCTTGTGAAGATGCTGCTCATAGCGGTGCCCTACACCGAAAAGCTCCCGGATCGGCAGTGGCCATAAGAGCTGAGGTATATTTTCACTGGTCATCACTGTCAAACCGTCCGGTTTTTGTAGACCAGCTGCCATTTTAGCTAATAATTTATTAGGGCCGACTCCGATACTGCAGCTGATCCCGAGTTCCCGGCGGATCCGTTCCTTTAACTTTTTGGCGATCTCCACAGGAGAACCAAAGAGCTTCTGAGAGCCTGTAACATCCATAAAGGCCTCATCAATGGAAAAGGGTTCCACAAGTGGTGTGAAATCACCCATTATTCGCAGGACGCGGCTGGAAAAATCCACATAAAGGTGATACTGGGGCTTGATAAAAATCCCCTCAGGGCAGCGCTGCCTTGCCTCCCAGACCCCCATCCCTGTTCTGATGCCTCTTTTTTTGGCTTCATAACTGGCGGTGAGAACTATTCCATGGCGCTTTTCCGGATCCCCGGCAACAATAACCGGTTTGCCCTGCAGTTCCGGATCAAGCGCCTGGTGCACACTGGCGAAAAAGGAGTCCATATCTGCAAGCAGGATGGCACGGTTCATCTTGATCTCCCCGAACATGTGTTTCCTTTTATTATAAGCCAAACAAATGTTCGTTGCAAGGGGTTGATCTACTGCTAAATCTCTCCGGCAGGAAATCCTTTTATTACAGAAGAATGTAAGAAGAGAATTGAGGAGGTGTTTGTATGTCAGATGTATTGTCTACCAAGTATTGTTTTTATAATGAGGTGCCGGTTCCGAAGCACATGGAGGACCTGCTGGCTCCACAGGAAACACCCCTTTTTGCAGTGAAAACCATCCGTGATGCCGCTGTTTTTACTGACAAGAGGATTTTGATAGCTGATAAACAGGGATTAACAGGTAAAAAGATCGAATACTGCACGATCCCTTATAAGTCAATTGTTGCTTACTCAATCGAAACCGCTGGCACATTTGATTTGGATGCTGAAATCAAACTTATCCTGTCCGGCGGGATACCGGTTGAATTACAATTTTTTAAGAGCAAGCAGATGTCAGAGCTTCTTTTTAAGGTTTATGATACTATTACAAAATACATATTATCTTGTTAATTCATTGGAACTTGAATCAAAGTGGGATGGCCCGGTAGGAAATTTATATTATTATTTGGCGATCTGGCGTCCAGAAGATCAAAATAGCCATCCTCTGCACCATCACTTAACAATGTGAGGAACAATCGAGGATGGCAGGAGGGTCATAAGGCTACTTTTTATACCTATAAAGTGAGAAGGTGAGAATGGGCCAAAACAAGACTAACGGCCAAACAAAGAGGTTTGTTGAAGAATAGCTGATTGCTCTTTTAACAATAGTAATAAAATGACGGACCTTTCAAAGTCCGTCATTCTTGGTTTCACTGGCAGGGGTGGCAGGATTCGAACCCGCAACCAACGGATTTGGAGTCCGCTACTCTACCAATTGAGCTACACCCCTGTATTGCATTACTATTATAGCGAAAAACCGAATTTGTGTAAAGAAGGTTGAAAAAAAGTTTCAGGTATTTTAATAATTGTTATAGAATAAATAAAACGTGATAGTAATTATAGCAAAGGAGTGTGCTCAGTGGCAAATGAAAAACCGCGTAAAATTGCGGTATTGATGGGTGGGCGTTCCTCTGAACGTGAGATCTCACTAAAGACAGGGAGGCAAGTTTCACAAGCACTGCTTGAAAAAGGTTATGAGATTAAGCAGATCGATCCTGCGGGTGATCTGATCGATGAGCTGCAGGGATTCCAACCGGATGTTGTTTTTAT
>DUSK01000143.1 GCA_012842275.1 Syntrophaceticus sp. | reverse complement strand
GCTGAAACCATTTACCAGCTTGGTGTTGATCCCCGGTACAGGATCATTGAAAAGGACAATGCTGAAAAGTATTGGGATAGCAGTTTTGTTTTCTATGGCACCGCTCTTTGTGACCGGCTGACAGCGGATTTGGCTGGTGAATGGGCTGCTATCGCCAATTATCGCAGACACCAGAATATGATCAAAGACCCCTATGTGAAAAGGATTCTGGAGAGGATTATTTTAGATGAACTGCACCATGTTGTTTTGTTCAATCAGGTTATTGAAAAATACTGTCAGCCTCGTATCCCCAAGTACTAAAAGGGCAGAAACCGAAAGGTTGGTTTATAAAAAAAGCCAGGTCAGTTTTTTGACCCGGCTTTTTTGAGTGCATCCTTTGAATAGCGTTTTTATGAAGAAATGAGATCAACTAACCTGAACTGCACAGTATCCACTATACCCCGGTTGGTGAGACGCAGTTCGGGTAAAACCGGCAGGGAAAGCAAGGACATGGTCATAAATGGGGACAGCAGGTGGCAGCCCAGCTCTCTCCAGGCCTGCTCCACTTTTGACAGCTGTGCTGCCACCTCCTCTACCGGGCGGTCTGACATAAGCCCTGCAATGGGAAGGGGGAGGAGCGCCAGGACCTTGCCATCCCTGACTGCCACCATCCCTCCGCCGCATTCTGCCAGTGTGTTCCCTGCCAGTGCCATATCTTCATCATTCATTCCCACGACGAGCAGGTTATGGCTGTCATGGGCCACAGTTGAAGCGACAGCACCGCCCTGAAAGCCAAAACCTTTAACAAAACCGAGACCGGTCCCCTTATTATTACCGTGGCGTTCTATAACAGCAACCTTTGCCAGATCCTGCGCCACAGAGGCTTCCAGCATCCCATTCACAACAGGCAGTTCAGCTATTAAATGTTTGGTCAAAACACTGGCTTCTATAATCTCCATAACCCTGATCCTGACACTGCTTTTACCTGCGGGTGCTGTGATGCGAAAATGTGTCTTGTCAATAGGTTCCTGTAAGTGAACTGAACTGCGGACAAACTCCGGATAGCTTACAGCAGGCAGATCTACCAGCAGTTTGCCCCCTTCAGCGATGATCTGTCCATCAACCATAACTTTATCGATCTCTACTTTTGCCAGATCCCTGATGAACAGTATGTCAGCATAGCGGCCCGGAGCTATGGCTCCCAGTTCCTGATCCATTCGGAAACACTCTGCACAGTTGATGGTCACTGCTTGGATGGCCTTGATGGGGTTCAGCCCTTCACTGATGGCTCTGCGAACCACATGGTTCAGGTGGCCTGTTGAGAGCAGGGTTTCGGGGTGTACATCATCACTCACTAAAACGGCTCTCCTGCTGTCAATACCTGTTTCAGTTATGCTTTTCACTGTTGCAGCAACATCATGCCAGGCTGAACCCTCACGCATTTTGGTGTACATTCCCAATCGCAGCCTGTTCAAGGCATCCTCTTTGAGAACAGATTCATGATCGGATCTGATGCCTGCTGCAGTGTAAGCGGCGACTCCTCGAAAATCACCAGGCATGGAATAGTGGCCTGTGACCGGTTTATGGGCATCTAAAGTTGCCTTCAGTTCTCCATGAACACCTGGATCACCGGCCAGAACCCCTGGGAAGTTCATCATCTCACCCAGTCCGCAGATGCCCGGCCACTTCATGGCTGCAGCGATTTCCTCAGGGCCAAAGACAGCCCCTGCATCCTCAAAAGCGGGAGCAGCAGGAACGCAGGAGGGCATAGTGGCAAAAACTTTTAAGGGCAGTTGCAGCCCTTCTTCCACCATCAGCCGCACACCCTCCATTCCCAGGACATTGGCGATCTCGTGAGGGTCCATAAAAATCCCGGTAGTGCCGAGGGGGAGAACCGCTCTGGCAAACTGACTGACAGTCACCATACTGCTCTCTACATGGACATGCCCGTCCAGGAAACCGGGGCTGAGGTAGTAACCGGAGGCATCGATCACATTGGTTGAGGGGCCTATGGTGTGGCTTACCTCCCCTACAGTAGCGATCCGGTCCCCTTTGATTGCGATGTCCCATGGCAGGATTTCACCTGTGAAAACATTGATTACCTTTCCGCCTTTGATGACCGTGTCCGCTGGTGTCTTCCCAGTAGCTGCTGCAACTAACTCCTGAGTGACCTTGGCAAGGGGCTGTCTGGTTAATGTCATTTGTTACATCTCCTTTTGGTGATTATTAAGTAATCCGGATTCAAAAATCTTGAAAAACATGATCCAACTTGTTCCTTGATTGGTGCTTTTGAACTCTGTTATTTTGTTATATTATAATATAAACTCCATAAAGCATAGCAAGAGGGATGGTGAGGGCAATTTTTGTTATTGACCGTTTTGAAGGGGATTGGGCCGTAATTGAATTTGAAAAAACCACCTTCAACCTGCCAAGGGTTTTGCTACCCTCAGCTGCCAGGGAAGGTGATGTGGTTAAAATAAGTGTTACTTTAGATAAAAAAGCCACAGCTGAGAGAAGAGAACGAATAGAGAAATTGATGGATGAGCTTTTTGAAGATTAGCAGAAAAGCAGCTATAGATAAAAAAGAGCCATTGTGGCCCTTTTTTATAGAAAGAGTTTTATAGAGAAAAGATTGATCAGCTTTGTGTAACTGATGCACGCACCTGCTGTATATCCTGCGGGTCTGCCGGCTGTGCCGGTTGGTAGTAGCCTTTTTGTTCTGCTATCTGGCATAGTTTGTACTGGAATTGTTC
>DUSK01000142.1 GCA_012842275.1 Syntrophaceticus sp. | reverse complement strand
TGAGCAAAATTTACTAAAAACATTTTAATAACTCAATATTAATTGTCAAGAACCTTTCTCCTATTTCTTAAGAAATAACCCCTTTTAGTTTCTGCTCTATTAACTCCAATAAATTGCTTTTAGCCGCTTGGTGAGCATATCGTATGGCATTTTTGATGGCTCGTGCACGGGAACTCCCGTGGCAGATTATGCTGAGTCCGCCTACACCTAATAAAGGTGCACCACCGTATTCGCTGTAATCCAGCTTTTTCTTTATTTCTTTTAGTCCGGGTTTTACTAAAGCCGCCCCAAAAAGGCGCAGTGGGTTCCGGCTTAATTCATCTTTAATCATAGCCATCAAAACCGCTGCAATACCCTCTACCGCTTTAAGGGTAATATTGCCCACGAAACCGTCACACACAATCACATCAACATCTGCAGCCATCAAATCTCGGCTTTCAATATTACCTTTGAAGTATAGCTTATCAGTTCCCTGCAGAAGCTGAAAAGCTTTAACAACCAGGTCATTACCTTTGTTGGACTCAGCGCCTATATTAAGCAGTGCAACCCGGGGCTCCTTGATACCCAGTACCCCTTCGGCAAAAGCACTGCCTAAATAGGCAAAGCAAACCAAATGCTCAGCTTTGGCATCAACATTTGCCCCTGAATCGATTAATACCTTTGGCCCTTGAGGAGAAGGCAATACTGTGGCAATGCCCGGACGCTCTACTCCCGGAAGACGGCCTAACTCAAAAAGTGCTGCTGCCATTTGTGCACCTGTGTTTCCGGCAGAAATAACGGCTGCTGCCTCTCCACTTTTCACCAGCCTGGTTGCCACAACAAGCGAAGCATCCTTTTTCCGCCGTACCGCTCTGGCAGGATGTTCATCCATCTCTATTGTTTCACTGGCATTCACCACCGATAACAGATGATTTGGATAATCATATTTTTTTAACTCATCTCTTATTAATTCTTCCTTACCAACTAGAACCACTTCGATTCCATCATCGATTACCGCATCAACTGATCCTTTCACAATTTCTCCAGGAGCATAATCACCACCCATGGCATCAACAGCGATCCTCAAACTCCTCGCCTCCCATAAAAAAAGGACAAGCAGGGTCTTTTGGCCCCTTGTCCTTTTTTCATCTGTAAATTAGGCTTTGTCAATAACTTTTTTATCTCCGTAGTAACCACAATGCTCACAAACCGCATGGGCTCTTTTGGGTTCATGGCAATGCGGACAGTCTACGATTGTAGGTGCTGTCAGCTTAATAGCCGATCTCCGTTTATTTTTCCGAGCTTTCGATGTTTTTCTTTTTGGTACACCCATTGTATTATCCCTCACTTTATTTTATTTATTTTCTAAATCAATACCCTTTAAGAGGTCGCCCAGTACAGCAAGGCGCGGGTCCAGCTCTTCATCTTTACAACCGCATTGCTGAATATTTAGATCACAACCACAGTGAGGGCATAACCCCCTGCAATCCGGTCTGCACAATGGTTTCATTGGTAAGGTCAAAACTAGATTCTCTTTGATGGTATCAGAGAGGTCAATTTCTTCACCATGGTAGAACTGTATTGGGTCCTCTATATCCTCAGGCACGCTCTCTCCTTCACGGTAATAGTTTTCCTCGAAAGGCACCTCAAGATCCACTGTAAACCTGTTTAAACATAGGCTACATGTCAGATCTAACTTCCCTGTAATCTCTCCCTGTACATAAATCCCCTCACCCGTGTTCGTGGCTTCACAATTCACTTGAAGATCGTAAAAGGCTGCATCCTGATCTGACATATCCAGATGAAAATCAGGCAAACTCCCCTGAAAGCTCTCACTGTTTCCCTTGTTTTTTCTGATATCACTTACATCAATGATCACAGCTATCACCTCTAATAACAATCCAAATTATAACCAAGGGCAGAGGATAATGTCAACAAAAAAGGGAAGGTTGATAAACCTCCCCCTTATTAACATTCATAGATCAGGGATCAACCCGGAATTTTAGCTACAGCCTTTGCTTTTTCCGGATTCTTTTCTAACTCTTTGGCAAACTGCTCATCACGCAAACGGTTCCTGTAGCCTGGATCTTCGAAGGAATACTTAAAGTTGGTATGAATATCATACCTGTTTTCCAGCAATGCTACAACATCCTCCACAAACACCAATTCTTCATCTGTGGGAATAACAAAGATTTTCACCTTGGAATCCGGAGCAGAAATATCAGACTCTGCGTTTCTGGTGCAGGCCAAACTGTTCTTCTCCGGATCGAACTTGATGCCCATAAATTCCAAACCTTCCATAGAACGGGCTCTAATATCAGGTGACATCTCACCAACACCCGCAGTCCAGACAATGGCATCAACACCACCCAGAGCTGCAGCATAAGCACCTATGTATTTCTTAAGCCGGTAGCACTCCATCTCAAAGGCCAGTTCTGCTCTCTTATCACCCTTCTTCATGGCCTCCAGAACATCCCGGCGGTCAGTGTATTGGCCGGTGATTCCCAGTAAGCCGCTCTTCTTATTGAAGATTGTTTCCATATCTTTTGCAGTTAAACCCAACTTCTGCATCATGTAATAGCCAAGAGCAGCATCATGGTCTCCGGCCCTGGTGCCCATGACCAAGCCCTCCAGAGGGGTAAAGCCCATACTGGTATCGAAGGAAACCCCTTTCTTAACAGCATTAGCACTGACACCGTTCCCCACGTGAAGGAGGATCAAATTGACATCAAATGGGTCCTTGCCCAGCAATACTGCAGCCCTCTTGGCTACATAGAGCAGTGAGGTGCCGTGGAAACCATAGCGGCGTACCTTATATTTTTCATACCACTCATAGGGAATGGCATACATAAACTGTGCCGGCTTCATGGTCTGATGCCAGGCAGTATCCATAACAGCCATATGCGGCACATTGGGTAAAATGCTCATCGCTGCTTCGATTCCCAGGATGTTAGCCGGGTTGTGCAGCGGTGCTAAGTCCTGGATTTCCTTAAAGGCATTCAAGACCTCATCATCAATGATAACCGATTTGGCAAATCTTTCGCCTCCGTGAACCACCCGATGGCCCACAGCATTGATCTCTTTTACGTCTTTCAAAACACCGTGTTCCGGGCTAACCAGAAGTTCAAGAATAAGTTCGACAGCTTCTTTATGGGTAGGGCACTCTTTATCGATCTTAACCTCGTCTCTCCCTGTAACTTCATGTTTGCAGAAGGAACCGCCGATGGTCACCCGCTCCACAATACCTTTGCACATGATCTTTTTCTCGTCCCAGTCATAGACCATGTACTTAGCAGAGGAACTCCCGCAATTCAAAACAAGTATTTTCATTTAAAGGCCCCCCTTAATCTCTTTTTCCATAAGGCACCATGGCCTTTACTGCCACAATGGCGGCAACATTGACAATATCTGTAGGCTTGCAACCCCGAGAAAGATCGTTAATCGGTTTGTCCAATCCTTGAAGCAGAGGTCCATAAGCCTCAGCTTTGGCCAGGCGTTCTGTTAACTTATATGCAATATTCCCGCAATTTAAGTCAGGGAAAATCAAGCAGTTAGCCTTTCCTGCCACAGGGCTGCCTGGAGCCTTTTTCGCTCCAATTGAAGGCACAATTGCAGCATCCCCCTGCAGTTCGCCATCAATTGCCAGGTCAGGTCTCTTTTGGTTGGCAATCTTTGTGGCTTCAATAACCTTATCCACAATTGGGTGTTTGGCACTTCCCTTGGTTGAATAGGAAAGCATAGCAGCATAAGCTTTTTTAACACCAAAGATATTTTGGATTGTTTCACAGGTGGTGATAGCTATATCGGCTAGTTCTTCGGCAGTTGGGTTGGGATGGCCGCCTGAATCTGCATAGAGGAAGAAACCATTCTCTCCATATTCGCAATCAGGAACAATCATGGCAAAATATGCTGAAACAAGAGAAATTCCAGGTGCTGTTTTGATGATTTGAAAGGCGGGTCTCAAAACATCTGCTGTGGTATTAGAAGCACCTGCAACCATACCGTCTGCATCATCAAGCTTAACCATCATTGTTCCGAAATAAAGATAATTTTCAAGAATCTTTCTGGCATCATCAATGGAAGCTATTTTTCCTTTTCTGATCTCAACTAATTTTTCAGCATAGAAATCGAACTTGTCAGACTTTAATGGATCAATGATAGGAAGATTGTCAATATTGGCCCCTGCTTCTTTTGCTCTCCTGTTAATATCATCTTTGTCTCCTAGTAGAATAACCTTACCTAGATTTGCTTTGTCGATCAGCTCAGCAGCGATTAGAGTGCGTTCATCTTCTGTTTCCGGTAAAACAATTGTCTTTTGCCCCTGGCGGGCTTTTGCCCAGACACCTTCCATAATAGGATTTTGTGGTGCCACTACAGCCATTCTCTTTCCCTCCCAAATACTTTTTTTCAAAACATCCTTGCTCTTGGCAAGAGCAAGGGACACCCCCGAAAACAAATCATCCCCTCTTATGCTAATCCCTATTAGGATCTCTCTTTTTTTAGCAATTAAACAACAGCAACCTGATTGTGTATTTACAATAGGTGCTAAACAAGGGGACCCTGGTTATAATTTCTACATCAAGTATATATAATCCTTCCGAGACAAACTTTTTTATTAAAAAAAATGAGGTAATTCAATGATTCCCGGCTTATTTATAAAACTAAAACATCATAAAAAAATAATTGCCCCTGGATTTTTCAGTGTGCTCTGTCTGCTTTATGCCCTGGGTGTGATCTCTTACCCCTCAGCCTCCTTTGAAGCGGCACAGCAGGGTTTGAAAACCTGGTGGGAAATCGTCTTTCCCAGCCTGCTTCCCTTTTTTATAATAGCGGATCTTTTGATGAAACTGGGTTTTGTTGCCTTTTTGGGCACACTGCTGGAACCGGCCATGAGGCCTCTTTTCAACCTGCCCGGCTGCAGCGGCTTTATCATGGCTGTCAGTTACCTCTCCGGTTTTCCCCTCTGCGCCATTCTGACCAGCAAACTCCGTCAGGCTGGCCTGTGCAATAAAAATGAGGGGGAACGTCTTCTTTCTTTTACCAGCAATGCCAGCCCCCTTTTTATGATAGGTGCTGTTGGTATCGGGATGTACCACAATCCAGCTCTGGGCCCCTTAATTGCCGCCATTCATTACCTTTCCAACTTCATCTGTGGTCTGATACTGAAATCATTTTCCCCTCCAGTAGGATATGCACCGGAAAAAAGGCATGTTTTTAAAAAAGCTTTACATGCCTTTATATCGCAAACAGAACTGAAGAATAAGGGATTTGGCAAATTGTTGGGGGATACTATACGCAATGCCTGCATCACCCTTCTGACCATTGGAGGTTTTATCACTTTTTTCTCCGTTCTTGCCGGCATACTGCGAGCAGCAGGGTTCTTTTCCCTTTTGCTCAACCTGTTTCAACCACTTACCCAATTCTTTGATATCGACAGAACATTGCTTGAGGGGATTTTTATGGGTTTTTTTGAAATTACCATCGGTATCCAGGCAATAAGCAACAGTTCAGCCGGGTTACCCACCCAACTGCTGGCTATAGAAGCACTATTAGCCTGGAATGGTCTGGCAATCCAGGCACAAGTGACAGGCATGGTGGCGGAAAGTGATCTGAAAATAAAAAAATATTACCTGACCAGGTTGCTGCAAATACCCCTGGCCATGCTGATCACTGTTTTGGTTTTCCTTTTGCCTTTTGAGGAGATGCTGGCAGTACCGGCCAGCACCGGTATTGGTATTCCCCCATTGCTTTGGGCTGTTATCTTTTTATTGTTGAGCGCTATTTTGGCTGCATGGTATCTCATAGGAAGATCTTTAATAAAGATCCTCAGCGGTAGGGTCATCATCATCCGCTAAATATCCTATTTCATTTTACTTAACTCTTCTCTCGCCTGTCCGATCACTGACAAGCTTTGACTGATGCTTTTTTCCAATTTACATAAGATCTCATCAGCGTATTCAGTGGCCCCGCTTTTTATCTCCTTGGCCAAGCTTTTTGCCTGTGCTATGATCTCCTCTGCGGTTTCTCTTGCCTGTTTTGCAACCTCACTTTCATCAGCTAACCGCTTCACCTCTGCCTGAGCATCGCTTATAATCCTCTCCGCCTGTTGGTGAGCCTCCTGCAGCATGCGATCTCTTTCTTTGTTCAACCATTTGGCCTGGTGAACCTCTTCGGGGAGAAGGGTCCTCAGTTTATCGATATAATCCAGCACTGCCTCTTCATCAAGGAGAACCTTACCCAGTAACTTTTTGCTGCTTTGCACCATATCCTCGAGTTCATCTAAAACATTAAAAATATTCAAATCCATTCTCCTCACCCCTCATTGTTTCGTTGATGATATTTGGTTTGCAATCTGTTTGCCACATTCTGTGAAACAAAACCGCTGATATCTCCACCGAGACTGGCAATTTCCTTGACAATACTGGAACTAAGAAAAGAGTATTTAGGTTGAGATACCAAAAAAATGGTCTCCAATTGTGGATTAAGTTTACGGTTGGTCAAAGCCATCTGGAATTCATATTCGAAATCTGAAACCGCACGCAGTCCACGCACAATGGAGCAGGCATTGTTTTGAACAGCAAAATCAACCAGCAATCCGCGGAAATGCCTGACTTCTACATTTTTTATATGGTGACACTCAGCGGTGATCATTTCTACCCGTTCTTCAATGGTGAAAAGAGGTTTTTTGCCGCTATTGACGCTTACTGCTACAATAACTTTGTCAAAAAGTTCAGCAGCCCTTTCAATGATATCCAGATGTCCATAGGTTATTGGATCAAAGCTGCCGGGGTAGACTGCAATTCTCATTTCACCCCACCTTTCTTATAATCAGTTATACTTGAAAAAATGCAATACGCTGTCACCATACCGCTCTTCCCTGTAAGGTTTTTGGGAAAAATGATTTTCTTCCCCTTTTGCACTGCGTGTGATAATACAGCCCCCAGCAGCAAGTATACCCAGTTCCCAAATCTTTTCTACAGTTGGTACTAACAGACCCTGTCTAAAGGGGGGATCAACAAAAATGAGATCAAACTGGTATTCTTTTTGTTGTAATAGGTTTAGTGCCTTAAAAACATCCTTGGCATATATTTCAGCTTGTTCTGAAAAACCTGTAATCTGCAGATTTTCCTTGATCAGTTTTACATTAAGGGGGTCCTTCTCTACAAAACAAACCTTATCTGCACCTCTGCTAAGAGCCTCAATACCTATGCTGCCGGTGCCTGCAAACAGGTCCAAAAAGCGGCTGCCCGGCACAGACAGCATTAAAATATTAAATAAAGCTTCTTTGACATAATCTGTAGCAGGGCGGAGATGCTTTACATTTCTTGTCTTCAAACGTTTTCCTTTGGCGATTCCGCCGATCACACGCGGCTGGGACATCATATCACCTGTAAAACATTGATCAATAACAAAATTATACCCTGACTGCCCATCATTTACAATTAGTGTTTTTTATCTAATAAATTGGTATAAAATACCTGATTTTTTTTATTATTTTAATGTATAAAAAATCATTTATAGGTAAAAATAGAAATGGCTAAAGGGTCTTCATGGAGGGGCAGTCGAAACATATGTTGCAGTAAAAATGCAGCACATAATGCAGTAGGCTCTACTCCATGAGCTCTTCCTCCAGTTTCTCCTCTCCCACGCCATTGAGATCATTACCAGAAGGTAGGTCTCAATGGCGAGCAAATTAAGCCGTAAGTCATAACCTTACGGCTTTTTTTTTGCCATAACCTCCTGATAAAAACTATATATCAATTGAAAGTCTTTCCAGACAGGTTTTTTCTTACTGGCATCCCTTAAAAGAGCTGCCGGATGATAGGTGGGTATAAGCCGGATCCCCCCTTTAACAAAAACCTCCCCACGCACAGCAGTTACCTGAGCTTCTTGATGCACCAGATACCGCGTTGCTAGTGATCCCAGGCAGACGATCAGTTTGGGTTGAATCAGTTCAATCTGACGGGCCAGATAAACAAAACACCGGTCAGACTCTTCTTTTTTCGGAAAACGGTTTTGAGGAGGGCGGCATTTTACAATATTGGTAATATAGATCTCCTCTCGCACAATTCCGACTGCTTTTAATATCTTGTCAAGCAGTTGTCCTGCCGCACCCACAAATGGACGCTGCAAACGGTCTTCCTCAGCTCCGGGGGCCTCACCTACCAACATCAAGCTGGCAGCAGGATTACCTTCACCGAAAACCACATTTGAACCGTTTTTGCCAAGATCACAGTCCCGGCACTGAAGACAGTACTGCTTTAATTGCTCTAAATCCTTTACCTGATCCAATTCAATAAACCATTCCATAACCCTCACCCATTGTTTATATTCGACAAATTGCTATAAAACCTTTTCTTTATAAAACAAATCCTTTTCAAACTAATTTAAGGCACCACAGAACTAATAACCGGTAAATGTGTAAAACCAGTAAAATAAAATACAACATGATAGGTTAAATTGGGATCTATTTTTATATAGATGTATAATTATTAAATATTTGATAAAAATAACTGCAAAGACTAGCTCTTAAAGATTAGCTTTAAAAAGGAGATTTAAGTTGGGCAACATCGATTTTTCCTCTCAGCAATATTATACGGACCTGGCTTTGGAGGCACGGGACCTGGTACGGGGAGCAACCGGCCAGGAGATAGCTGGAGTAATTGAGGAGAAAGAAACATTTCCTCATGGCAGTATAACAATAATTAAGATCGAGGATGAAGCTGCAGAAAAGGTGATGGGTAAACCTCGCGGGACTTACATCACTATTGAGGCACCTGAATTAAAATACAAGTCTCCTGAAGTTCAACTCAGTGTTGCAGAAGCCCTGGCACAGCAACTCAGCAAACTGCTCCAATTGACAGGTCAAGAAACTGCTCTGATAATCGGTTTGGGCAACTGGCAGGCAACTCCTGATGCTCTGGGACCATCAGTTGTTAAATACACACTGGTTACCCGCCACCTTTTCAAACACATGCCAGATGCTGTACAAAATTACCTGTCAGTATGTGCTATAGCACCAGGTGTTTTGGGGATAACAGGTATCGAAACAGCGGAAATCATCAGAGGAGTTGTGGAAAAGGTCCAACCCAATCTGATCATTGCCATCGACGCTTTAGCGGCAGCCAGTATCAACCGGCTGGGTACAACCATTCAGATCAGTGATACCGGTATTGCTCCTGGCTCTGGTGTAAATAATAGAAGAGCGGAGATCAATTTCCAGACTATGGGTGTTCCCGTGATCGCTATTGGGGTGCCTACTGTGGTAAATGCCTCGGTTATCGGCCGAGCTGTTTTAGAAACTTATGCCAACAAATTTTCCGGTGGCAAACAGCGCCCGGTTTATATTCAGGAAACCATAGCTGATGTCTTGGAACCATTTCAGGGCTCACTTGTGGTAACCCCCCGGGAAATAGATGACTTAATTGAAAATGCAAGCCGGACAATCAATAGGGGAATTACCATGGCTCTGCATCCACGGGTACCGAGAGAAGAGTTGGAGGCTCTTATATCATAAAAAAACTCGACAAAAAACTTGGCGGACATTATTCATGTCCGCCCGCTGTGATGGCTTTGTTCATGATAGTTGTTTTACTGGATTGTGGTTGTGGTCTGAGGCTGCTGGTTAGCAAGGCTCTGCTGGTACTGCTGAATCATACGCCTGACCATTGCACCTCCGACCGCTCCACAATCCCTTGAAGATATATGTCCCCAGTAATCACCCTGGATTTGATTTGTGATACCAACCTCATTGGCCATCTCATATTTGAACTGGTACATAGCCTTGCTGGCTTCAGGTACTAACAATTTGTTCCTTTTTTGTCCTGTACCCATTAAATTTTCCCTCCTTTCATATTAATGTTGATTAGCTAAGCTGAGTATTTGTGTTTGTAGCCGCGATGGTCTGGGAGGGGTTTCCTTGCTGGGCAATTTGCTGTTCAATGGTTTGGATCATATGCCTTACCATAGCACCACCCACAGCACCGCAGTCACGGGAGGATATATACCCCCAATAATCACCTTGGATCTGATTTTCTATTCCCACCTCCCGGGCCATTTCATACTTGAACTGATACATTGCTTTGCTAGCCTCTGGAACAAGGAGTCTGTTTCGTTTTTGACCTGTGCCCATTTATCTCCCTCCTTTCTTGTGTGTTTTTATTATGTACATCTAAAAGTTTTTTATCCTAGTAAGTATTTTCGATAAGCACCTTATTTATGCAGCTTTGCTGTAATTTTTTTTATTTCGTCGTATTAACATTGTGAGCAAAAATTATTTATCACATACAAGTAAGATCGCACCAAAAAAACCTCACTTCGGTTCAGTGAGGTTTTTTATTATTATTTGGATATATTTTGTTATATTTTTAAAACTTAAATCTTTAAAACATTAAATATTGAAGGAAAGCGAAAATTAATCTCTTCCCATAACTCATGCCGGTATGTATTGGTAATGATGTTATATTTTTTCAATTTTAAAAAATGAGGCAGATCCTTGATAATATCAACAACCCGAAAATCAGAATAACCGTGCTGTTTGATTCCCAGGAGTTCTCCTGGCCCTCTTAAGGCTAGATCCTTCTCAGCAACCTGAAAACCATCATGGCAGTTTACCATAATTTTGATGCGTTCTATGGCTTCCCTGGTGTTCGGATTACCGACCAAAACACAATAACTCTCATGATTCCCTCTCCCAACCCGGCCCCTTAACTGGTGGAGTTGGGACAAACCGAAACGCTCCGCTCCCTCGATTATGATCAATGAGGCATTAGGCACATCAATCCCAACTTCAATCACCGAGGTGGCTACTAATAGATCAACCTCCCCTCTGCGAAACGCATCCATTACCTCATCTTTTTCATCGATTTTCAATTTTCCATGAATAAGACCCACATTAAAACCGGAAAACTCCCTGCATAACTCCTCATACCTTTTAACTGCAGCTTCTACGGCAAGATGCTCAGATTCCTGGATCAGGGGACAGACCACATAAACCTGACGCCCCGCTTCCAATTCCTTTCTGGCAAAGCTATAAACCCTTGATTTTTCCGCGGCAGGTAGAAAAAAAGTTTTAATTTTTTTTCTACCAGGGGGCAGTTCATTGATAATTGTTAGATCAAGATCACCATAAACGGTCAAGGTTAAACTGCGGGGTATAGGGGTAGCAGTCATAACCAAAACATCAGGGGCTGCAGCCTTGTTCAACAATAGATTCCGCTGTTGAACCCCGAATCTGTGCTGCTCATCGATAACTACCAATCCCAGATGGTTAAAAACAACATCATCCTCCAACAGAGCATGGGTACCGACCACAATATCGGTCATACCGCTTTTAATTGATTGAATGCATTGTTCCTTTTCCTTTTTACCCAGGGACCCTGTAAGCAGAGCCACATTGACCCCAAAACCGGAAACCAATTTGCTGATATTTAAGAAATGCTGCTCTGCAAGAACCTCTGTGGGAGCCATCAAGGCGCCCTGATAACCTGATGCAACAACATACAGCAGTGCATAAAGGGCTACAACAGTTTTCCCACATCCCACATCACCCTGCAGCAAACGGTACATCCTTTTACTACTGGAAAGATCATTTTTAATTTCAACCATTGCTCTCTGCTGCGCCTCTGTAAGGGTATAGGGAAGTTTTTTCAAAAATTCCTCAGGCAGTGTGGTCTGGGGGCGGCGTGCCACACCCTGTTTGCGGACCTGTTCATGGATTCTGTTCAGGCCTGTTTGAAAAAGGAATAATTCCTCATAAACCAGGCTCTCCCTTGCTCTCACCAGAGAATCTTCATCCTGGGGAAAATGGATATCCATTAAAGCCTGTGAGATGGATAGCAAATTTAATTCTCTGATCAATTCCTCTGGAAGGTAGTTTTTTATATTTTTTGCATACTTTCTTACACATTGGTAGATAACTCGCCTTAAGAATCGCTGGCTTAAGTTCTCCGTACTGCTGTAGATGGGCACAATACGCCCTACATGCACCGGATTTTTTAAACTTCCGGTTTCATAGTCAATAACAGATATCTCACAGCCATAAAGATTTCGCTCCACCTTCCCAGTTACAGCTATAGACAAACCCCTGTGCAGTGATCTCTTTAAAAAAGGCTGGTTAAACCACAATGCTGTACAGCTGCCGAAATTCCCTTGAATAACAACCCTCAGCAGGCTCAAATTACGGCGCAGTTTTAGCTCTTCAACATTTATTATCCTGCCCCAAACGGTAACTTGCTCACCGCTTGGCACCCCATCCAGCCGTTCAACAAACCGCCTGTCTTCATAACGCCTGGGAAAATAGTAGAGCAGATCAAAAAGATTATAAATTCCGATTTTATGAAACAACTCTGCCCTCTTATCCCCAATATTGGGCAGAGATGAAAGCTTTATTTCAGCCAGTTGTTTTCCTGACAACAAGCTATTCCTGTTGATTATACCTTTCACTCCTATTCCACACTGATCAGGAAATAATACAAGGGTTGTCCTCCATTATGTGAATCCACTTCCAGCTCGGGGTATTTCTCCTCAATTTGTTCAATAATCCTTTCCACAGTTTCCTGTTCCACATCAGCACCCCAATAAATGGTTATCAGTTCATCATCCTCATCGATCATCTTCTCCAACAAGGACAAAACAACACTTTCCTGTGAAGGACCGGCGGCAGCTATTTCCCCCTGGTAAATCCCAATCAGCTCACCCTTTTTAATCTCCTGTTCACCAAGCATAGCATCCCTGACAGCATAGGTCACTTCTCCTGTTTTGACCTCCTGCAACTGCCTTGTCATGCGCTCTTTGTTCTCCTCTAGGGTCATGGAATCATTAAATAGCAACAAGGCGCTGATTCCTGCAGGAATGTTTTTCGATGGGATCACCTCTACAGGGATATCCACAAGCTCTTTGGCCTGTTGAGCGGAAAGAATTAGATTTTTGTTATTGGGCAGAATCAGCACTTGCCGCCCATTAGCCTCCTTGATAGCCCGCACAAACTCTTCTACAGGGGGATTCATTGTCTGTCCCCCTTCAATTACCTGCTGCACCCCAAGATTGTAAAAGAGTTGCTTAATGCCTTCCCCGCACCCAACAGCAACCACAGCGATATCCACTAAACTTGAGTTGTTAACAGCTGTATCATTTTTATTAGCAGCTGTTTCGATTGTTTGTTCAGCTTTCCACTGGTCATACATATTATCAATTTTAATATCATGCAGTGTCCCATATTGCAGGCAGTAATCTAAAACCTTTCCCGGGTTGTTGGTATGGATATGAACTTTAATATACGAACCTGCACAGCCTGTAACCATACTGTCTCCGACACTGTTTAAAAAGGATTTAATATCAGCTTCTACAGCCGGATCAGCCTCCAACAAAAACTCTGTACAATACAGATAAGTAAAATCCCTTTCCTCTGCGGGTTTTAGCCCGGTGGTTTCAATCACCGGTTGGGCCTTTGTTTCTAACTTCTGCACAGTATAACTGCCATTGCTGAGAGCGTGAAGCCCTCCTTCCAATATAACCAGCAGGCCTTTTCCCCCTGCATCTACAACACCTGCCTTTTTCAAGACAGGAAGCATTTCCGGTGTCTGCATCAGGGTTTCATAACCCTCTTTGATAGCCTGAGCCAGAGCCTCTTCCAGTGAATTACTCCTGTCTGCGGCCGCTTTTTTCATCCCTCGAGCAAAGCTCTTGGAAACCGTCAGCATAGTACCTTCAACAGGCTTGATTACAGCTCGGTAAGCGCTAGCTACAGCTGCCTCCCAGGCACTGGCAAACTCCTGTAGAGTTATGGTTTCTTTACCTTTCAAACTATCGGTAAGACCTCGCAGCAGCTGAGATAAAATCACACCTGAGTTCCCCCGGGCACCCATCAATGAACCCTGGGCAATAGCCTCACCCACATTTCCTATGTGGGAGGTGTTTACGGTTTCCATCTCTTTTACTGCTGCAGCCATAGTCAAATACATATTACGCCCTGTATCACCATCTGGAACAGGAAAAACATTAAGACTATCAACTTCCTGCTGATGTTCTTGAATTGCTTCCAGTCCACCGGTAAACAAACACTTTAAGTGTTCACCGGTTACAATACACCGTTCCAATCCGGTTCCTCCTTAACAATTACTTGAAGACTCTGATGCCTGTAACATTAACATTTATTTCTGCTGGACG
>DUSK01000141.1 GCA_012842275.1 Syntrophaceticus sp. | reverse complement strand
CGTCATCATAACCATAATATTCATCAGCAAAAAACATATGCCCGGACATTTCTCCGGTAAACACCGCCCCGGTTTCCTTCATCTTGGCCTTGATCAGGGAATGACCTGTTTTGTAAAAGACCGGTTTGCCCCCTAACCGTTTGATTTCATCAACCAGGGCTTGAGAGCATTTGACCTCTACAATAGCCAGTGCTTCAGGGTGTTTGGCCAGAATCTCCCGCCAGAAGAGACACATCAGTTTGTCACCCCAGACCACATTTCCCTGATCATCAACAACCCCGATCCGGTCTGCATCACCGTCATAAGCGACCCCCAGGTCGGCTTTGTTTTCCAGTACTGTCTTTTTGAGTTGGGCCAGATTGGCTGTTTTTACCGGATCCGGGTGGTGGTTGGGGAAACTGCCGTCAGATTCGCAGTAAAGGGGAAGTACCTCACACCCCCAATTGTTCAGTATTCTTTCCGCAAAAAGGGATGCTGTACCATTGCCGCAGTCCACAGCCACCTTTAAGGGGCGCCCGCCCAGTTTTATTTTGTCCGCTAGCATCTGAAGATATGAATCAACAACATCCCGCACCTCCAGCGTGCCACTGCCTGAGCGGAATTTATTTGCGGCGATCATATCCCTCAGTTTGATGATCTCATCACCGTAAATAGTGCCCTCACCGCAAGCAAGTTTAAAACCGTTTTCCTCTGGAGGGTTGTGGCTGCCGGTGATCATCACCCCGCCGCTGATCCCGTAATACTCCCTGGCATAGTAGAGGATCGGGCTGACCACCAGGCCGATATCGATCACATGACAGCCTGAGTCCAGAAGTCCTTTCAAGAGCATCTTATGCAGCCGGTCAGAACTGAGGCGGTTGTCCCGCCCCACCAGGACCTCATTGCTGCCCTGTTCCTGCACATAGGTACCAAAGGCCTGGCCGATAAGCCTGACAGTATCATCGGTCAGGTCCCGGTCTGCATGTCCGCGTATATCATATTGTCGAAAAATTGCCTTATTCATCATAATATCTCCTTATATCCTCTTTCATTGAGTGCTGTAATAACCTTTTTCAAATCCTGTGCCTTATCTTTATGACAGATGAGAATACTGCCTTCATTTTCAACAACGATCAGATCATGAACCCCTAAAGTGGCAACCACCTTGTCAGAAACCTGTACCATGGTGTTTTTGGTATCCACCAGCACACCCCGCCCCTCCAGGATGTTCCCGTTTTGATCCTTTTTTTTGTAGGATTCCAGGGCGTTCCAGGATCCCACATCATCCCAGCCAAAGTCCCCCACAGCCATCAAAACTCCCTCGGCCTTTTCCATAACACCGTAATCAATGGATATCCTGGGAAGTCCCTCATAGACCTTCTTGAGTGTTTGTGGAAATGATGGTGTGCCAACAGCTTTTTCTATTTTTTCCAGTCCGGCTGCTAAAACCGGCAGGTGTTCAGCAATCAGCCTTCTGATCAGGTCCGCACGCCATATAAAAATACCGCTGTTCCAGAAGTAGCAGCCTTTTTCTAAAAACTCCAAGGCTTTTGCCAGGTCAGGCTTTTCTGTGAACTTTTTGACCTGATAAAAGGGGATGCCTTGATGCTCCCTGTATAATTCACCCTGTGAGAGATAGCCGAAACCTGTTTCCGGGCGGCTGGCTGGGATGCCGATGGTTACAGCATGGTTTTGTGCTGCAGCAGCCTCAGCGCCCTGTAATACTTCTATAAAGCGGTCTTGATCAGAGATATAGTGATCTGCAGGTAGGACTACCATTAGCCCTGAGGGGTCCCTCTGCTGGATAATTACTGCTGCAAGGCCGATAGCTGCTGCTGTATCCCGGCCACAGGGTTCAAGGATGATGTTTTCTCTGGGAACATCGGGGATCTGCTGATAAACGATCTCTTGATAATTTTCTGCAGTAATAATGAGTATCTTATCGGGGGTAATAAATTTTTTTACTCTGTCTACGGTTATCTGCAGCATGGTTTTGCTGCTGATCAGCGGGAGGAACTGTTTGGGATATTTCTGCCGGCTTTTTGGCCAAAATCTTTCACCCCGGCCGCCGGCCATAATAACTGCGTAGGTCATGGGTGTTATCCCCCTTTCGATTATTTATGCAAACCCAGCCAGGATTATAAGACAGCCAAAAAACCAGTTGCAGTTATGTTGATATAACTGTACTATGTGGTCATAGGCTGTGTCAGTTTTTAGGAACTTAAATCTTCTACAGTTATTGCCATAGATACTAATATTTTAACATTGGAATTATGGTAAGACAACCTGTTGGTGGAAAGGGGTATACGCCCTGATCGAATTATGGTAAATTATATAGGCAGGCTTGATCTGGAGCAGCCTTTATAATAAAGGATAGGTCATCAAACGCGGTTTTTCAATTATAGATTGGCAGGGAGTGTGTTGGAAATCGATAACAATGAGCGTGATCTAAGGTTTATGCGGGAGGCCATCAAAGAGGCCTATAAAGCTGCTGCCAAACTGGAGGTGCCTGTAGGTGCTGTGGTGGTTGAGGGGGATCAGGTGATCGCCCGGGGCCACAACCTCAGGGAAGGGCTGGGTGATCCCACTGCTCATGCTGAGATGCTGGCTCTGCGGGAGGCGGCATTAAGGCTGGGCAGTTGGCGCTTGAACGGCTGCACACTCTATGTTACCATGGAGCCCTGTCCCATGTGTGCCGGTGCGGCAATCCAGGCACGGCTGGACCGGATAGTGTTCGGCGCCTATGACCCCAAGGCAGGAGCTGCCGGGTCCTGTGTGGATCTATTAGGGGAAAGCTGTTTCAACCACCAGGTAGAGGTAACCGGTGGTGTGCTAAAGGAGAAGTGTGCCCAGCTCTTGCAGAACTTTTTCAAAAAGCTGCGCTCAGGGGAATTGCCTGAGGACTCAACAGTCCAGGAAAGGGAAGCAGGGTGCTATCCCGGCCCTGATGGGGAGTAAAGAGAAGGAGTGTGCGGTCTG